>JANOAI010000447.1:0-47358 GCA_031411055.1 Pirellulaceae bacterium
AACAAACCGCTGGACAAGCCAGCGGGATTCCTTTTGCATCAAAATTTGTTTGGTGGCGTTCAGCGAGAAGTGTTGGAATTCGAGCTCTTACTGTTTTTCAACGACGTGAATTAAGAATTGATTGCTCGGAAGCTGTATGTCGTAGGATTTCGGTTTGCTGGATTCTTGAAGGCTAGAAATCTGTTCGTTGAGGCTCTTGATAGCAGCGGCTATCTCAGCTTCCTCATTATCAGGTGTTTCTTTTTGGAGTAGTTCTAGTTTTGAAAGCTGCTGCTTCGCACGATCGAGTGATTGCAGATTAGTTGGCATTGTGACTTTGGTTTCGCACTGAGCCCAAATCACGTAGTCACCGACCGGAGTTGCTTCCGCAATGGAAATTTCGACCTCGCCTTCAAATTGATCGGGTTCGATCTTCACATCTTTCGATTTCGCCGAGGATGGTAGATCGACAAGACGAACTGTCACGAGCTGTTTGGCATTTTCAGTTCTCTCGGCCTTGATCGGGATTTTGCCATTACTGCCGCGCGCGATGGTTGAATTCGAATCGCTACCCAGTTGGACCTTAATCGGAAGCTGGTCACGTGACTCGACGGCTATCGGAAGCGAATCTACGAGCCGAACGATCGGCGCTCGATAGGTTTCGCTTGGACCCCAGATGTATTCAAACGAGGTTGCCGTTCGTTCCGTCTGTTGTTCCTCAATCTTGGCAGAACCAATCACTTCGAGATTGGGAATCACGTCGAAAGCATTCTTCGTTCCTTCAAAGATACAGTGCCCAAGCGACTGCTGTGCGGCGAGCAGTGTCGTCTTTGGCTTAAAAGCGTCAGGGATGTTCTCCACGCGAATTTCAATGGGTCCCGACCAACCGTCGTAGCGATAGGCACGCATGGCCAGGGCTAAGGCTCCGTTTTCAATGATTGTCGGCGAAACGGTTTTAGCCTTGGTTCGGTCGCGTCCGGGATAGGCCCAATAGGTCATCAATTGAAATCCAGGCTTTGGCTTGCGCAGTTCAAGTACGTAGCGAGAGCGAGCCATGCCGATACTCATTCGTTGTTGGTCACGGACGAGAATGCGATATTTGCCACCGCGTGTTGCTTTAATAATGGCGATTGGATCTCTTGACGAGAATGACATCGGGTCATTGCTGACTTCGAGATCATCCGCTCTCACGATTAACTTAAGAGTCTCGTTTTTTGCTTCGTCCTGGGAAACGCTGTATGCCGCCATAACTGGATCGGTTCGTTCGCCCATTCGTTCAGAAACGACTTCGGCCACGATCGATTCATTCTCCGCCAGTTCTACTTCGAACCAGTCTTCATCCAGGTTAAAGTCGAATACCCCTTCAATCAACGCTGGAATTTGAGCCGAGCAGGGCTGATTCTTAGGGTAGTCTGACTCAGAATGTTGGATTCGCTGAGCGTCCAGGCAGGGAGGACGTAAGGTCAATGTTTTGGGGCTCAAATTTGAAGAAGAAAGAGTTGTGAAATGCGGCCTCATTGGCTCAGGCTTCGAACGAGCGCGATCGTCTGGCGCAATCGTGACGGGAGGCCTTTGCGATGTAACCACGCTCCATCTATCGAGAAGGCTATTGCTTTCTAACTCGAGGAAATCTTTCCATACCAAAGCGTAGGCATAATCGAGTCCACCTCGGAAAAGCCGATCATTGAGAACGAGCGTATGGGGTCCAGCCTGTAAGAGTTTCCAACTCCATCCAAGGTTGTGCGTTCCCGAATCGAGAGGCATTACCTTTCGTCCGTCGGGTCCCAAAAGAATGACCTCGAGCTCAGCTTGCGAATCCAGAATGCTGGTCAAAATCGCGAGCTGAACTGTCTTAGGTGAATCGACATCAAGCCGATAGTAGTTTCGATACTTAGGCTCGAAGCGGTCTTGGCGAATGACGTTGGGCTTTAGATCAGCAGCATTGGTAGGACTTGTTAGCCTCCACGGTTCAACTTGCCAAGGTTCCTTGGTGATCCAAAAGCGTCGACTATTGGAAAGACCAAATCGCCCCTGCACACGGGCCTCAATAAATCCCTCAACTGCCGTAGCTGGAATCGAGACTTGAAAGCGGCCGGTCCCAATGGATGGCTCGTCGCGATAGGGCGTCGATGAAACCGAGACGAGGGTTGCAAGAAGTTCTTGGGTTGAAAACGTCAGCCTATCGACTTCTTCGAAATGGACACCGGCAGCAACCGAGACCTCGAAGTTCGTGCCAATCGAGCCCCCCAAACGGGAAAGAGCATGGAGTTCGATCGATGGCCAATGTGCGAGCGCATGTGATTGGCAACTCAATGCGAGGCTGATAGTGACATAGCCGAGAATTTGAAACGGCGAGATCGAGGAAAAGCTTGTGGCTCGAAAAATCATCCAGCCAATTTGATCGCTGAAGAAGCTTCTTGTAAAGAATACAGAGGCGAAGGAGCGATCGGTGGCCCCGGGAAGTCGATCATTCTTTAGATGTCGTTGACGATTTTCCTCCTAAAACAAATCACGTTAGCGAAAGATGCGGCTAAAGCGTCAGATAATTGCTCCTTTCTTTTGATAGCTTAATAAACGTCACGGACGTAGCGTTTGGTCTTGGTCAATTCGGCAACGTACTGTTTGGCTTCTTGCGGCGTCTTTTTGCCATGTTCGGCGATGATTTCATGAAGAGCCTTGTCGACATCGACAGCCATCCTAGAAGCGTCTCCGCAAACAAAGAAAAAACCACCTTGCTCAAGCCATGACCAGAGTTCGGCGCCATTTTCTTTCATCCGATTCTGGACGTAAATTTTTGCATCACTGTCGCGACTAAAAGCTAAATCGAGTCGCGACAACAAGCCATCCTCCTGCCAGGCCTCAAGTTGGTCTTGATACAGATAGTCGAAAGCCTTCCGCTGATCACCAAAAAACAGCCAGTTTTTGCCAGCGGCTTTGTCGGCTAAGCGTTGTTGCAAAAAGGCCATGAAAGGGGCGATTCCCGTACCCGGTCCTACCATGATCATCGGTGCATTCGGGTCGTCTGGAATTGTAAAGCCGTGCGATGGCTGGATGAAGACTCGAATCGCTTCTCCCGCGTTGAGTCGATCAGCCAACATAGTCGATGCAACACCCTTACGAGCTCGACCGCGAATGTCGCTCTCGACTCGGCCGACCGTCAAGTGAACTTGGTTCTCGTAGAGGCTTTGGCTACTCGCGATGGAATAGAGTCGTGGTCGAATCGCCGCGAGCGTAGAAACAACATCTTCTGCACTCAGTCGAAGATCCTCAAAGTGCTCGAAAAACTCGCAGACATCCCAAGCGTCGAATTCATCGGAGTCCAGAAAGGCTTGTAATCGCTCTAATAAAACTGTGTCTTTGGCCACCGAGCCATTTTGTTTTGGACGGTTGCGGACCGTTTCGATCGCCCGCTCCACGAGTTCACTGGAGATACTTTTCAAGCAACAATTCTTAAGTGTATCACCCAGTCTTGCCGTTACACCCTCGATTGTGACTTGAATGTTGGAGTCTATCTTAGCGGCCGTAATGACCTTCGCGACCAGCCCATCACAGTTGCTAGGCAAAATCCCGAGCGCGTCCCCAACACGATACTTCAATGAAGTCCCTGATAGATCGATTGCAACGTGGCGTGTATCCTTGACCGAACCTTCGCGGTTGAGTCGATCACTGCTGATCAATCGAGCCTTAACTGGGTTGTTTCGCGTGCCGGGTTTGTCGGCGGGCTTGCACTCTTGCATAACAGCGCCCCCACTTGTTCCCCCATTGCTTTGCGATTCCTTAAAGAGCGTTCGGAGCATCTTTGCAGTCTCGGTACCACCGGGTGAGCACAATGTAAGGTTCTTTTCCGAACCGGTTGTGATGGCTTCGGCATAGGTTTTGCACAAGTAGCCACACGTGCCGCAATTGAGCTGAGCCATGGCGGCCATCATCCGCCGTTCCATCGGTTTGCCATCCGCCAACCTCATACGATCGGCGATCGGAAGAGACGAATCATGCCAAGGGAACGATTCGTCATCCGAGCTGGATCCGAGAATATTAGGCTGTCCGAAACCCGAGGGCGGGGTCAGTAGTGAAGCGGCGGCAGCTGCAGTTACTGAACTCCCGCCCCGGGCCTGTTCGTTGTCTAAAAGCCCGATCATTCCGGCGAGGAAGCCGTTCAACCAAGCGCGTTGCTCTGATGAAAATGGGGCGGATTCAGGAATCAGTTGCATCGTCACTCCGCTTTAAAAGCTATGCATTATGAAAACTTGTCAAGTCGATAAATTCTTCAGACGATGGCCACGAAGCACCCGTCGCAAATTCGGCAAAGGTTTGCTCGGAACCTCGATTGTCGAGATAAAATTGAATGAGACTTGCGACGCGCATCGGAACATCGTCGAACGCTAGCGAGTCGAAGATTTTGGTCCCAATTTTCGGATCGAGTCCGGTTCGCCCGCCGACGAGAATATGGTAGCCCTCAACCATCGTCTCTTCGTCATCGACGATTGCCGGCACCTTCGTGGCAATCAAGCCAATGTCACCGATTGCATGTTGCGCGCAACTATGATGACAGCCCGTGAGATGAATGTTGATCGGTTGATCGAGTGTGAATCGACTTTCAAGATATTCGGCGAGCACGATCGCTTGTCCCTTTGTGTTGCTAGCTGCAAACTTGCAACCCGCATTACCCGTGCAAGCGACTAAGCCGGCTCGAAAGCTGGACGCGTCGGATTCCAGTTCGAGATCTTGCAACGCCTTTTGGACGGGAACAACATTTTCGTCTGCCACGTCGGTGATGAGCAGATTTTGCCAGACCGTTAAACGAAGCTGACCGTTACCATAGCGCGAAGCAATGTTAGCCAGTCCACGCATCTGCTCTGTCGTCATCCGACCTACGGGCAGGACCACCCCGACATACTTGAGTCCAGCTTGCTTCTGACTGTGAACGCCGACATGAGCCCAACGATCAATGTTGTCTGGTTGTTTATATTTTGCTTGGTCGACGAAACGAAGCGGTTGCCCCAGTTCGACCTCTACGAACTTTAAGAACTTGGGAAAACCGAACTCGTCGAGCACATATTTAAGTCTGGCTTTTTTGCGATCAGTCCGATTTCCATGCTGGATGAAGACGCGCAGAATGGCTTCGCAAACTCGGATGCATTCTTCTGGTTTGCAGAGGACGCCAGTCGGTCGTGCGAAGTCATTGTGCCCAGTGATGCCGCCGAGTCCCAACAAGAAATATACACCAGCTGGAAGTGTTTCGTCGGCCGATGATTCGTCGATCGTCACCGCATGAAAGCTAATGTCATTTGTCTCTGCCAGCGAGCTAATTCGGCCCGAGCCATCGAAAGCAATGTTGAATTTGCGAGGTAAGCCGTATAGTTCGCGTTTGTGCAATATGAAGTAGTGAAGCTCTCGGGCAAGGCCATGCGTTTCGATCAACTCGGTTGGATCGAGCCCTGAAAGGGTACTACACGTTACATTGCGAATATTGTCAGCGCCCGCACCTTGGGTCACGATGCCTAGATCGCGAAGTCCGGACAAAACATGAATCCCGTTGGCAGCTGAAATCTCTCGCAATTGCAGATTGGCTCGCGTGGTAATATCGGCGAAACCGCCCGCGAAATTGTCCGCGATGTCCGCGACACCCACGAGTTGTTCGGCGCGTAGGATTCCAGCTGGCAATCGCATACGACACATGTAGGAATTCTGTGCGGGTGCGACGAAAAAGAGCCCATGGTACTTCGTGAGGAAGACGTCAGTCCCTTTCGGGAACTCGCTTTTTGCAGAGCGATCCGCGATCTCACTCCACATTTCCAATCCGTCTTTTTCGCGTTTGGCAACTTCTTCCGGGACCAGTTTTTTTCCAGCCGATTCGAAGCGATTCTGGGCTTCCATATGACTCTTTGGAAGATGACCAACGTGGGTCGAAGGTTTTTCGCCCCCTATTTGAATCGAAGTCCCGTTGGGCGATCCAGAACTACTCAAGATGGGAAGTCCGCGAACCTTGCGCGCCACGTCATGTCCCATCATCAAGCCTTGAAAGTAGGCTTGTTGTTCTTTCGAAAATTCAGCTGGCGCGTTCATCGTATGCCTCCACTCGGCAAAATTCCTACGGCACAGTCTTTGTACGATGGCTGGCGTGAAAACGGATCGACTTTCTCATGGGTCAAGTTATTGGTTTGTCCGTCATGCATAGGCATGAACAATTGGTCAGGTTGAACACAAGTCGTGAGGACGGCACGAACGATCGCATACCCACGACGGCTATGGATCGTTACCCAAGCCTGATCTTCGATATCCAGCTCAGCCGCATTGTCGGGATGGATTTCAACGTAGGGGTCTGCCGGATAGAGTTTTCGGAGAATGGGGCTCTTGCTGGTCCGAGATTGGGTATGCCATTGGCTAACAGAACCTCGCCCTGTCAGCAAAATAAAGGGATACGTTTCGTCAGGAAGTTCCGGCATCTCGGTAGGCTCTACGAATAGAAATTTGGCTTTTTGATCTGGATGAAAGTACTTTCCGTCACTGAAGAGTCGTCGTTCTTGAGCGGGCGTGTCGCTCAACGATCTTTCGAAGGCTGTGTAAGGCCACTGAATGCCACCGCAACGATCGATCATCGCATAGTCATCGATACCCGTAATATCACAGGCTTGGCCTCGCGAAGCTTGTTTCAAGAGTTGGAACGTGGCTTCCGGGCTGACCCATTTTTCAAACATCGCGCCGCAACCCCAGCGATTTGCAATCAGCCGAAAAATGGAATAGTCTGCCAATGCCTGCCCCGGAGCTTTCTTGACTCGTTTCAGCAACCCGATGCGTCGCTCGCTGTTGATAAAAGTCCCTTCTTTCTCACCCCAGCTAGCGGCAGGCAATATCAAGTGAGCAAACTTGGCCGTCTCGGTATTCGAATACATATCTTGCACGACGAGAAAATCGAGCTTCGCAAGGATCTTTTGAGCTCGAGGGCTATTGATCCAGGAATGCGAAGGATTCGTCGCGACGACCCAAAGACCGCGAATCGATCCCGTTTCGATATTCGACAAGATTTGGTCGTAGGCCAAACCACTGTCGGTAGGAATTCTCCCTTCTGGAATCGCGAGCACGTCTGCAATCTTTGCGCGATGCGTTGGATTCGCAAAATCATGATGGCCGAACAAGTTTGTTGTATTGCTAAACAATCGCGAGCCCATCGCATTGCATTGGCCGGTGATACTATTGGCACCCGTACCAGGACGCCCCATATTGCCAGTCATTAACGCTAGATTGATGATGGCTTGGGCAGTTCGCACCGCTTGATACGATTGATTGACCCCCATCGTCCACCAAAATGAAACTCGCTGAGAATTCGCGATTTTCTTAGCGACTCGAATTAGCTGTTCATCTGAAACATCCGTCTCAGCCGCAACCCGCTCGAGATCAAACGCTTGAACATGCTGCTTGAAACTTTCGAAGTCGGTCGTATTTGCGTCGATGTAATCCTGCTTGATCGCTTTCATTTCGATCAACAATTTGGCTAATCCATACAGCAAGGCCAGGTCGCTCTTCGGATAGATAGCGAGATGCTCGGTCGCATTCATGGCCGTTTCGGTACGACGTGGATCGACGACAATGATTTCGGGATTGTTTGGATTACTCAAAACCCGCTGCCACATAATCGGGTGAGCAATACAAGGATTGGCACCGACAAAGACAAGGGTGTCGCTGGCTTCAAAATCCGAATAGGTAAAGGGTGGAGCATCGAAACCGAAGGATTGCTTGTAGGCTACTACCGATGTGGCCATGCATTGCCGTGTGTTGGCATCTCCATGCTTCCAACCCATGCCGAACTTGGCTAGGCAGCCTAGAAAGGCCATCTCCTCGGTAGGAATTTGCCCAGTGCTTAAGAACGCGACGGCTTCATTTCCATATTGATTTTGGATCGCTTTGAATCGATCGCAAAAAATATCGATTGCGTCTTGCCAAGAAACGGGTTGCTTCGATCCGTCAGCTTGTCTCAAAAGAGGCGACGTTGCTCGATCATCGGATTCGAGAACACGCAGTGCCTCCCAGCCTTTTGGACAAGCCATCCCCAGATTGACTGGATACTTTACCGATGGCGTCAGGTTAATTGCTTGGCCGTCCTTGAGATGAATCTTTAATCCGCAACCGGTCGAACAGTACCCACATACGGCTGTTGTCGTCGAGTCGGGGATTTGATCGATGGGTAAGGAACCGAGACCATAGGTTTGAGGACTGAGAACGAGTTGTTCGGTAAGTGGCCCTCCTTTTTGATGGAGCACAGGCAATAGATTCTTGATCATGTGCTCGCTCCTGGCATGCGATAGGTGACGATTGCACTGAAGTAGATCCAGCGATGGATCAAGTGTGACGCGAAAAAAAAGACCACGGACAAGACTCCAAAGAGTGTTGCGTTTCCGGTGGTAACGTATACCAATCCGCTACAAACGACGGCTCCCAAGAAGCAAAACCACATCAAATACCATGGACGAGCGAGATGCTTCGTGATGAGCTGGCCGGAACGGCTGGAGAAGTCTGCTGGTTGAACTTCGTTTGCTCCCTCGCCCCCGGCTTTGCGGGGGAGAGGGCTGGGGTGAGGGAACTGAGGCGACGCAAGGCTTAACCCCTCACGCCCCGGCCCCCTCTCCCCGAAGCGGGGCGAGGGGGAGGAAGAAGAGGAACTCCGTGCGACGTCGATGAATTGAGGGGCGAAGGTAGCAGCGGTGACGATACAAGTGAGCAAGGCGAACGTGCCCCAAATGTCTGAATTTGTTGTTAGCGACGCGAGCGATAGTCCGAGCGCGACCAACGTTCCCAAGAACCCGCTGAGTGTTCGTCGCTTGTTCCAAAGTTCCCGTTGTGTCGCGACGTAGATCATTGCCGAACAGAAAACCCCAGCGATGCCGATCAAGGCTACCGTCATGGTGAGCAATATAATTGCGGTCGCGCCAAGCCAATCGCTCGTCACGTCGGCAAAAAGGATTGCGATCGTAGCTACGCTGGCAGCAGCCATGTAAACACCAAAAGCAATCGCTTCGCGGCTGAGCCAACTCGTTCGCCATCCGAGGAAGGCTCGATAGGCGAGTTGAGGTCGGCCAAGATGGAGAAGGGCTAGGTGAACTCCGACGACGCCAAGCGACGTAGCGATGATCGAGGCGAGCCTGAGTTCGATGGTCGATGCAACCTTAATCGCAAGCGACAACGCAATCATCAGCCACAAACCAACACTCGCTTGCGTAAGAACCAACATGCCAACCAACGGAACGTGACCGTCGTGCGGCTCGTCACGAACGGTTTCCATCGATACGACGCTGGCCGGAATCGTTCGCTTCGATACAAACTGAGTTGTTGGTAGCGTAATGGAATTCGGCGGAGCCGTTGGAAGAAGAGCCGCCTCGATCAATGCTCCTCTCTGACGAACTACCGCCGTTTCCACAGACTGAATGCGAATCGCTTTGTTGGGACAAGCTTGGACACAAGCCGGTGCTTCTTGGTTCGCGAGACGTTGATGACACATATCACATTTGCGAACAATTCCAAGGGTCGCACTGTATTGCGGTACTTCGTAGGGGCACATCATCGTGCAATACTTGCAACCAAAGCATTGATCGTCGAGATGCTTCACGATGCCGGTGAGCGGATCCTTTTCGTAGGCCTTGACTGGGCAACCGCTCAAACAACCCGGATCCACACAATGATGACAAGCCGTGGTGACGTGCTGAACGACCGGCATGGCAACCGGAAGAAACGCTTTGATTTCGCTTTCCTTGCTGGTGAGGCAACCGACTTTTCGCCAGGTTTCGTCCGACTCAAGGTTGTTGAGATTATGACAAGCCACTACACACGCTTTGCACCCACTACACGCATCGAGATCCACTTCGAATGCGTATTGTTCGCCGGCCTTCAATGGTGAAGCTGGCATCAAGACTGAATAATGAGGCGCCAGTTCGTGGGTATGTGCCTGCTCGTCGTGCCAGTTCGCGAACATCTCAACGGCGCTGAACCGAGATTGCTGCTGCAACAAATCGTTTAACAAACCGTCAAACGAAGCTGGTTGGGTTGAATAGTTTAAGGGTAATGGAGCAGACATGCGCAATCGAACGATGGTGAACTAGGCAACCGCCTGAATTTCGGCGCTTTTCTCTTCAGGATGATCGAGGAACGAGATCACAGCGTCGCGGTAGCCCGTATATTCGGGATCTTCCAATAAGGTTGCACGTTCGCGTGGTCGTTCGAATGGGATTGTCAAAACGTCACCAATCGTCGCGGCCGGTCCGTTCGTCATCATGATGATTCGATCGCTCAACGTGACGGCTTCATCGACGTCGTGGGTTACCATCAAAGTCGTAATGCGATGGGTCGACCAAACGTCGAGCAAAACATCTTGAAGTTCGAGACGCGTTAAGGAATCAAGCATCCCGAACGGTTCGTCGAGCAACAGCATTTTGGGTTCGAGCGCAAAGGCACGGGCGATCCCAACTCGCTGCTGCATCCCCTGGCTTAGTTCACTTGGCTTTTTATGACCGGCTCGGCCAAGGCCGACTCGTTTCAGCCATTGCATCGCGATCTCGGCACGATCGGAATGCGAAAGAGTTGGTTTGATTTGTTCGATGCCGATGGTGACGTTTTCGAGCGCCGTCATCCATGGCAGAAGATTGGGTGACTGAAAAACAACGGCTCGATCTGGCCCGGCCCCGAGAACTTCTTTGTTGTCCAAAATGATGCCGCCCGCGTCGAGTTCATGCAGACCTGCAACCATCGACAAGAGGGTACTTTTTCCACAACCACTATGACCGATAATCGAGATGAATTCGCCTTCGGCGACATGAACGGAGAAGTCTCGGACCGCCACGAAGATCCCTTTATCGGTCTTGAATTGTTTCTTCAAACGCCAGAGTTCGAGGAATTTGCTATTCATGCCACCGTCTCCAGTTCGGCTTCCAGTGTTTTCTTGCGAGCCGAGGTCAATGTGTCGATGATCGTTCGCTTTAACCTGCGATACGACGCATGATGGGTGACCGATTCGCGTGTTCGCGGTCGAGGGATATCGACAACAAAGGATTCGCCAAGCGTTGCACCTCCGCTGGAGCCCGGGAGCAATGGTATAACGCGATCCGACATGAGGATGGCTTCATCGACATCATTCGTGATCAGTAGGACCGTTCGACGGTCCTTTTCCCAAATGGAAACGATTTCCCGTTGAAGAGTGGCACGAGTAAGTGCATCTAAGGCTGACAGAGGCTCATCCATCAGCAAGACTTCGGGTTTTGTCGCAAGCGTGCGAGCGAGCGATACCCGCTGACGCATTCCGCCCGACAGCTCATTCGGCGTTTTATGTTTAGCGTGAGTCAGATTTACCATCTCGATATATTTCTCACAGTGTGCCAGCTGCTTGGCGGTAGCCATATCGGGCATAGCTTGCTGCACGGCGAAGTGCACGTTGTCCAGAACGGTCAACCATGGTAGGAGCGAGTAATTCTGAAAGACGACACCGCGATCGGGCCCCGGCATCGTGACCCGTTGCCCCTTGAAGAGAACGTCACCGCTGTCGGGTAGGCGTAGGCTCGACAAGGTCGCCACCAAAGTCGTCTTGCCAGTCCCCGAGTAGCCCACCACCGAGACAAATTCGCCGTCATGAATCGACAAATTTACATGGTGGAGTACTTCTGTTCGAAGAGATCCTTTGCCATATCCCTTGGTGACGTTACGCAACTCAAGTAGCGACATCCGGCGTCTCCTTCAAAGCTTGTACAGGGCTTGAAATAGGCATCCGCACGGGATTCTTGGCCCGTACCGTTTCGAAATGTCTTTTCAGTCGAGCGGGAATCGACAGTATGAACATGGCGTTCTTCTCAACGACGTTCATGATTCTGTCCAAAACGAAGCCGACTAAGCCAATCATGATCACCGCCGCGATCATCGGTCCGTAAGTTCCAGACTGATATTGATTGTTCACAAACGCACCGATGCCATTTTTTCCGGAAAGCATTTCAGCAGCGACGATTACCAACCAAGCAATCCCAAGGCTCAAACGAAATCCGGTAAACATGTAGGGCATGGTCGCAGGGAGAAGCACTCTCGAGAAAAGCTTCAAAGGCGATAGTCGCAATACCTTGGCAACGTTGAGATAGTCTTGCGGAATGGCACGTACTCCAACCGCCGTATTCAAAATGGTTGGCCAAATCGAACACATAGCGATCGTGAAAATACACTGCAACTGCGTCGCGTCGATTTCTTTGTTATAACGTCGAATCGCGACGACAATCAAACCAGCCAGTGGAAACCAAGCCAACGGCGAGATTGGGCGCAAAATCTGAAAAATTGGATCGAACATTCTCGCGAAGCGATAGCTTCCACCTAACAGGAATCCGATTGGGATCGCTACCAGAATGGCCATCCCATAGCCCATGCCCACCAGTTGCAACGATCGCCAGATTTCGAGTCCGATGCCGTCAAAGCCTTCGCTTCTGTTGCTGGTGAAAGGCTGCGCAAAGTACTTTGCGCTGCTTTGCCATGTCGCCCAAGGCGATGGAAAATCGCTCACACCCGCTTTCGCGTCATACGTTAGCCAAGCCAACAAGCTCCATAGTCCAATGCAAGCCGCAATCCCGATGGACGGTAGCATAACACTGTCGATCATAAAATTTTTGAGCTTTGTTGCGTTCATTTCAACCTTTCAAGTTGTTAATTGGAGCTTTGGCATAAGCTTCGAGATCAGCCTTTGGATCGAAGGCTACGCCGTCGAACATTGTCCATGGAGAATTGTCGAGACCGCCATGGGAATATCCGATCTCTTTCATCGCTTCTTCGTAGATCGAGGTCTGCATGACTGTCTTTGCAATGCCTTCGTAATCTGGCACACCTTCGGTTAAACCCCATCGACGAAGTTGCGTGAGCCACCATTTGGCGTACGCAGGCTGAGGGAAGTTGCAGTTGCGACTGTTGAAGATCATGTAGCTTGAATCTTCTTTGGTGCGACCATCGCCATAGTCGTATTTGCCCATGAGTCGCCCGAGAATCTGAGATTTCTCGCACTTGATATAGGCATCTCGCGCGACGATATCACACTGTTCGGCTCGATTATTGAGATCGTCAAGCCATACACTGGCTTCATGAAGCGCTTTCAGAACTGCTTTGACCGTTTTCGGATTCTTTTCAGCGAACTCCTGTGTAAAGGCACAGACCTTTTCAGGGTGGTCCTTCCAAATTTCTTGCGTTGCAACCGACGTGTAGCCGACGTCTTCTGCTATCGCTCGTGCATTCCAGGGCTCGCCAACACAGAAGCCGTCCATCTTGCCGACCTTCATGTTCTGAACCATTTGTGGCGGTGGAATCGTAATGAGGTCTACGTCCTTATCTGGATGAACTCCACCAGCGGCTAGGTAGTAACGGATCCACATGGCATGTGTTCCCGGTGGAAAGGTCATGGCGAAAGTGAGCTTCTGACCCTTTTTGCTGGCTTCATCCACAAAAGGCTTCAATGCTTTTGGATCCCCGGCAACTTTGCCTTTCAAGTCGTTTTTGAGTGTAATAGCCTGGCCATTTCGGTTAACGATCCAAGGTACGATCATTGGAAGAGGCTTAACGCCTCCTATTCCCATGGTGCTGGCAATAGGCATCCCTAGAAGCATATGCGTGCAATCGATGTCGCCTTTTCCCAATGAATCGCGGACGGCCGCCCAGCTAGCTGGCTTCACTGGGGTTGATGCTAATCCGTATTTTTTAAAGAGGTTCTTCTCATGAGCAATTACGAACGGAGAACAATCCGTCAGAGCAATGAATCCGAAGTTCAGTTTCGATTGTTCAGGTGCATCGGAGGCGTATATCGCTGGGACGAAGTTTGGCATT
This sequence comes from Pirellulaceae bacterium, assembly GCA_031411055.1. Taxonomy (GTDB): domain Bacteria; phylum Planctomycetota; class Planctomycetia; order Pirellulales; family Pirellulaceae; genus JAIYDQ01. The sequence goes on from JANOAI010000447.1 coordinate 13,804, forward strand.
AAAACCACTGCTCCGGCCCCCGCGACGGCTCCCTTGACGATCGTTCGACGCGAAAGCGTATTTACTGTGGAAACCTTAGATTTCATGACTGTTCCTTGATTGGAGAGATGCGTTTCATTGAGAACACCTTGCGACCGGACAAAATTGAACCACCCGAGAACATCTGGTTAATTAAGCAGTCCGAGTGCCAAAACGTTTGGCATGCAATGCACGTTGGGCGGTTGCGGCTTGCTATGCGGGCCTACAATCCGCATGAGTCGCTTTTGCGGAAAAGAAGTTGCCGTAAAGAAATTCTGGCATTTTCGGGGGACGATCAGGGCTGCAAGGATTTCGCGCATGGCTGCAGCTAGCTTGCACACCCATCCACAGGATCCTTGATGAGCACAAAATAGTCAGGCGAGCAAATAATGCCCTGATTCGTCAGTTGAGCTTGATGAAAAGTCGGTGAACGATTCGAATACATTCGGTGGTAAAGTCGCGCCCTCCATGAGATCCGTCCGACTCTTACTGTTCGCGTGCCCAAAAGCAACGCCAAGAAAACGGGGTCGCTGATATTCGCGATAATCTTTCGGGTTCCCGGTTCGATACATCGTTTCTTCCGTCGCTAATCATTTAAGCGACGGCTCCGACTACACTCGATTTCAAGCTCAATGACTACACTTTCAAAACAATCGCATACCAAGCCATCCTGGTACGATTTCCCGCAATATTACGATCTCGGCTTTCGCGATGACACAGCCCGCGAAGTCCGCTTCTTTAAGAAGGCGTTCGCCAAATTTTGTGATCGTCCCGTAAAGTCGGTTTTAGAACCCGGCTGCGGGAGCGGTCGTTTGGTACATGCCATGGCCGGTCAAGGCTACAACGTAACCGGCATGGATCTCAACAAGAACGCACTCAATTATTGCCAAGAACAGCTCGATAAACGCGACCTCAAAGCGACGCTCATTCAAGGCGACATGACCGAGTTTGCGTTTAAACGCCCGTTTGATGGCGCTTTCAATACGATCAACACCTTCCGACACCTACTCAATGAAGAAGCGGCCCAAAGCCACTTGCAATGCGTCGCGAATAGTTTGCGAACCGGCGGTATCTATATCCTCGGCCTTCATCTCCTGCCATCCGACGCCGACCTTTACGGAACCGAGCGGTGGAAAGCAACGCGAGGCAAGACCAAGGTTAACTTCAACTTGACCGTCGCCGACGCCAAACCTCGGCAACGTTTAGAGAAGCTTCGTATTACAATGACGATTCGTCATGGCGAAGATTCCCCCATTCGCGTGAGTGACGAGTTCACACTGAGAACCTATTCGCATCGTCAGTTGAAAACACTTTTTGTGAGTGTCCCCGCTTTCGAAGTCGCTGGCGTCTTCGACTTTTGGTACGACATCAAAGAACCACAAGCCTTCAACAATGATCTTGTGGACGCTGTTTTTATCTTGCGCAAAAAGTAGTCCGCTCGATGAGCAATCGAGAGGCGATCGTCGAACAAGTTTTGGCCGCTGGAAAGAAACTTCGGCTGGCTTTGAACAAACTTGATTTTTCAAGCGTCGCTCCATGGGTATATAACCCATTGGATTACGCTTGGGATGCCTATTCCGAATATGTCACACGGTTTGTCTCGGCGGAGATTGACTGCCTGTATATGGGGATGAATCCGGGGCCGTGGGGCATGGTCCAAACAGGTGTTCCTTTCGGGGAAGTCGCGGCCGTTCGCGATTGGCTGAAGATCGCTTCATTGGCAAAACAACCGAAAACAATTCATCCGAAACGTCCGATCGAAGGATTGGCTTGCAAGCGATCCGAAGTTTCAGGCAAGCGATTGTGGGGCTTGTTTGCAGATCGCTATCAAACACCAGAACATTTCTTCGCGAAAAACTTCATTGTCAACTATTGTCCGTTGGCCTTCATGGATGAGGGGGCTCGTAATCTGACTCCCGACAAGTTCCCAACTTCGGTTCGCGAGCCACTCGAGAAGCATTGCGATCGTCATCTGGCTGAAATGATTCGCCTTTTGAAGCCGCGTTACTTCATCGGCGTGGGCGGCTTTGCGGAGCAATGTGCTCAACGTTGTATCGATACTCAGCTCGTTAAGCCTAATTTTACTTTGATACGCATTCTCCACCCCAGCCCTGCGTCTCCAGCCGCAAATCGCGATTGGTCGGGGCAAGTTCAAAAGACACTTCACGCTGCAGGAATTTGGTCATGATCACACCGCAATCGACTCGCATCGGTTGGATCGGCACAGGCGTTATGGGACGCAGTATGTGCGGACACCTCTTGAAAGCAGGGTATCAAGTTACCGTCTTTAATCGCACCAAGAGCAAAGCCGATTCCATGATCGAGCTAGGAGCCAAATGGGCTGACTCGCCCAAAGCTGTCGCCGAAGCGAGCGACGTGGTTTTTTCGATGGTCGGCTTTCCAACTGACGTTCGCGAGACAATTCTTGGTCGCGAGGGAGTCCTAGTCGGTTTGCATTCAGGTAGCATCTTAGTCGATATGACTTCCAGTCAACCCAGCTTGGCGGTTGAGATTGCTCAAGTAGCTTCTTCACGAGGCGTGTACGCCTTGGATGCACCGGTTTCCGGTGGTGACGTGGGCGCGAGGGAAGCAAGGCTCTCGATTATGGTCGGCGGCGACGAAGCTGCCTTTGAGAAGCTGATTCCCCTGTGGAATTTGATGGGTAAGACGATTCAGTATCATGGGGCTGCTGGCGCTGGACAACACTGCAAACTCACCAATCAAATCCTCGTTGCGGGAATTATGGTGAGCATGTGCGAAGCCTTGATCTATGCCTATCGAAGCGGGCTAAACGTCGAAAACGCCCTAGTCTCCGTTTCATCCGGTGCCGCTGGTAGCTGGTCCCTTTCGAATCTTGGCCCACGTATTCTACGAGGCGATTTCGCTCCAGGCTTCTATGTCGAGCACTTCGTCAAAGATCTTGCCATCGCGATTGAGGAGACTAAGCGAATGAATCTCAAGCTGCCAGGACTCGAAGTCTGCGAGCAGCTTTATCGATCCTTGAAAGACCAGGGCGATGGAAGGCTCGGAACTCAATCGCTCATCCTCGGCCTCAGCCGCCTGAACCAACTCGATTGGCCAACGCGAAACTGATTTTTTCGACGGAAGTATCCGCGTAAATTTTGAAACACGGAGACGATGAGAATCGGTGCCGCATCCTTCGTTTTCACCTACGGTGCCATATTGCGAGTGCCACAGTGAGTGCCATATTGCGAGTGCCATATTACGAGCATCTCCTGCGCTCGACCATTCTTGCGCATTGGACGCTGCACATCTTCACCCTCCCGCTTGCGGGAGGGTCGAGCGCAGCGAGGGGAGGGCAACGGTTACTAACGCTACTCGCACCCTACCCTAAGCATCGTCCCTCGGCTTCGACCCTTCCAAGGTGAGGGTGAAGGTTGAAATGAGCAAAGGTGCGTATAGACCAATGCATTCTTATAAAAGATGGGTCGGGGACGAAGGGAGACCGTTTCGATGGTTTCGATTCGCTTTTACCTGACTTGCATTGCTTGTTCGAGCGCGGCGTGAACGAGTGGATTGGGTTTGACGCTTCCAATGCGCGAGCCTTTGGCAATTTCAAAGGGAGTCCAACCAAGCTTGTTTTCGTGATTCCAAACGTCGGGAGTAGCGCCGTGCGCGGCGAGCCATTCCACTACGGCAGGATAAGATCGATATGCAGCTCCATGCATGACCGATTCAAGATTCCGATCGATATCGTTTATGGTAAGACCAAGCGAGTTATAGAACTCCAACGTTTCAATAACTTCGCTACTTGTACCAGGCTCTTCATCGACCGAAGTCGTTCCAATGCCAGCCGCCGCTAAAACAACGGTCGTTTTGTTCGCGTTTTGGCAGTGAGCGTCTGCTCCATGTTCAATCAAGAGCTTGACCAGCGGTAAATCAGCCGTCTTACTGGCCAACAACAACGGGGTTGCCCCTTGCATGTGCAGCTTTCCGCGGCCTGGAGGGCTGGCTTTGCGAATGGCAAAGTTCACATCAGCTCCAGCGGCGATCAACTTGCGAACGAAATCGAGGCTCGACAATGAGCCCGAGCCGCGCGGTGCCGGATCGCCTTCGACATCATCACCGCTCTTCGTCTTGCGAACCCAAGTGATCGCGTGAAGGGGCGTAAATCCGCTGCGATCATCATTCGGATCGGCTCCACGTTCAATCAAATCCAAGGCGAGTTCGAAGTGACCACTTTCCACCGCCATCATCAAGGCCGACATTCCCAAGCGAGGACCGCGACCTTGGTCTTTCGAATCCGAAAAAACAGACTGGATGTCGACCCCCGCGTCGAGCAATCGATGAACGCAATTCATTTTGCCATCCCTTGCGGCGAACATCATCGCGGTGAAACCCGACTTGAGACTTGAGTTCAAGTCGGCACCATGATCGATCAATACCTGTAAGGCTTGATCATTTCCAGCCGAAGCGGCCCACATGAGCGCTGTCTGTCCTTTTTGATCGCCCTCATTCAGCTTGGCCCCATGGTCAAGCAAATGCCTAACGGTATTTGGGTTCCCTTGGCGCGCTGCCAGCATGAGCAATGTCTCATCTCCGGCCAGCCGGTAGTTTTCGTCCGCGTTAGCATCCAGCAGCTGCTTTGCAATTTCGTCCGCCCCTTGGGTGCAAGCGATCGTCAGTGGCGAGATTCCGTATTTCGTTGCCACATCGCATTCAATTCCGGCCAGCAACAATTTCCCCACGAGTTCTGACTTTTGATGAAACACCGCCCAATGAAGGGCTGTCATCCCATCCGGCTGAACATAGGTCAATTGCTTGGAAAGTTCATCGCTTGAACGATTGAGTATGCGCTCAACATCCGGCCATTGTTTGCGTTCGATCGCATCGACCAGTTGCAGCTCAGTCGGCGAACGCTCGTTCACAATCTTGGTCGCGAGGTCGGCACCACGCAACAACGACCATGTCGACGAAACGACGAGTAGGCAACCGAGCAACTGAGTTTGAAAGACGATTCCGCCGTTCTTTTGTTTCTGGAAAGCAGACAGCATTTGCAAAGATTCCCAATACGTTACGAAATGGTTCGCGTCGCAATTCGCTCCAGGATTACCGACGTTGCGAGGATAGCCAGAGAATTTATTTGGACAAGCGATTCTACGGTGATTTGTTTTGGCCTAGGTCGCTCGTCGCGCACGCTACCTTCACGGAGTGAAGGGCGACACTGACGGCAACATCGTCGGTGACACATGACTATAAATTTGTCTAGAGCGTAACGGGATCGAAGAGATGATCGATCTTGCCAGTGCTATCGGCGAATCGCTCTAAAGGAACCCCAACTTGATTGAGCAGCGTTAGGTGAAGATTCGAAAGGGGCATCGGCTGGTCAAACTTGATATGACGACCGCCTTGCATGCGACCAGCGGCTCCACCAGCCAAAACAATGGGAAGGTCCGAGTGGTCGTGACGATCGGGATCGCCCATCCCACTCCCATAGAGCAGTAGAGAATGATCGAGCAAGTTTCCGTCAGCTTCGGGGGTGGCCTTGAGTTTGTTCAAGAACTCGGCGAAAAGCGAAACATGGAACTGATTGATTTTAGCAACTTTGGCAAGTTTTTCCGGATTCTTTCCGTGATGTGTTATCGGATGATGTGGGTCGGGAACTCCGATTTCCGGATAGGTTCGTGTGCTTGTTTCGCGAGCTAGCTGAAAGGTGATGACGCGTGTCATATCACCTTGAAAGGCTAAGAGCTGAAGATCGAACATCAAGCGAGCGTGGTCGGCATACGCCGATGGTACTCCGACCGGACGATCCAAATCAGGAAGCGGATTCTCGTCGACGGCGGCTTCGGCCTTCTGAATCCGTCGTTCGACATCGCGAATGCTTTCAAGGTAACCTTCAACTCGATTTCGATCGGCGGCACCGAGCTGGCTCTGCAACCGATGCATTTCTTCGGTAACCGAATCGAGCAGGCTTGCCCGTTGTTTCAACATGGCGCGGCGTTGTTGGGCGGTTCCTCCTTCACCGAAGAGGCTTTCGAAAACCAATCGCGGATGCGCTTCCGAAGGAAGCGGGGTCGTTGGCGAGGACCATGAAATGTTGTTCTGATAGACGCAAGCATAACCGTTATCGCACTGGCCAATGGTCGATACTAAATCCATCGACAATTCGAGAGACGGGAGCGGTGTCGCCAATCCAAGTTGCTTCGCAGCGATCTGATCGACCGTTGTCCCGAGATAGTAGTCGGTACTTTCGGTAAGTTTGGCACGTGCAGCGCTCAAGAATGCGGAGTTGGAAGTCGCATGGGAACCGGGATACGCGTTCTGCAGATCCATCCCACTCAGGACACAAATATCTTTCTGCAAGTCTTGAAGCGGAGACAGACTCGACGGCAGGTTATCGAGCGATTCGCCTTGAGGCGTCCATTCCTTCGGGTTGTACCCCATCGGAACGTAGTAGTAACCGAGCCGGCGAAGTCGGCTGCTGGCGGCCGGGGTCGATTCGGTGGCGGTAAGCGCAGGAATCATCGCATCGAGAAGCGGAAGAGCCAATGTCGCTCCGGAGCCCCGGAGAACTGTTCTTCGGGAAAGTGCTTTGCGATGAAAACTCATTCGGGATCCCTCATCGTAAATTGTCGACTGGACACGATGCCGTGCACAATCGATCGAAATCGATACTCATGTTCGGCCGACTGATTGACGATGCGTCGAATCTCCGGGCCATCGGTGGGTAGGAGGCCTCTGCCGAGGGCAAAGACCATTAACTTCTCAACTATTGTACCGACAAAAACCTCCGGCCGCTTGAGAAGATTTTCTTCAAGATCCCCGAGGTTTTCAACATCCGCACCATCCGGCATCGTACCTGTCGCGTTAATTGGCTGGCCGTCTTCCAGTGTTCTCATTCGACCCAATGCATCATAATTCTCCAATGCAAATCCGACCGGGTCCATCAGATTGTGGCACGAAGCACAGGCAGGATTGGCTCGATGCATTGCCAGTCTTTCGCGAACGGAAAGCGATTCGGTCGTGGTCTTTTTCTCGCCGAGGGCTGGTACATTCGGTGGCGGTGGCGGTGGCGGTGTCCCGACCAAGTTCTTGAGAATCCAATTGCCGCGATTGGTAGGCGAAGTCCGATTCGCATACGAGGTCACGGTCAAGATACTTCCTTGGCGAAGTAGCCCCCCGCGGCCATATGCATTTGCATCTTCCAGAGGGCGAAAATGGCTGCCGACAATACCGGGAATCCCGTAGTGCTTGGCGAGCCGTTCGTTGACAAAAGTCTTTTTCGATCGAAGTAATTCCAGCAAGCTCCGATTATTGTCGAAAATATCATGGACGGACCATTCCGTTTCTTGTCGGAATGCTTGTCGAAGATTGTCGTCAAAGTCGGGAAACATCCGAAGGTCAGGGGTCGTTGCTTCGAGATTCGTTAGATAGAGCCATTGCGTGGCAAAGTTGGTGACGAGCGACTTGGATCGACGATCATCGAGCATTCGATCGACCTGTTGTTTTAATACCTCGCGATTCGAAAGCGAAGCTTCACCGTCGGGGTTCTTCGCAACATCTAGCAACTCTCGATCGGGAATACTCGACCAAAGAAAGAACGACAATCGCGTAGCCAATTCGGAATTCGTTATTGGAACTGGCTCATCGCGGGTATCGGATTCTTTGCCTTCGCGACCTTCGATTCGCAACAAAAAATTCGGATTGACGAGGATCGCTGTGATGGCCGATTCAATCGCGTTCTCGAATCGAGCTTGATTGTCTCCGAGCAACTTCGTCGTGGATTCGGTTTGCGAATCCTTCTGCACATCGGAACCGAGCCAAGCCTGATCAAAAAACCGGAGTGGAGTCTTTACGTCTTCATCGACTAGTTCACGTCGATAAGCGAGTCGCAATAGATGACGCACGATCCGTTCAGCTTGATCGCGAGGTTTAAGCGTTGCGTTGCGATCTATATCGGCAGTAACAAACGGCTCTTCGAAGATCCGAATGCGACTTGCCGTTCGGTTGGGTTTGGATTCACCAAAAGGGCCAACAATAGAGACTTCAAAAAGTGCCGGATTCATACGCGGGTGACGATGGCGGTTATAGGCTGCATCGAAGGGTTGTCGTTTGATTTCCAGCAAAGAGTCACCGGATTGTGGAAACGTAACGCCGAGATCATGTTGCCCAGCCGAAACATAGATCGACGTTTTTAAATGAGCGTCAGACAAGGTGTAATCTTGGCGATCGGCTGGCGGCACGAGCGCGAAACGATGCTCCAATTTTCGATCGATGAGGATATCCAGCGAGTGTGGTCTCGTAAGTCCCTCAATTTTTTCATCGCGATCACGCGTCAGTCGCAATTGAATTTCATAGCGACCATCTCGGGGGAAATTGTATGGAATCAACGTCCCTCCGCGCGTGCCGAATGGAAGTCCATCAACATGCGACTCCTGACTTCGATCCGGGGGAATTCGAATCGTCGCGCCAACTGGCCCGAGACCTTGCCCACCAACGGCCAATCGACTAATCGCTTGCGCGGCCGACAAAGAGCGCTGCACTAGAATCGGTGTCAGCTCGCCTACCGTAATATTGTCGAAACCGTGGCTCGATTCATCTTTGGGCAACCAATCTTTGGCATCCACTTCGAGTTGCAAAAGGTCGCGGATAGCATTTTGATATTGAGCTCGAGTCATTCGTTTTATCGAATCGACTTTGCCAGCGACCGGCCAACGAGCATCCGCTTCGTCGAGCCAGTTTTCAAGCAACTGTTTTGTTTTGGCCAATAACTCCGCTGGTGGTTGCAATGCGTCGGGCGGTGGCATTTGTCCTGCCCGCAGTTTGCGAACAATGCGTTCCCAAGGCATCGTCTCGATTGGCTGTGTCAGATCGTCAATCCTAGATGGGATTTGGAAATCGCCACTCGGTTGATTGCCAGAGTGGCATTCGCGACAACTTGACCCGAACAATGAATCCACCGCATCCAAGTCGGATGCCGAAACGGAAATACCAAGCGAGCACACAGCACCGCTAAAAAGCAAAAGGACAATTCGTTTGGCAATGTAAGACAGCATCAACTTCATCCACAGTCGCTTCCAACCAAAAACTGAAACATGTCAGAAGCCTTGGAAGATATTTTAGCCGATACAAGCTCTGCTTTCGGTAGCAATTTAGTTTCGAAACAGTGTTAAAACCTCTTTTTTGTCGCAGGCGTCCGCGTGAAAGCGACCCATTGAGGCTGAGGCGATACCCGATTTCCATAAAAGCGAAATCGGCTCTGACCTTACCCAGGGAGTATCTCCTTGGTCCATTTCCGAATTCTGTCTGCCTCATGGCGGGCTCTGGCATTAAGAAAAGCCAGCTGGACAGCGCCAGGTTGAATCCAATTCCCAATGATTTGCGAGGTTTGCGAATCCATAAGCCGTGTTGGCCTAAGCCACGGTTTTCAGTGTAAGAACCGTGGCTAACGCCGTTCGGCTAATCCAAATTGGCGCTGCCCAACTAGACTTTGTCGCTCAACCGACTTTCACGTAACTACGTCTCTCCGAGACGCAGACTGTTCGCGTCTCGGAGAGACGCGACTACGTGTTTAGAGACAAAAGCCAAACGTCGATTCTTGTTTGGACGGCTTCGAGTAAAATCGTGGGAACGGGAAGCCACGAAACAGCTTGCCAAACATTCGTTCATCCACCCATGACCATTCTTTCGAGTTCCAGAAAAATGCATCCGAAGAACGAGATCGAAATGTCAAGGATAATCGAGTCCTTTGAAAGCTGTGTCGTTGCTTTCTCGGGAGGTGTCGATAGTAGCGTTGTCGCAGCTGCAGCCTATCGTGTACTCGGTGATCGAGCGGTCGCCGTAACCGGCATCGGACCTGCGGTTAGCGAAGCCGACATTAAAATGGCTCGGACTGTCGCCTCAGCCATTGGCATTCGGCATGTGCTTGTCGAGACAAACGAGATCCAAGATCCGAATTATCGATTGAATGATGGGCGGCGTTGCTTTTTCTGCAAATCCAATTTGTATGCTCGGCTGAGACAGTGGGCTGACGAACATGGATTTGAAACGATTCTCTCAGGGACCAATGCCGATGATCTTGGTGATTATCGACCTGGCTTAGAGGCGGCTGCAAACTTCCAGGTCCAAGCGCCGCTTGCCGATTTGAAAATTGACAAAGAAAGTGTTCGCGAACTAGCCAGACTTTGGACGCTCCCCGTCGCCGATCGACCGGCAAGTCCCTGTTTGGCAAGTCGCATTGCGTACGGCGAATCGGTCACGGAAGAGAAGCTATCGCAGCTTGAAAAGGCCGAGCGATGGCTCAACGAACACGGATGCGTCGATGTGAGGGTTCGATTGCATCCAGGAGAGTTAGCGCGTATCGAAGTTTCGATCGTGGATATCGAACGCCTCTGCGAACCCAATTTACGAAGCCAGATGACTACGTACTTCAAAGCGTTAGGCTTCCAATTTGTGACGCTCGATTTAACGGGTCGACAGTCCGGTTCGCTCAATCGATTGCTCCCGATCTACAACGGCTGAGCGTAGGTTCGGCTACGAATCGGTCTTTACACTGAGGTTCGTCTGATCCGGGCCATCGACCGAAGCAAAATCAAACAACTCGGTCACCACGGGTCGCTTCGCCTTTTTGGATGACACCTTGATTTTAGATTTTACGACTTTAGGCGATTTGTCGTAGATTGATTTCCCATCGGCCGTGGAAGGGGCAGAAACTTTTGGCTCTTCGGCGCCCTCGAGCTTTTCGCCGACGGAGACTGCGGCTAGTCGTGTTGATCCGCGCTCGACGTAGTCTTGGGAAAGCTCAAATCCAAAGAATCGTCGATCGAGTTTCTTCGCGACGACCAGAGTCGTTGAACTCCCTGAAAAAGGATCGACGACGATCTCATTCGGATTTGAACACGCCCGAATGATCCTCCCCAGAAGTTGCTCAGGCATTTGACAGCCATGAAATCCTGCCCGCTCTTTGAAGGTTCCGGCAACGCGAGGAAAGTACCATGTGTCCTCGTCTGAATTGAATCCTTGGTCACAGTCTTGAGGGCGGAGAATCCATGTGTCATCGGGCAAGCGACCTTTCGGATTATTTCGCTTATCTCGATAAACCAATTGGCGAGCTGACGGAACGGCAATGCTGTCACGATTGAACGTGAAGTCTTTGGCATCTTTTACGAAATAGAATAGATGAGCATGTGAGCGCGCAAATTTGTACTTACAGTGGACGCCGAACGTGTAGTACCAGATGACCCAACTACGAGCGATAAAACCAAGCTTCTGCGCTTCGATCTTGAGTTCAGCAGCATATTCGTCGCCGATAGCCAACCAAAAGGTGCCATTCGATTTCAGAATGCGATAGACTTCGCGCATCCAATCAGCTGACCAAGCGAGGTAGTGCTCTGACTTCAAGCGATCGTCGTATTGGTCGTATTCGTAGCCAATGTTGAATGGTGGATCAGCAAAAACCAGTTCGACCGAATCGTCGGGAACTTGCTTCATACCGTCGACGCAGCTTCCATGGTGGATCTTGCCGACAAACGAGTCGATTTCAGTGGACATGCTGATCGATCAGTAGATATTGCGAGTTTTCAAAACGAACTCGCTAAGATACCGCTTTTAAGAAAACTCGTCCATCGAACGTGAGAAAACATCGTTGTGACCATACTCGATCTCGACCGCTGGCTCAGAATGCTCATTGACGATCTGCATCATGAAGCGATTAGCCATTTGCGTCATATCGCTGTATAAATCGTCACCATTCGGGAATTGGACAAACTGGTAGCTCAATCCGGCTCCGCTTTCATGCTGTTTTGAGCGAAGAACTTCAACTTCATTGCAAAGCTTGGATTCTTCACCGTACATAAAACAGACGGGTAAGGAACGAGCCGAATCCCAGTTGACGGGTGCCTGAAAACGTCGCGGGAAGGAACCGTGAATGCTTACAACACCTGCAAAACGATCGGGATTGCGCAATCCGATCGATTGGGCCAGTGTGCCTCCGGCGCCGTGACCAGCGATAAAAACGCGTTGGGCGTTAACCGGCATTTGCGAAACGAGCTGATCGATCGATTCGAGGACCTGTTGTTCGGCTTGATGGAGAGCTGGCAACGATGACCCCCAAACAAACTTGCGGTCATTATTCTTTGAAGTTCGGGTCCCACGAACGCCCAGTCCAACATAGTTTCTCAAACTGATGCTGGCCATCACATCGTCGAGTTCATATTCGCTACTGGCGCGGCTGTGAAGCCAGACGACGAGCGGGTACGAATATCGATGTTCAAAATGCTCCGGTAAAAAGAGTCGTGACCGCGATGGAATTTCAAGTGCCTTTTCGGAAAGCGATTGCTTTCTCGATTGATATCGAGCTACCCAAGAACTTGTTTCCACATGCTTTCCGATTCGACTCATCAGCTTCCCTTTAATCTTGGGCGAATGCGCATCCGATCGGATGCACAGTATTTTGGGTGAGCCGCACTTTAGAAACTGCGAGACGAAATTTCAATGCTGAATAGTCGAACGACAATTTCTTTTGCGATTAAATTTTGGAAATGAGTCGAAGCCCTCATTTCGTTTCGAATGCAAGCAAAATTCGAAATCGATCGATTCGAACCGATCGCATTGCTTCGTTGCTTTAATAACAAGCCGTTTTGGGAAGCGCATTCATCAAGTTCGACTGATGATCTGAACGAGACTATTTCGGTGGCGCGTCGAAAGAAACTTTCCCTGTCGCTACCATGCCCGACCTCGCCCGCAAGCGGGCGGTTGATTTTGTCGTACGACGGACTTCCTAGTCCGTCGATCTGTTCCTGGACGGACTAGGAAGTCCGTCCTACACAAGTAACTCAAGAAATTCGTTTTAAATCAACAGCCCGCTTGCGGGCAAAGTTTAAAATTACTGGCCCAACATCGGCAAGAACTCAAAGCGTCGCGGGCGCAAATTTGCTTGGCGCTCGAACATTTCCATGCGGTCCGATTTTATTCCAGACTACGCCTGAAGAAGCTTCGTCATGGAGGCGACCAGATCTTTGACAGCATTCACGCTCTTCTGGAAGTTCGCTTTTTCCGCGTCTGTCAATGAAAGCTCAACAATCTTTTCAACGCCGTTCGTTCCAAGGATAACGGGGACGCCGACATAGTAGCCACCGACTCCATATTCCTTATCGCAATAGGCTGCGCAAGGAATAAGCCGCTTCTTGTCTCGCACAATGGCTTCAACCATTTGAGCCGTCGCCGCTGCCGGTGCATAATACGCGCTACCGGTTTTAAGGAGCGACACGATCTCAGCACCGCCATCGCGGGTCCGAGCAACAATGGCGTCTAATCGCTCTTTCGATAGGAGTTGCAGAATTGGAATTCCGCCAACGCTTGTACAGCTTGGAATCGGAACCATCGTATCGCCGTGTCCTCCCATCAGCAAAGCCGAGATATCTTCAACGCTCACGCCGAGTTCCATTGCAAGGAATGCACGATAGCGAGCGGTGTCAAGGACGCCAGCTTGACCAATAACTCGATTCGGTTCGAAACCGGTTACTTGGAAGCATCGTTGCACCATCGCATCAAGAGGATTGCTCACAACGATCACAATCGCATTCGGGCTCGTGGCTTTAATTTGCTCGGAGACACTCGAAACGATTTTGGCATTGGTGCTCAAAAGATCGTCTCGGCTCATGCCTGGCTTACGAGCAATCCCAGCGGTGACGACGACGACATCGCTGTTGGCAGTGTCGGCATAATCATTGGTTCCAGTAATATTCGAGTCATAGCCCATAATCGGTGACGCCTGCATCAAGTCGAGAGCCTTCCCCTTCGGCATATTTTCGACTTGTGGCACATCGAGGATCACAATGTCACCCAGCTCGGCCGCGGCGCACCAATGAGCACATGTGGCTCCAACATTTCCGGCACCGATGATCGTAATTTTTGCACGTCGCATGGAAGCTACCTTATGAAGTGGACTAATCAACTAATGTCTATAGGAATCGTATTAAAGAGCTTTTTTTGGCCATCTTCGAGCGAAAATGAATCGCGTCGATTTCGCAGTTAACCATTTGAAATGGTCGGCTGAATCTAAAGAATGATCGGCAAGTATCGATAGCTTGGCTCGAACGTCAAGCGGCCTTTTGTCGCCGTTTTTTGCCACCGGTCGATTGCAGCCGAAAAATGACGTACATCAGAATTGCAGCCAAACCCAACCCGAGCATGATTTCGCGACCGATCGAGCGATTGGATGGGGTTGACGGAAGGTCGGAAGGCGGACCCCAATCGCGGACCACAATGAGCGGGCCATTTTGAAGAAAACTGCGCGACTTATCGCCCGTTCCTCCACTGGTCGAATCAATGGCGTTGCGAGTCTCCGTCGTTGCATAGGACCAAAGACGGTAAAAGGTCCCTTCCAGTTTGATTGTTTTGCGTGGATACCAGACTGACTCGAGGGGTTGATTCGAATTGCTTCTCCCAGACGGAATACTTGCGTCCAATCCATCGCCTAGAACTGGAGAAGAAGGCAGAAGCCAACTTGGCAATCGCTTACAAACAAGCGTAATCGGAAAATCGTCGGTAAAATCAACACTCGTCGCTCCATCGGCCGATTTCAATCGTACCGACCGGCCGCGGATATCGACCAAGCCATCCAATTCGTAGTAACGATTACCATCCAACGCAATTTGATCGAGTTCATCGCCGACGACAATCGGCGTTATGCGCACCACATGCACCTGAGCAACCATACTCCGAAACGTGTCGCTTGGATTGTTGTTAAGGCAATCAAAAATGGAAAGCGTCTGAGCTGGCTTTGCGGAGTCTGGGTCGGGAGCAGGCTGCGATAGTTTGTCGGTCGCATTGATAAGCGAATAAAACGATTCCGACTCGGCTTTGGAAAGCGATTGTTTGCTTAATCTGTGAACCATTTCCGCTTGACCAAGATCAAAGCCAACACGTCCCAGTCGCCGCCAATCTTCGGAAATGGATGGACGCACTTCGTCTTCTAATTCGTGATCCAACCACCCCCACGACCATCGAGGATGATCGGTAAGCCAAAGGTGGTGCACCACGTCGTCAACGGTATGATTCAGGTTCAACCCATCGACTTCAATCGGCTGCCAAAGATCGGGTTCCGACAGCCAAGCTCGCGGTACATTATTGGTAAAGACATAATGAATTTTGCTGTCGAGTTTTGATTGAACACGTAGTCGATAGCAATTGATCGGTTTTCCGTCGTTGTCGAGTGCCTTGGCAAGACTAAACGCGAGTACTTCGTCAACCCATCCGCGAAGTGTGCTCAATCGCGCAGGCCCAATTTCTTCGGCTGTTGCAAAAGCTGTCTTCAATGGTCGTGCGATTCGCGGGAGCTGATGCAAGAGCTGCCCAAGAATGGTGACCCCGAACTCGGTTTCTTTGTCCAGTACGCCAGAAGCCGTTTGCCCGAAACTAGGATCGACAATGGAACGAACGATATTATCGTTGCGAAGAGACTCTAAATCGCTCGCAAGGATCTCCGATAAAATATCGAGATTCTGCGATTGCGCACCTGGTTCGATCCATTTTGAATGGGTTAGCGGCGATATCGGCTTGTTTGCGAAAACGTTCTGTTTCGACTCCAATTCGGAAACCCATTGAGCATCGAAGCTCACCAACAAAGGCGCCACATCGATCCCGCGCTGTGATGGATAGGCCAACCTTTTCAGCAAATAACCAGTAACCTCCACGAGCGGAGACTCATCAGTGGCGATCCCTTCCGTGGAAGCCTCGTCGCGATTGGAAGATTGAGAGGCTTTGTCGCGAATTTTTGGCCAGCCTGTTTTCGGACTCGCATCGCGCAAATGATAGAGGCATATCGGTTGGGGGCTAAAACCGTCCGGGCGAAGCCATACAACGTCGTAAGCAATACTGCCCCAACCCGGTGCGTTGACTTGCGACGTCACGGGCGTCGAAACCGGCGCACCTCGCAATCGGACGATTGTGCCCCGAAGGTCGTGCGTTTGTTTGCTCAACGACGGGACTTCCGTGAGGCTACCCATTCGAAGAATTTGATTCTCACTCAACCGTGCGTTCAAATCGTCCGATTGCCTTCGTGCCTCGTAGGCAAGATCCAACGTTCGAGCCAACGATGTTCGTTCGATTGGACGCCAAGGTTCTGCATCATGGATCAGACCGAGTAGTTTTTGATCGATGGCCAATCGCAGACCGTCTTTAGTATCTGGGTCGAGAGCTGAACTAGCCGGTCGAATATGGTCGCGATTAAGCTTAGCCCAGGCCAACCATTGTTTCGCAAAATCATTGTTGAACTGCCGAACGTTGTCAGAATTGGTCGACGGTTCGCCGGATGGCAAACGTACCTGCCAGGTGGACAACCGCCGTTCGGTTTCTTCGAGCCAGTTCGTAAATCCGAGGGGAGTTTTATAGGAACCCGATTCGGGGGGTTGCGGATGAAATTCGGATACCGCCAAATGGACAAGCGAAGCAGCCTCCAGCTCTTTCAGCAAAATGAGCCAGACTTGCTTGGCGCGATCGACCGATTCGGAAATTGGAGGCAATTCAAGATTCGAAAACCTGTTGGGATTCTTGCTGGTGGAATCGATGAGTCGTGAGCCTGAGTTCGCCGATTGGGATGTTTGGGCAAGCCCGATGGCTGAAAATGCTGGTCCATATTTCTTGGGATCCGATAGCTGCTGCATCAGAACGATTACGAGAGCGAGCATCAAAGCCAGCCCGATAATCTTCCGAGTTGCAGAACTCTTCTCGAAGGCTCGACCCTGAATCCGACGTTGGCCGCCTCGTGAAAACCAACGGTCATGGGAAAGTCTCATAGGCGCTTCTCCTCAACCTGCCCATTGCGTGGTTCTCTTCGGAAACTCCTGATTGGGAGCACTAAGTTCGTGCACTTCGGTGATTTCCGATGATTCCTTGAGTACATAAAATTCCGTTACTTGCTTGTTGATGACCAGAGCACGGTTTACGCTATGATTCTGGAACTGCCATTTATGAATTATGGCATATTTCCCTCCCATTTTCCGACTTTTCTCCGGTTCTCTCTTCATGCGTTGCCAAATCCATCGTTTTATCGGTATTTGCCTCGTAGGGATGGTTGCGATTGGAAGTGGTTCAGCCATGCTTCTCGGCGCGGAACCAGGAAAAGAATTCCTGGAGCGGCTGCGCGAAGAAGGAATGTTCGACCTCGCCACGCGCTATCTCGAAATCTACGACAAGAAGGGTTGGCTTCCTAATTCCATGAAGCCAGACGTCAAACTTGAACGTCTCATGATCATCCAAGACTCTCTGGCAGCCGCCCGAACCACCAAAGAGCGAGACAGTCGTTTAAGCTCGCTCGAAGCTGGCTTCAAAGACTTTTATGATTCGGATAAGAAACATCCACGTCGGTCTGAAGCTGGCCTGAGGCTTGGCAATCTGTCGCTGGATCGCGGACAACGCGAACTGAAGAAGCTAAACGACCCAGCCGAAAAGAAGAACGAAAAAACCATTCGCGAAGCGGCACAGGCGGCCTTCAAGCAAGCGGAAGCAGTCTTTAAGAGCTCGCAAGATGATTTGGCCGCGATCATCAAAGAGATGTCAGGGGCCAAGGTAGCCGCCAACGACGCTGAGAAAGTTGCTCAACGAAAACAATATCAGGGGGAGTATCGCCAAGCGCAGATATTGCAAGGCTTGTCGCTCAAAATGCTCGCCACGAGTTACCCAATCGACTCGGCCCAATATAAAGATGGACTGAAAAAAGCCGACGAACAATTGGCAGCGGTTATAAGCAAAGCTACCACCGCGACCGAAGTCGGCGCGAAAACGCTCAGTCGACTTTATCGCGGCGATGTTCAAGCGTTGATGGGCCAGGTTGAACAAGCGCTCGAAAGCTACACCCCTGTCGCCGATATCGACCAGGACGGGATCTTTCGTCTGTGGCGAGTCCAAGCCACCTCAGCGATGGTGCGACTGCTTGGCTCGGAAAAAGGTGGAAACAAATTCGACGTTGCGATTAAGCGCGGCAGCGAATTGATCAAGCAAATGGCGAAAAACGAACAAGCTAATCCTGAATGGCTTGATCTGCAGCTTGCGGTTGCACAAGCTCGATTGTCTCAAAGCAAAGAACTCGAAAAGAAGAAAGGGAACGATACCGCGAGTAAAGCCGAACGTCGGGAAGCTCGCGAATTGCTCCAATCGATCGCTCGGCGGCCGGGAGACCATCAAGAGGCTGCCAAGAAGCTTCTGGCGGAACTTGGTATTGAAGCTGTCGATCCCGCGGCGACAAAAATTCCAACCGTCAAGACTTTTACCGAAGCTTATACTGAGGCCAAGACGCGACTGGAGCGATCTGAGAGCACGCAACTGTCGAGGGAAATTTTACGCAATCGTCTGAAGGAAGTTTCCGAAAACGAAAAGCCAGCAATTGAAGCGGAACTGAAATCGGTCGACGCGAATGCTAACCGCGATCGCGATCAGTCAATGGTTTTGCTGCAACGCGCATTGAAACTTTATCGCGCCGCCGATTCTCGCGAAGATCTTTTATCGGCACGGTTTTACGTTGCCTATCTGTTCATTAAACAAGACAAATTTTGGGAAGCGGCCGCAACATCGGATTTCGTGGCTCGAAGTGCTCCGGGGACAGACACCAGTCTGAAAGCTTGTGGATTTGCTTTGTTTAGCTACCGCAAGATCATGGATAGCTTGCCGGCTGATCGTCAAGCAAACTTGTTTAACTCTCTCGAGGGGCTTGCAAAGTACATGATCGCAACTTGGCCCGAAGCCGAAGAGACACAACAGGCCACGCTAACGCTCCTTCAAAATGCGCTCAAGAATCAGCGATGGGATGACGCTGAGCGTTTCCTTACCTTTATGCCCAAGGCGACCGGTCAATCGAATGCCACACGGCGTGATTTGGGTTACGTCCTTTGGATTCAATATCTCATTAGCCAGGATGCGGAGCGTAAAGCTGGGAAAGAGCCTGCCATCGGTGACATTACATTGCGCGACCGAGCGGAACGTTTACTCGCCGAAGGTTGGGAAAGCCTGGATGTATCGAGTCTGGATCAACGAGCTGTCGAAGCGGCGGCCGCCCTGGCGGCATTGTATTTGCGAACCGATCGCCGAGAAAAAGCCGAAGCGATTCTTAAGAAAGAGAAAATTGGACCGATCGCGGCGATTGATGCCAAGGACGGTCCCGTCAAAGCGCCAGCAGTGCGACTTGAAGTGCTCCGACTCAATTTGCAATTGAAGGTGATGGCTGCCAGCACGGGAGCGGCTACTCTCGATGCGAAGGAAGTTGAGAAACTTGTGAAGTCGATGCAAGCTTCCGCGGCTGGCAATGATAAGTTGCTCACGAACACTCTTCTTACGTTGGCTAAGGATCTTCGCGAACAGCTTGAACAAGTCCAAGACCCTGCCGATCAAGCCAAGCTAGCCAGCGGCATTCAGGTCCTGCTAACGCAACTGTCGGAAGTATCGAATAATGCTGGCATACTCGATTGGGCGGGAACAACGATGTGGCAATTGGCATCCGGCCTTGAGTCCAAGAAGGCCTCAGCTCCTATTGCCAAACAGTTATACGCGGGTGCCGTTCACGTCTTTGAGAAAATGCTGGTCGCATCCGAAAAAGACAAGGCTTATCTTGATGCCATCCAACGCAAACCGGAAGACGTCCTGTTGAAGCAGGCATTGTCTTTGCGAGGCCAAGCCGAGTATGCGAAAGCGCACGAAGTACTGTTGAAGATTCTGAAAGCGAATGGGACGCATTTAACGGCTCAGATCGAAGCCGCCAAGAATTTTCAGGAATGGTCCGCTAACAAAGACATCGACCTGTTAAAGAAGTCGATCTTTGGGTCGGACCCAAACGCTCAAAACAAGAATACGGTTTGGGGTTGGGGGCAAATGTCGAAAATGCTCTCGTCGCAGATGGGCAGTCGCGAGGAATTAAAGACGATCTTTTTTGAGGCCCGCTTACAGTTGGCTACGGTTCGCCGTCTCATGGCTTTAGCATCACCTGCCGGAGCAGATCGCGAGAAGCTGCTCCAACAATCACTGGGGGATATTCGCCAAACCTACAAAGTCTACCCGGACCTCGGAGGTAAGGAGTCAAACCAGAAATTCGATAAACTAGCCAAAGATGTTCAAAAAGATCTCAACTTACCTACCACTGGTTTAGAAGGACTTTAAAAGCCAACCCATGTGTTTTTTGATCAATAAATCATTCGATCGGTTTTTCCTTTTTGCGCTTTGTGCAATCTTTGCCAATTCGTTGATGGCGCAAGAAGCCGACAAACTCTACCCATCCAACGGCGCAGCCGTCACTGGCAAGATTACGGAAATGACTCGTAACAACGTCGTCATGGAAGTTCGCGGCGTGAAAGAGAATTTTCAGGCTATTGATATTCAACGCATTGTTTATGAAGCCGAACCGGCTGCATTCACGAAGGCCAAAGAGGCGGTAGGGACCGAACAATGGGACGAAGCCATGGACTCCCTCAAGAAAGTCGATCTCAAATCCGTTCTGCGTGAAGAGCCGAAGAAAGAGCTTGAATTTTATGTTGGACTCGTTCAAACCAAGTTGGCGATGAATGGGCAAGGAGACCCCGCCGCGGCTGAAGCGAGACTTCTCAATTTCGTCAAAGGCAACACGAATTCATTTCATTTTTTTGATTCGGCCGATGCACTCGGGAGTTTGGCCGCAAGTACCGGGGGACACGACCAAGCCGTTAAGTATTTTTCCGTGCTCGCTACATCACCTTTTCCAGCCCAAAAGCTGAAGGCCCAATACTCGCTTGGCAATTCAAACCTGGCTTTAGGAAAAACGGCCGATGCCCGCACATCCTATGGAGATGCCCTCGCCGGGGCAACCGACGACGCGACCTCGAAACGCTACAAAAAACTGGCTTCCATTGGAATGATCCGCTGCGAAACAGCCGAGAAAAAATACGATGCCGCGATTGAGAAACTCCGAAAGCTCGTTTCTGAAAGCGACGCCACCGACAACGAATTATTTGCTCAACTTTACAATGCCTTGGGTGAAGCCCATCTTCGGGCTGGCCAAGAAGAAGAAGCCGTTCTCGCGTATCTCCATACGGATCTGCTGTTTACGAGCGATCCGGATAGTCATGCCGAAGCCCTGTATCATTTGATACAACTTTTCACAAAGCTGGATCCGCCACGCGTCGCCGAAACCAAAGCTCGACTACAATCACTATATGCGAATTCGGCTTGGACCAAGAAAGGCTAAATTTCGCACGTGGCGCGGTCGAACTGACCGTGAAAACAACCACTTTCAGCAATCTTCGCTCGTTACGAGCGTTGGAACTGAACTCAATCCGTTAAAATCCCTAGAAAACTCTCTCTCACAATATGTACCTCGGAGTCGAAAGCGTTATGTCCGATTCGTTGTCTTCAACCCTTTTCGTTTCGAAGTTCGGCGCGAGTCCGGAAAAATTTAAGCGAGCATTGGTCCTGATGCTTTTGACCTGCTTACTTGTTCCAAACTGGCTTAGTAGCGGATCGTCGACTACCGGCAATGCCCAGGAAGCTGCCGCCCCAGCTGCCGCGCCCGAAGCTCCGGCTGAAGCGATGGCAGCTCGAGGCGAAGCCAAAAAACCCAGCCAGAACATGCTAGTCACGACGTGGGTCGCGTTGGGCGCACGCTATGCGATTTCATTCCTGGTCATGTCGTTCTTGCTCGTCGCCATTTTAGTGATGCTCATTCTTGCCGTCCGAAAAGATAGTTTCATTCCGGCAGATCTCATCCAAGGGGTCGATGCGAGTTTGAATGATCGAAATCTACAAGCCGCCGTCGAGTTGGTTCGGGCGGATGAATCGTTTCTTGGCCAGGTGGTGTCGGCCGGACTTGGCAAATTGCAAGGCGGTCGAGCCTCGGCACTCGAAGCCATGCAAGTCGTCGGTGAAGACGAAGCTATGAAGCTCGAACACAAGGTTGGCTATCTCGCCTTGATTGGTAACATTGCTCCTATGGTCGGATTGCTCGGTACCGTTGACGGGATGGTGGCGTCCTTCGGGGTCATCGCTAATAGCCCGACGACACCCAAACCATCCTCCTTAGCGGCGGGTATCCAAACGGCGCTTTATACGACTTTAGTGGGTCTCATACTGGCGATCCCGGCTATCATCGCATGCAACCTTTTTCGCAATCGGATTCAACGATTAATTGCCGATGCGGGCAGTGAATGCGAAACGATGATCGAGAAATTTGAAGTGGCTCTCAAGCAGGGTGCTGCCTAAGCCGACCTGATGTTACCGAGGCCGCGCGAGCGGCACGGTTTATTTTACGTTCAATCAACATCCTCCGACGGGACCGATAACTAGTGCGACTTGGCAAACACGATACGAAAATGGTAGAAGGGGACATGACGGCCATGATTGACATGGTCTTCCAGTTGATCGCCTTCTTCATGGTCTTGATCAACTTTTCGCAAGACGATCAGAACGAAAAGATTAGCTTACCCGAAAGCGAGCTCGCCAAGCCCGCCGACGGCCCGCTCGAATCACCCATCGTGATTCATCTCGATAAAGATGCTCGTGTTTATATGGGTGCGAACGAGGCCACTGTCGATTCCGTAAAAGTCTTGCTCGGTACCGAAGTCGCCGTATTAAAGAGCAATCAGAAGTCGGCGGCTGATGGGAATATCATTATTCGAGCTCATCGCAATGCAGCTGGCGGCAAGGTTCAAGATTTGATCGCCAAATGCCAAGAAATGGGTTTTGAGAAATTTGCCTTGCGCGTCAAAGAAGAAGAGCATCAATAAACCGGAGCGATCACCATGGCCATGCGCGTAAAAACTCCTGATCGAGCTGATGCTACACTGCAATTGACATCGATGATCGACGTCGTGTTTTTGCTGCTCATTTTTTTCGTTATGACATTCCGGATCGCCTCTCAAGAAGGGGATTTTAGCGTCAAGATGCCGCTCCAAAACGCCGGCGGACAACCGCTCGAACCGGATGCCGATCTTCCGATTAAATTGCGACTCAAAGCTGACGCTAGCGGCAGCTTGTCCGATATTTTGGTCAACGACAATCAATCCTTCGGCAAAGACTTCGTCAAGCTCCGTGCCTTTATCATGCAGATGACTCCAGGCGGTGCGAATGGCCCTGGAAATTCCGATGGCCCCGAAGTCGAACTTGATCTCGACTATCACTTGCGCTACGAATTTATCATCGGAGCAATTACGAGCGTGACCGGTCACCGCCAAGGCGACGAAGTGATTCGACTAGTGAATCGCATCAAGTTTGCTCCACCACGCAAGTAAACAATGAAAGCCAAACGCGAAAAGCGAACGCTGAGCGACGAACAATTGGCCGAAGCCACCGAATGTCTTAAAGTCATGGCACATCCCGTGCGACTCAAGATGTTGCAACTGGTTATCCATTCCCGGCACACCGTTACGGAATTGGCTACGGCTTGCGGAATTCAAGGGCCAGTCGCTTCGGCTCAACTGCGACTTCTCGAACGAAGTGGGCTCTTAGTCGGCAATCGCGAAGGCAAGTTCATGTACTACACAATCGCCGAACCCCAAATCGCGAACCTCGTGGCTAGTATCGAAAGCCGTTTTTCGTAGCTTCGATCAAAAAGCGACCCGAATCTTTCGAGCTCTTCTTAAGTAGGAATAACGTTTCTCCAACGCGATTGTAGCCGGGCTGCTCTCGCAGCTCCGCTGCCGATTGGAATTTACTCGCTACACCGATTCAAGAATTGCTCTATTCGGCCGTGCCATCGGCTTTCGCCGAAGCACGGTCCGCGGTAGATGACCCAAGCCATACTTTCATATCATCAATGAAGGAGAGTGGCATTGGGGTCAAGTGCTCTAGCCCCTTGATGAGCCGAAAGTCTTTGACTTGTGAGGGTGAATGTTCAAAAAGCCTTTGTGCCGACCACAACGGAATGACTTCATCAATATCGCCATGGAACTGGAGCAATGGACCTTCAAAATGATGGATCCGAGCCAATGAAAGAAATTGGTTTCGCATAACAAAACGTACCGGCAACCACCAGTAGCGACTGGCGGCGACATCCACGGCACTGCTAAAGGTCCGGTCAAGGATAACGGCCTTGGCGTCGTGTTCGCATGCCAAGTGAATGGCAACACCGCCACCAAGCGATCGCCCAAATAAAATCAGGTCTTCTTCGCGAACTCCCGTTTCGTTCGCAAGCCACTCCGAAGCCGCTTCTGCATCGGCGAGAACACCACTCTCCGTGGGCCGTCCCTGAGTCTTTCCAAAACCGCGATAGTCGAATAGCAAAACAGAGAGATTGAGTTCGTTTCGCATTCGTTCGGCTTCGTGCGCTAGCAAGGCGATGTTCTCAGCATTCCCATGACAAAACAGAAGCGCCCCATCGGCGTTCGGCTGTGGAAAGAAATACGCCGAAACGGTCGAACCCCCGACAGCATCGATTTCTACTTCTTCCAGATCTATACCTGGGTGATTCCAATCGCCTCGATCGGTCCCCGCTCCGGGAAAGACGAAGTTTGTCTCCGTGTACATCATGAAGGCGAGTATGCCAAGGTACGTTCCCGCGCAGAGTTTCAACCCGATGGCAAGCCGCCGATAGAACGGACGCTCACGATCGGATCGTTGTTTGGCTAGTGGGACGTTCATTATTCTCAGCCGCACTTTCGAGGAGTTGAGCAATCAAAGGTAGCAACTGTTTCTTACGACTCACGATATTGGCGAGTTCGTAAAGATTTTTGTCAAGTCGTGGATAATTGATTTCATCCCAAGCTTCCGAGTCGTGCGACAACAATAAAAGGCTGCCGTTACTAACGATATCGGTGACCAAGAGTGCACAAAAACTAAATTTCTGCGATTCCGCCATCTTGCGAAGCGAAGCGAGTAGTTCTTCTTTCCTATTCCAAAAAAGGTCGAACCCGATTTCTTCGATTTGTGAGATCGAAAAAACTTGACTACTTTCCACGAACTGTTTGCAATCTTCCCGAATGACTTCGTCGGAAGCGCACGATCGTAAGGCCGACCCTATTTCAAAAAACTCTTTGGCATACTGTTCTAGATTGATTTCACATAGCGATCGTAACCACTGGAGCGTTTCGCGATCGATGTCCGTCGTGGTTGGCGATCGCAAAAACAAAGTGTCCGAGATGATTCCCGAGGCCATACACAGGGCCATTCCGGACGATGGCTGAATTCCGGCGGCGCGGTATTGTCGAGCCACGAGGGTACACGTCGATCCCACGGGCTCATTGATAAATCGTATCGGTTGAGCCGATTTCAAACCGCCTCCCAGTCGGTGATGATCGAGAACTTCGAGAATTTCAGCGTCCTCGGCCCCTTCGACGGCTTGGGCAAGTTCGTTATGGTCAACTAAGACCAATCGCGGCTTGGGCGGATTCAACAAATCCGATTTTGATAGCACGCCGATCAATCGCTGTTCGTCATCGACGACAGGAAAAATAGGTTCCGTCGATCGATCGACGGAAGCCCGGGCTTCAGCAACCGGCTGCTTGGCCAAAATCGAATGAAATTGACTATCGATAGCCGAATCGATGAACTGCGACGACTTGATCCGCATGGTCGTCGTGGCGGTATCGTAAGGGCTCCGAATAATGGTGACATTTTTGAGTTTTGCCAGACTCACCAGACCGGACGATAATTCGTATCCGCCGGTGATCACGATTCCGCGAACGCCATGCTCGATGGCTGGGAGGTGAATGGTCGGACGATCTCCGCTCACCACGAGTACGCGATCGGCGGGAAACTGATGCATGCGTTTCGTGAAGCCGTCGGCGCTCATTGCGCCGACCATCACGAGCAACTCGTCGGAACGATCAGGTTCAACTTCATGCTGAAAGCTTCCGCCGAGTACTTCACAAATCTTTGAAAGACTCGAATTCACGGTTCGAGAGCGAAGAGAATCCTGATCGCCTTGGAAAATCAATTCCATGAGGTCGATCAGCGACAAAATTCCAATAACCTTTCTATCTTCGGAAACGACAGGAATGGCCCGCAGGTCAAACTCCTTCATCCGCTGATAGACTTGGTAGAAAACATCGCCCAAGCGAGCCGTTACGACGTTACGCTGGCAAACATCTTCCACTTCCGGACGGACGTCCATCACGATCCGAGGCGCTGAAAGCTTACACCGCTTCAGAACGTATTCGGTTCGTTTATTGGGAGCGCCGCAGCATGCAGCGATCGCCGTTGGTCGTGTCGTACGCTGAAGCAAATCTGCGTAAGAAATAGCCGCGCAAATTGCATCGGTGTCTGGATTTCGATGCCCGAAAACTAAAACCGTCATCGCATCCGATTTCTAGTCAAGGATCTTGGCATTGGTGATCAAGCGAAGGAATTCTTGATTGCTCTTGAATTTGCCAAGTTGAGTTGTCAACTGCTCCATCGCTTCGACGGGATGCATCGAATTGAGGGTCCGTCGAATCATGGTCACGGCATGCAACGTTTCCGGATCGTGCAAAAGCTCTTCGCGCCGCGTTCCGGATTGGCTGATATCGATCGCTGGCCAAACACGACGGTCCGATAGTTTTCGATCGAGAACCAATTCCATGTTTCCGGTCCCCTTGAACTCCTGGAAGATCAGTTCATCCATGCGTGACCCGGTATCGATCAAGGCCGTACCGACAATCGTAAGGGATCCACCTTCGGCAAAGGCTCGAGCGGTCGCGAACAACTTTTTCGGAATGTCCATCGCCTTGATGTTCACGCCACCGGACATCGTTGGTCCACTATTGCCAACCCATTTGTTGAATGCACGCGCGAGTCGCGTAATCGAATCCATGAGCAAGAACACATCTTGCCCCATTTCGGCCAGACGTTTGCAGCGATCAATGATGAGCTGGCTAAGGCGAACATGCGAATCGACATCTTCGTCGAGCGAACTGGCGATGACTTCGCCATTCACGACATTGCGACGCATATCGGTGACTTCTTCTGGACGTTCGTCGATTAGCAACACAATCAGCTTGAGGTCAGGATGATTGGCTGAAATGCCAGCGCTAATATTCTGCAACATGATCGTCTTGCCCGTCCGAGGTGGCGCGACAATCAAAGCCCGCTGACCCCGCCCAAGCGGCGTTAACAAATCGATTACGCGATTCGTGAGAGGAAATTGCGCCGTCTCCAGTTTCAACCATCGATCCGGGTTGATCGCAGTCAACGTGTCAAAATTCTTGACGTTCGCATACTCTTCCAAGGTCGTGCCATCGACATCGAGAATTTCTTTGACGCGAGGCCCTTGTTGGCGGCGATACTGGACCATGTTCGATCGGATCATAACCCCTTGTCGAAGGTTGAATTTTTCAATCATCGTTCCGGGAACGAAGGGATCGCTACGTTCGCGGCCGTAGTTGTTGCTGGGGCTGCGAAGGAAGCCATAGCCGTTAGGATGCATTTCCAGCAATCCGACGAACTCCTTGACAATTTCTTCTTCGCCTTCGACTGGAACAGCTCCTTCCATCGCGTCGCCATCGACCGTTTGCTGATCTTGAGGTGGTCGAAATGGGCGTCGCCCTCGTCCGCCGCCGCCGCCGCCGCCGCCGCCACCGCCGGCACGTCGTCCACCACCGCCGCCACGAGGTCGGCCAGGACCGCCAGTTGGACCGCCGGTTGGTCCGCCACTTGATCTGCCATCAGAACTTGGGAAACGAGAGCTTTGACGCTTTCTTCTTGTCATTGAGAAATTCCAAACTGGAACAAAGTAAATAGGATCTTGTCGTCGACGTGGATACGAAATCGGAACAGCCAAACTTTCGAAAAGGAAAGCTACCCGGTATCGATCGTCAGGACTAAACCTGAGAGGTATCCAGCTCGTCCAGCAAGCATCCTTGTTAACGCTGCCGAGCGAAGCTTAAAAATTCGAGCGAAGCTTAAAAAAACTAATCCATGGGAAGCAAAATCGTCGGGAATGAATCACCCGTCAACGAATGCTTGTTTGCCACACAGCAAAGGATGGCGTTTTCCTCAAGGCGATCAACAAAAGACCGTCATCTTGAAGGAAGGGAGGGCTAAGGCATCAGAACCTGACGCACAGCGTTTTCTGCCAGCCCCCGCATAACAGAACATAATTCTCTGCCAGGAATAATGGCATACAGCTTACCCAATGTCAAGCGATCCTTAAATCAATCCTATCCGCTTCTTCAATTTTTTCCGATTTTTTTTGATCGTTCGAATCAAGTCCCTTAACCGGCAAGGTCGATCCTACCGGAGAGGTAGAACCTTCGTTTGGAAAAGGGAATTTCATGTCGGCTCGAAAGATTGTTATTTTTGCGGCTATGCTGGCATTTCATGGGTTTCCCACTGTCGGCTTGAACAACCTATGGGGAGCCGACCCCAAACCGTCGATCCCTTGGGGCAGCGATTTGCAAGCGGCACTGCATGACGCAGCCGTATCGGGCAAGCCGGTCTTGGCGCACTTTTACAGCAATAACTGCGTCCCTTGCAAAATGCTCGATGCCAAAGCTTTTCAGGATCCCGGTCTCTGCCGAGCCATGGCAGACGGGATTGTGCCGGTCAAAATTAATGTCGACAACCACCGAGATTTGGCCGACCGATACCAAGTCAATCGATGGCCAACCGACGTCTATCTTTTTCCCAACGGCCAAGAAATCTACCGCGGTGTCTCTCCGCAAGATCCGAAATTGTACTGCGACCTGCTAACCCGTGTTGGCAATCGCAATCGAGACTGGATTACTGAACGCCTCGCCAGCCAAAAAGCCTCAGAGAAGATATCACACGATTCACATGCTCCGCGAATCGCTAACACCATGGTCGAACATTCAGTGGTGTCCAAGAGTGATCGCTTCCAAACCGCCTCGAATAGCACCAACCGCGTTATTGAAACGGATGTTTCGTCAGAAGCGAATCCCTATTGCGTGGCGCCTGCACCGAGCAAATCTGCCGATGTATTCAGTGAGTCGGAACCCGCGAGCCCATTTCAGCTTGCTTCACGATCCATCGTAGCGAAGGAAAATCGCTATCAACAACGTGCGACGACCGTTCCTCCTGTCAGTCCATCCAATTCTACGAGCAATCCGAATGCCATTCCAACCGGCGCTGCCGATCCAACGCAAACCATGGCCGGAGTTACGATGAGTGGCGTCATCGACGAGACGGCATTGATCGATTTAGATGGCTTCTGTCCTGTTTCTCTGCTTGTTCGAAAAGAATGGATACTCGGCAATCCAACCTGTGCGGTAAAGCACCGCGGACGAATTTATTATTTCGTCAACGAAGAAGCTCGGCAGGTCTTTCTTGAAGCCCCCGATCGATTCGCCCCCGTGTTGAGTGGTTTTGACATTGTTTTGTTCTTGCAGACAGGAAAGTTGGAAGCGGGCAAACGAGAATTTGGTTGCTGGTACGCTTTGGATGGCGATTCCGAAAAGATGTTTTTGTTCAAGACGCGAGAATCGCGTGAGCAATTCAACATCGAACGCCTGCAGTATGCTCAAAGTCTCGGCGGACGAAACGATTCGCCAGAGGCCACGGCCGAACCCAAGGTGGCTACCGGGGCTGGAAATTCCTCGATAGCGCGGTAGTCTTTCTCTTTGGAAAGCTACCTCTATGATGGAAACACTTGACGATTACCTTGAGGCCGCAAAAGCGGCGGCTCGAAAAGCGGGCCATGTTATCGTTGAGATGTTGCACACGGCGGCCGTGAAGGAAAAGTCTCCGAAGGACCTCGTTACCGATGCCGATGTCGCGGCACAAAAGGTGATCTACGAGTCCCTCATGTCGCGGTTTCCAAGCCATCGTTTTCTCGGTGAGGAATCGGACGGACACGAACCAAAAATCGTTCTCGACCAGCTACCTCCGGACACCTGGTGTTGGGTCGTCGACCCGATCGATGGCACGGCCAATTATGTCCATCGTCTCCCCAATTTTGCCGTATCGGTTGCCCTCGTCCGCACCAATCAGTCGTACGTCGGAGTCGTTTACGATCCGATGGCTGACGAAATGTTCTCAGCCGTTTACGGTCAAGGAGCATGGCTCAATGATTTACCAATTCGCGCAAGTCGTTGCGAGTCGATGGATCAAGCTTTAATCGCAGCCAGCTTTCCACCGAACGTACAACGCAATTCGATCGAAGTCGAGCAGTTTATCGAAGTTCTTGTTCAAGCGCAGAGCGTCCGTCGGCTCGGTTCCGCTGCCCTCAATCTTTGCTTTGTAGGATGCGGGAGATTGGATGGCTACTGGGCGGGTCGGGTACAGTCGTGGGACATTGCTGCCGGTGCCCTCATCGCGACCGAAGCGAAGGCATCCTTGACCGCTCGCGATGGCGCTCCATTTTGTCTAACCAAAGGTGACCTGACAGTGGCTTCGACGCCAGCTTTGCACCAAGCCCTTTGCCGATGTCTTGCCATTCCAAGATAGTCGTTTAAACAACTAACGTGGGTCGATGATGCATCGACTGGCTTTGAGCCAGTCTACGGCTGGCTTCGACGATTTTTTGTCTCCCGGCGGAATCGTCGCTTTCTCGAGGATGGCTTTCTGCTCGTCGCGCGAAAGCTTCTTCAAACGCCGTAGCTTCCGGTAGAGCTTGGTGGGATTGGAATAAGGCTTAAGCCACCACCGACGAAGCGAAACCAGGAATGCCCAAAGAAAAAGCAAACCGATTCCTGCCAACGCAGAGTAAAGATAGAGCATGGGATTCATCTTGTTGTCTGCCCATCGGGCGAGACGGTCGAGCTATTCGACATGGCACTTCTTGGAACGGGAATCGTGGAAGGATATTGCTTCAACGCAAACGATGCTTCTTCCTGGATGGTTTCGTATGGGTCGGTAAGTAGCTTTGTGAGATACGTTCGCAATCCAGGGTGTGGGCCCAAGTAACCCGCGACGATCGCAGCCTTACAGCGCTCCTTAGGAATGGTTGACTGCAACATGGGGATCAACGCTTCATACCATTTTTGATTGACCAAGGTCAAAATTCCGGCAAAACACTGCAACGCGTCTTCCACAAGTATGTCGAGATGCTCGATGAAAGCCGCGACGGTAAAGTCATGAAAAAACTCCTCGATGGCTTTCTTAAGTTTCTCTTGGCCATTGTCTTTGAATGCATCCAGCGACTGAACATGCCGTCGAAATTTGGCCCCGCTTTCGGCGCGTACTTCAAGCTCGCTGTCGGAAATCACTTCTCCATCCCACGCGATGTTCGGGGCCATCGCTTTCAATATGGCCCGACACCCGGGTGACCGATATTCACGAAGGATATCGGCGACATACTCTTGTGCTTCAATGGACCCATCATCGAGAATCGAGCCAATCCCTTCAAATAACTTGGGGAGGGGAATCCTTCCAGCCGCCATCAACTTCCAAAGTTGCCATTGATCGACTTTATCCAGTTCCGAAGCAACGTTCTCGGCCTCGGAAAAACAAGCCAACGAACCACTTTGCTTTATCCGATTCACGACTGCCGACGTGATTCCCTTCGTTGTACCTTGAGCTACCGCCTTGGCCATCTTCGAGTCTTTTCGGTCTCGGAATAAAATCTCAAGAACGGATCTCGGGACGAATTGCCTTCCAAACAATTGAACCAAAAGATCGAGAGCCTCCTGCCTTTGTGTGGTCTTCCATAACCGCACTAGAATCTTGAGCGAACGATCAGAATCTTGCCTCAGGATGGCTTGAAGAACGGCATCATCTGGCGTGGCGCTCACGAGCAAGGCTTCGGGGATGGCATTGCTGCGATGCGAAGGAAACTCGTTAATGGAAACGCCCAAAAGTTTTAGGAGCGACTCTCTGGCTGAACAGTATTGCCCTGACCGACTCTCGTTGCCAAGTTGCACCGCGAGTTCAACCAAGAACTTGCCGGCATACACGCCATGTGGTGAGCTAACTTGTTCGGCAGCACGCAGTAACCTTGGGAAGCCTTCAACGACCCAACATGTCGAAATGAGATTCAAGGAACCCCGAAAAGCCGGATGCCTCGGGTCCTCAACGATCTCCAGCAACCTTGGCGATACACGCGTCTGGAGTTGCTTCCAGTTCTGGCGGTCCGTCGGTGCGGTTCTCGCATACGCTTTGATTAAGCGTTCTGCGGACACCTTATCTTTTCTAAGCGACAGCGCCATCGATGCTTGAAAACGAATTTCCGCATCGTCACTATCCAAGAGCGAATCCAACAAATCGACAGCCGCCAAGTTGGCGGTCTCAGCGAGGAATTCAAACTCTTTGGATGGCGTGTTCCGCACGGAAAATATTCTTAGCAATCGAAGACGAGGCCCCACGCCGCCGTATTTCAGCACTTACTAATCCTCGACTCGATCCCGAAGCGACGTGAAATCGATCTCCAAAACAAGGTCGACTTCCGATTTCACCGTCGAAAAAATCGTTACTTGTGTTACATTTGAAGAGTCAAACAAATCCCCTTCACTTTTTTTGCGGACCAACGTCCGATGGGTTTGGTTATGTCTCGAACGGCACAACAAATCATTCAAGAAGAATTTTTGATCGCCCGCTCCAAAATTCTAGAATTGGCGGCAGTGCTCGACCGTATCGATCGCGCCGCTCGCGAGCAGTCGGATCAAACGTTGAGTAGTCTCCAGTCGACATCCACTCCGTTAGCCTTGTTGTCAAAAGGCATTTCGATCCTACAAGACGCCGACCCGAATCGGGCTCAACGCGTTCAGGAACTGATGAGTCGCCCCTACGAACCAGATTGGCGCAAGCAATGGACTATATAGATCCTCACATCCACATGGTCTCGCGCACCACCGACGATTATGAGACGTTGGCCCGGATGGGCTGTGTCGCCATGAGCGAACCAGCGTTCTGGGCTGGCTTTGATCGCGGAAGCGTCGAAAGCTTTCGTGACTATTTTCGCCAACTGACGGAGTTCGAACCAAAACGAGCTGCACAGTACGGCATTAAGCACTACACCTGGCTTTGTATCAATGCGAAGGAAGCCGAAAATGTTGAGCTATCCCGGGAAGTGATTGCCATGATTCCAGAGTTTCTCGACAAACCGAACGTGCTCGGTATCGGCGAGATTGGACTCAATAAAAACACCCGCAATGAAGCGACCATTTTTCTCGAACATGTTGAGCTGGCCGTTCGTTTCAAGCAGCAGATACTCATTCATACGCCGCACTTGGAGGACAAGTATCAGGGCACCCGCATGATCCTCGATATGCTCACCGGCGATTCTCGCGTGGAACCCCATCGCGTCCTAGTCGACCACGTCGAAGAACATACGATTCGTGAAGTTATTGATCGTGGCTTTTGGGCAGGCATGACGCTTTATCCCGTGACCAAATGTACTCCACAGCGGGCGGCTGACATGATTGAAATGGTTGGACCAGAACGACTGATGGCAAACAGCGCTGGCGATTGGGGACCAAGCAAGCCAACCGCCATTCCTGATTTGATTATGGAGCTCAAAAAACGCGGCCATCCCCGAAGCTTGATTCAAAAAATTGTTTACGACAATCCTCGAGCCTTCTTTTCGCAAAGCCGAACTTGGTCAGATCCGATCGAATGAAATAAACGCACAAAGCGTTCGGCGCCTTGCAAACGATTGCGGCTTCGTTCATGACAGTACCTTGCGCTAGCTGTCCCAAATCCATTAACACGAAGCGCAAGCGAGTGGTTTGACTATCGAAACCTCAAGAAAAC
>JANOAI010000448.1:0-5841 GCA_031411055.1 Pirellulaceae bacterium
CTTTTGGATCGAACATTGTATCGCGAGTCGAGAAATCGGCGCTGCGATGGGCAAATCGCTTGGAACAGCAACGGTAACGAACGTTTGGATTCCAGATGGTTATAAAGACGTCCCGATGAATCGCCTTGCTCCGCGTCAAAGGCTATCCGATTCGTTAGACAAAGTTTTTGCTAAGAAGCTGAACCCCAAACATCATCTTGATGCAGTCGAGTGCAAGTTGTTCGGCATTGGAAGTGAAAGTTACGTTGTTGGCAGCCATGAGTTTTACATGGGCTACGCGATTAAGAACCAAAAATTACTCTGTCTGGACGCAGGGCATTTTCATCCAACGGAAACGATTGCGGATAAGATTTCATCGACATTGATGTATGTCCCCGAGATTTTGCTTCACGTTAGTCGAGGTGTGCGTTGGGATAGCGACCATGTTGTTATCCTCGATGACGCTTTGCAAGCTATCGCCTCTGAGTTGGTCCGTAATGATTTACTTAGTCGCACCCACATTGGTCTCGATTTCTTTGATGCGAGCATTAATCGTATCGCCGCTTGGGTCATTGGAACACGGAACACGATACGAGCATTGTTGATTGCTTTGCTTGAACCTCCAACGCTGAAGGCCGCTGAGCAAGCTGGCGATCTGACTGGGCGATTGGCACTGCTGGAAGAAGCAAAAGGACTTCCATGGCAGGCAGTCTGGGATCAATACTGCACAGAAGCAAACGTCCCGGTTGGAGCAGCTTGGCTCGACGATGTTCGCAAATATGAAAAAACGGTCTTGAGCGCTCGCGGTTGAATCGAAGTCGCATCAGGTTCCAGCCCCGCGTGTTTTGGCCTTTAGGCTGGATTCCTATGCCTCCTATTTCCTTAAAAATGATTCGTTGCTCGCCGCATGTCCTCGTCGGATCGCGGACAAGGTTCGGATCGGTAAGAATATATCGTGTCGATTTCATAACGTTCGATTGACCTCCTCTCACAAATTGAATTTGTATGTCTAAAGAAGAAGAAAACGTTGGCTCGGAATTCGAGCGTGAACCCGTCCCGGAGCGAGCACTTAAAGGACCGGGAGCATTTTGGGGGATGTATGCTGGCGAGCATACCGCCGGAACCGAATTTATGATCGGTCCCCTTTTCGTTTCATGGGGAGCTTCGGCCTTCAGTCTGATATTTGGATTGTTGCTGGGAAACTTGCTGGCGGTGCTCACATGGCGATTTCTGACCGCGACGATCGCGACGCAACAACGACTGACCCTGTACTATAAACTTGAGAAGATTGCGGGACGCTCGCTGGTCTCAATCTACAACTTGGCCAATGGGATTTTATTTTGCTTCTTGGCAGGTTCGATGATCACCGTTTCCGCCACGGCGGTTGGTCCGTTCTTTCCATCGATGGCCATGCCAACTTTCCAGTCGACCATGCCGACGGGGCCGGGTTGGATCGCCGCCTGTGTCGTGATTGGAATAGCCATGACTTTGGTCGCGATGTGCGGTTACGGTGTGGTTGCGAAAGTGGGGCACTTTGCTGCTCCTTGGATGTTCTTGGTCTTTGTCGCGTGTGCGTTGGTGACTCTCGGCATGCTAAAGAACTACAACATTTGGGAGATTTTGACACCACCTCCCGGAACTGAGGAGAAGATTAGTTTTTGGGGCATTGTCTTTTTTTCATGGTTTTGTAACGCGGCCATGCATCTTGGAATGGCGGACTTGTCGGTCCTTCGCTTTGCGAAGTCCCCGAACGCGGGTTACGCCTCGGCGGCTGGAATGTTTCTTGGCCATTATGTCGCTTGGATATGCGCGGCCATCCTTTTGGTCTATTGGGTTCGCGAGCACGGCGTAGATCCGAATGTCGGCAAGGATCCTGGTACCATGGTCAACCATGCGGTCGGTTGGGCAGGTTTGATTTGCGTAATCGTGGCTGGTTGGACAACGGCCAATCCGACGATTTATCGTGCTGGTTTGGCATTCCAAGGCATTCTTCCATCGATGAGTCGTAATGTAAGCACGATGATCGCAGGGGCTGTCTGTATCGCCGCCGGAATTTTCCCCGCCTTTGCAATGAACTTGCTTGGCTTCGTCGGAATTTACGGGACGATTTTAGCGCCGATGGGTGCCATCATTGTCGTCGATCATTTTTTTGCCAAGCGATTTGGGATCGCTGTTGACCCAGCTCAACGATATGGAATGACCTTTAATGTGGCTGTGCTTTTGGCATGGCTCGTGCCTGTGGCTATTGCAATGTACCTCCATCTGAACCGAGGAGTCTTCGCTTCGTACTTGCCATTACCGACGGCGATCGCCTGCGGCATCCTCTACATTCTTATTTCAAAATCCATGGGTCTCAAGTCGTCACCCGCGACTCGATAAGGAATCAAAATCATGTTGAAAGCTATTGCCAAGCCAGTTGGTTTGTTATCGTTGGTCGGGACGATTGTTCCGCCAATGTTGTTCATGGTGCACAAGCTCGATCTCGATCCGATGAAGAATATCATGTTGGTTTCATGTGTTCTTTGGTTTGTGACCGCACCGATGTGGATGAAGGCGGAATAGGTTATGAGGTCTGTATTGAACGCCGGTCAACGCGGCTTCCTTTGTGGTTTCTGGGCCGTCGTTTTGCTGTTGTCAACTGGATGGAACTGCGTGTTTGCTTTGCCACCATCATTGCAAGAAATAGCGACTCGGTCGCCCCTTTCTTCTTTTGTGGTGGAGCCGACCCGCATTGTTTGGCAGTCGGAAAAAGGGGTCCACAACGCAGAGCGATTGTTGAAATCGAATTCCGGACAAGCTGTCCTCAAAGAAACCGGTCCTGTCTTGAAGTTGCAACCGGGTGCGGGACTTCTCTTGGATTTTGGGATCGAAATCAACGGATCGGTGAGTATCATCACGCCGATCGGACCGAACAAAAATCCGTCCATGCTTAGAATACGACTCGGCGAATCGGTAGCTGAATCGATGGCCGGTTTTGGCGAGCGCGGTGCGCAAAACGATCATGCGTTGCGCGATCAAACGGTTTTCCTTCCATGGCTTGGTAAAACAACCATTGGACCTAGCGGATTTCGCTTCCTTCGGATCGACAATCTTGAAAAGGATCGCGACATTGAAATTAGTCAGATCCATGCTCAGCTTGTGATTCGCGATATCCCGTATATCGGCTCGTTCGAATGTTCGGATCCGCGGTTGAATAAGATTTGGCAAACCGGCGCCTACACGGTGCATTTGAATATGCAGGAGTATCTTTGGGATGGAATTAAGCGCGATCGCCTAGTATGGCTTGGCGATATGCATCCTGAAGTCAGCGTTATTAACGCCGTGTTTGGTTACAATGAAGTCGTACCGCGTAGTCTTGATTTGATTCGCGACGCAACACCCGTCAAAACGTGGATGAATGGAATTAGCTCGTATTCCATGTGGTGGGTGATTATTCACGAGGATTGGTATCTTCACCACGGAAATCTTACGTACCTCCGCGAACAGCAAAAGTACTTGACGGCGCTCTTGCGACGTTTGACGACCTTCGTTGACGAGGATGGCAAGGAAACATTGGATGGGAATCGGTTTTTAGATTGGCCGACGTCGACGAGTAAGCTTGCCGTTCACGAAGGGCTCCAAGCTATGATGTTGATGACGCTATCCAGCGGAAGTCGATTGGCAGATATTTTAGGGGACCGTGAACTCAGCCAGCTTTGCAAGTCGACATGCGATGAGCTTCGAAAACATCAACCCGAGACGAGCGGCCGTAAATCACCGGCTGCGTTGCTAGCATTAGCTGGCTTGCGAGATAGCAAAGAGGTCGCAGAATTGATTCTCAAAGTCGATGGCCCCAAAGATTTGAGTACGTTTTACGGCTACTACGTCTTGAATGCGTTAGCCCAGGCCGACGAAGTGGATGCCGGTCTCGATATGATCGATCGCTATTGGGGTGGGATGATCGATCTTGGGGCAACAACCTTCTGGGAAGATTTCAACTTGGATTGGACGGAGAATGCGAGCCGTATCGACGAGTTAGTTCCGAAAGGCAAAAAGGATATTCACGGTGATTTTGGCGACCACTGCTATGTCGGTTTTCGTCACAGTTTCTGTCATGGTTGGGCAGGCGGCCCTACAGCGTGGCTAAGCCGAAATGTATTGGGTGTTGAACCGATCTCGCCCGGGTGCCGCAATGTAATCATCGAGCCCAAGCTTGGGCGTCTAACTTGGGCGAAGGGAAGCTTTCCAACGCCACTAGGTCCGATCACGGTCCAACATCGTCGTAATGCGGATGGATCCATCAAGACGGAGTATCAGGCTCCTGATGGTATCGAAGTCGTTCTTTCTACTAACGTAAAGTAATTATTGATGTCGCGATGGCATTGGCTCTGCTTGGTGATTTGTTGTTTGAATGCAAACGCGGTTTCGGCCGGCGTGCATGTTGTTGATTTACGCTGCGAGTATCTCAGCCAACCACTCGCGATTGAGGACAAAGCTCCGCGATTATCATGGCGTTTGGAAGTTGATGATCCGAACGATCGCGGTGAATGCCAAACCGCTTACCGTATCTTGGCGGCTAGCTCAGAGGAACTACTTGGCGAAGAAAAAGCCGACCTTTGGGACTCTGGGAAAATCAACGAACGCGAGACATTGCACATCGAGTATGAAGGAAAACCCTTGCGATCAGGACAACGTTGCTTTTGGAAAGTGCAATCGTGGAACAAAGAGGGAACTGCTTCGCCGTGGAGTCAGGTGACGTACTGGCAAGCTGGAATGGTCGATCCCCAAGACTGGAAAGCGGAATGGATCGCTTTTTCCGACAGTTCACCGGTGCATGCTGATCGCAAGCAGCTTGCGTTACCACCGGCTCGCCACTATCGGAAGAATTTCTCCGCCACCAAACCGATTCGTCGAGCCACAGCCTACGCTTCCGCACTGGGTAACTATCGACTGTATCTCAATGGAGCCGAGGTTAGCGATGGCTACTTTCTTCCCGGCTGGAGTGACTATCTTCAAAGGGCTTACTATCAAGCCATCGACGTTACGAGTGCTCTAAACACGGGTACCAATTGTGTTGGCGCGATCGTGACCGAAGGTTGGTACTCGGGCTACGTTGGCTATGGACTCTTAGTTGGCTATGGCCCCAACAAAGCGGGCAAAAACTTTTATGGAAAAACGCCTTCGCTGTTAGTCCAGATCGAGGTTGAATACGAAGACGGCACTCGCGCAAGCATTGTGACAGATCCTTCTTGGTCCGTTTCGAGCGACGGTCCTATTCGCGAAGCCGACATCATCATGGGCGAAGCCTTTGATGCAACCAAGATCGACGCGGCTTGGTGCCAAGTTACTCAGAAGGAGAATCAATCGGACAAGTCCTGGAAATGGGAACCAGCCGTTCTGGCGGCAAGTAACGGCAGTGTGAAAGCCACCTATTCGGATGCCGTCGGAAGCAAAGAAGTTGAGCTCGGTTTCCAAAAGCCTCTACGCATGCAAGCATACTCTGGCAATCCAGTCCGAGCTGTTCAAGCGCTAGCGACGCAAGCGATAAGCGAACCGAAGCCAGGCGTCTTTATTTTTGATCTTGGTCAAAATTTTGCCGGCGTGATACGAATGAAAGTGAAAGGTCGTTCCGGACAGCAATTCAAAGTTCGATATGGCGAAATGCTTCATCCGGATGGACGATTGATGACTGAAAATCTCCGTCGAGCACGTGCAACCGATTTTTATACTTGCAACGGGAATCCGAACGGCGAAACTTGGACCCCTCAGTTCACCTATCACGGCTTTCAGTATGTCGAGGTGACGGGATTTGAAGCCAAACCCGACCACGAGGCAATCACCGGTGTCGTCCTCACAAGTGACATGAGCTACGAAAGTAGCTTC
>JANOAI010000449.1:0-8156 GCA_031411055.1 Pirellulaceae bacterium
GGATTTGCCGATGGCAAATCCGGCGGGCGAGAGAGTTTGTGCCGGACATTTTGTTAGCGGAAAGCAGAAACTTCCGCAGGATAAACCTGCGGTATTCAGGTTGCGTGAAAGTATTTTTGGTGGCGTTGAGCGAGGAGTGTCAAAATTTTGATACTTTTCCCCGAGTCGGTGTAAACTTCTCTGTGCTGTCCGTTCTTAATGTTATGAAGGCGTTCATGCGATACCGAACTTTCGGCTGGTTGTTTTTTTGGTTCTTTGTTTCGGCTACCGACCTCAGGTCGCAAGAACCTTCGTCAAAAGAACGACTTCAATTCTTCGAATCGCAAATTCGGCCGGTATTGGTCGAGCGCTGCTATGCTTGCCATGCAGCCGACGCCGAGGAAATCCACGGTGGGTTGGTGCTCGACAGCCGCGATGGCGCTCAACGAGGCGGCGACACAGGGCCTGCCGTCGTCCCCGGCAAGTTACACGAGAGTTTGCTGATAAAAGCGATTCGCTATACCGACAAAACGCTCGCCATGCCGCCGAAAGAAGCCGGTGGCAAACTCCCCGATAGCGTCATTCGCGATTTTGAAAAATGGGTTGCCGACGGCGCATCCGACCCACGCGAAGGGACAGCAGCCCTGCCGGAAAAACGCGATCCGAATATCGTGAAGTCTTGGTGGGCCTTTCAACCGATCAAGCCTACCTCGCCCCCCACTTTCGATACCAACGACCGATTCGCAACCTGGGTCGAAACCGATATCGATCGTTTTATCGCCAAGAAGTGGACGCCGACCCAACTGCGTCCGATGCATGATGCTGAGCCAGGTCCTTTCCTGCGACGACTGACGTTTGACCTGACCGGTCTGCCACCGACGCATGAGGAAACCAAAGCTTTCACCCGAGCTTGGCGAACCGTCCACGATAAGCGCTCGTTGAACGCTTCGGCACTCGATCGCTTGCTGATGTCACCGGCCTATGGCGAGCGTTGGGGGCGGCATTGGCTCGACGTGGCGAGGTATGCCGAGTCAAGCGGCAAAGACGTCAACGTCGTTTATACTCATGCGTGGCGTTATCGCGATTATGTTGTCGATGCGTTCCGACGCGACAAACCGTTCAATCGATTCGTGCAAGAACAAATCGCCGGCGATCAGCTTCCAGCCGATAGTCCAGAGCAACGGGCCGAGCATTTGATCGCAACCGGCTTCTTGGCCATCGGCCCCAAGTCGCTCAACGAAACCAATGATCGAAGTCGGGGTTCGCTTCGTCGAAGTCACTCACGGCGATTGGGATCATCATTTCAATCTCAATGTCAAGCTGAAGCAGAGTTGCGGTGAAGTCGATCAACCAATCGCCGCCTTGTTAGCCGATCTCGATCAGCGAGGCTTGCTCGACGATACGCTCGTTGTATGGAGTGGAGAATTTGGACGAACACCGTATGCGGAGGGTCAAGAAGGACGCGATCACAACACCAAAGCTTTTACCCTGTGGATGGCCGGCGGCGGCATTCGTCACGGCTTCGCTTACGGCCGAAGCGACGAATACGGCTACGAAGCGGTCGAAAATCCTGTGCAGATCGCCGACCTGCATGCAACGATCCTCCATGCCTTGGGACTCGATCACGAGCAACTCACCTACCGCCACGCTGGCCGCGACTTCCGCCTCACCGACACCCGTGGTCGCGTCGTCGCTGAGGTTTTTGCGTAAGACGGTTTAAACAATGCCTCACCGAATTTCGTCCGACTCTCCAAGTCGTCCACCGACTCCCACAGGTCGCCGTCGTCACCAAACGATAATCCGAAGGGGCTAGAACAGCATATTGGCTCGCAATGTGCGAAACTTTGATCACTTCATTTCAGTTTGTTAATCTATGAACGAATTGAATCCCAAAGTCGATAGATACTTGACTCATGGTTGCGGAAGTTGACTAACACAGTCTATCGAGTAGCAATGAGACGCGAGATTGGATGTCACTGGTCGCTTTTAAGAGAGAGGAGGAGCAACGTTTTCTACGGCC
Source organism: Pirellulaceae bacterium (assembly GCA_031411055.1). GTDB lineage: Bacteria > Planctomycetota > Planctomycetia > Pirellulales > Pirellulaceae > JAIYDQ01. Next base: position 2,000 of record JANOAI010000449.1, read on the forward strand.
AACAGGAGTGCCGCTCTGGCGACAGTTAAACTGGTGGTTGAAAGCCGTACGTTCGTGTAGCCGCGTCGTCCCCAGGCTCCTTGGCAAGGTTGAAAGCAGTCGACGTTCGTACTGCAATACATCTGCTGTTGTTCGGGAGTTAACTTGACCATTCCCCAGTCGGCATCGGGAGAACCCAAGCTGGCAAAGACTTTTCCGCCGACTCGGAAATCGGGATGCCCAGCATGTTCCGACGCGACGGCTTCTGGAAGCGACAGTGCAATTTTTCGGAACTGCTTTGGAGTCATGTGACTGCTCGATAGGTTTTCAGGGTCACCGATTGGTCAGTCTGCCAAAGGAATCCAGATCTCCATGCCGCCCATCCCAGTATCGGGTTTGAACTCCGATGTGTAGCGTTCAAAGCATGGCGCTTTATCGATCTCCAGTCCGGAGTCGGGAACCCCATTGGTCCAAATCGTATCGATTATCTTTGGAATCGCGGAGACATGGCCGGTGTGAGCGAAAACGGCGTAGCGTCTCGCGTCGAGTTTCATTGACACGAACTCTTTCGGCAAATTGTTTGGGCCAGCAACTTCGACGCTCGCGAGGTAGTCGAAACGGCAATCCGGTTCTGTGTTCCAGCAAACTCCGCAGAACGCCTCGCTCTTCAAGTTGGGAATGCTTCCCGCTTGCGAAACGAAACGCTCCCATGGTTGTGGAATGCGGATGCGAGTTTTCATCGTGTAGCTTTGTTTCAAACCAGCGATGAAACGTTCCTGTCCAAACTGAAACATTGGCTTGTTCAGCCCCCAATGCACAGGTACGAATCGACGCTTCTTGTTCCTTAAGTTCAGACGTGAACGCTTCGCCGAACTCCTCGTTCTCAAAGTATGGCCGAATCTCAATTTCGGAGTCTTCGATCATCGGGTTCGGGCATTTCTTCAACCACTCGATGGCCTGTTGCATCGAATCGACCTTCCATAGCCAGAAACCTGCGATCAGTTCCTTCGTCTCGGCAAACGGGCCATCGATCATGGTTCGATGCGGGCCGGAGAATCGAACGCGAGCACCTCGAGAACTCGGCGTCAGCCCGGAACGGTCGAGCATCATGCCTGCCTTGACGAGCTATTCGTTGTAGTTGCCCATCGCCGTGAGCCATTCGGTACTCGGCATTTCGCCCGCTTCAGAGCTTTTCGTGGCTTTGACGATGACCATGACTTTCATGTTGAATTCTCCTTTGAAAAACTGAGTCCCTTATTGACCAAACCCTCGCGGAGCATTGCTATGGTTGCTCGCCTGGTACCATGACCATCCAGCCGACATTGAACTTGTCGGTTACCATACCATAACAGGGTGACCAAAAGGTTTTGCAGAGCGGCATCATGATGCTGCCACCATCAGCCAATGCGTTGAAGGCCTTGTGAGCTTCGGCTTCCGTCGGGACGGTCAGCGCTAAACGAAACCCGTCGAACTTCGACTTGTCATCACAGCCGTCCGAAGCCATCACGCAAACGTCGCCGACACGGAACGAAGCATGCATGACTTTGTTCTCGAACCCCGCTTGCAGCATTCCGGGCGGAGTTGGTTCCGGACTTTCGTTGAATCGCATGATCATGTCGGTTTTCGCGCCGAGTGCCTCGCGATAGAAGTTGAGTGCTTCCTCGCAACGACCTGAGAAGAAGAGATAAGGGGTGATTGTGGTTTTCGACATGGTTACTTCCTAGTTTAATTGAAGTGTGATCGAGTGAACGACAGGAGACACTCCCGTCATTGGTCTCTTCTACAAGTAATCGATTGATGTCGCGCTCCATCGACGTCGCTGGCGAGAATTCAGTATTTTAATGTAACGTGGACAAATCGAAGATTTGCCGAACTTCCACCGCCCCAACTCTCGCGCCCGAATGCTCGGCGGCGATTTCCACGGCTTCGTGATGGTCTTGAGCGAGAATCAAGTAGTATCCGCCAAGGACTTCACGAGTCTCCGCAAACGGGCCATCGGTTACGATCCGTTGGCCGTTTCGGACTCGCACGCTGGTGGCGGTAACGATTGGATGAAGTGGTGACGCGCTTAGGTACTGACCACGTGCATCGAGTCTATGAGTCAGCGCTACCGCTTCGAGCATGGCCGCCTGATGCGAGTCGGGGCCGGCGTTCCTCCAAGCTTACTCGTCGTCGTAACAGAGGAACATAAACTTCTTGAGCGACGACTCGGGAGCGGTGGGGTCGGCTGTTAACTTTTCAGTCGGTAATCCATCACGATGAAGCAGTGGCCGAATCTCCACAGTTCCTTTCTTGGCGGGTGGCAACCGACCGGCGATCGCGATGGCTTGGTCAAGATTCCCAACATCAATCAGATAGTATCCGCCGAGTTGTTCCGTGGTCTCAGCAAAGGGTCCGGCCGTGATGAGTCGTTGCCAATTGCGGACCCGCACGGTGGTCGCCGTGGCGACGGGATGCAGCGGCGAAGCAGCCAGCAACTGGCCCTTGGCGGCCATCTCCTGGCAAATACCCATGGAGGTCTCAACACACTGTTTCCACTCGTCGGGTGACCAAGCATTCTCGGGGCTATAGATGAGAAGCATGTATTTCATGGAGTATTTCCTTAAGGGTTGGATGGCTAAGGCGATTTTCCAAGGGACAGCGCGAAGATTGCGGGCTGTCTGAGCCCTAGTGCAATCCAAATGACCACGCCGATGATGATCGGAAAGAACCATGGATCGCCGACTCTCAAGTGAGCCCAGACGGCTCCGCCGAGATAGCCAGTCACCAGGATCGCACCCAGGAAGGACGTTCGTGGAATCAGGAAAAGTATCGCGACGGCGATCTCGATCACACCCAAAATCGGGGAAAGATCGGCAGTGATTCCCAGGTGATCGAACATCTCTTTCTTGCCAGGGAAGTCAATAAACTTGGGGATTCCGCTGGCTCCAATCAGAAAGAGTCCGACCAGACCAGTCAGAACCCAGCCGGTGATTCGTTGTGCTTTCGAGGGCATCATTTGTGTCTCCGCGAAGTGGTAAGGCGAATTACTGGAAGTGAGTGACGATGAACGGACATTACTCACCGTCGAACGCATCTTGCAATGTTTGAATTTCCAGTTTTGTCATCTGCATCATCGCCTGCATGACACGCCCTGAGGGATCATCCATCAGCTTGGGCAAAACGGATGGGACGATCTGCCAGGATAATCCCCAGCGGTCTTTCAACCAGCCGCACCTCGACGGCGATCCACCATCAGCAATGAGATTGTCCCACAACGAGTCGACCTCGGCCTGATCCTTGCACTCCACCGAGAGCGAGAATGCTTCTGTGAGATTAAAGTTCGGGCCGCCATTGAGCGCGACGAACTCGACGCCGGCCAGCGTGAACTCGACCGTCATGACCATTCCGGCCGGTCCCATGCCGCCTGCTGGGTAGCGGGTGATTTTGTGAACATGCGAGTTTGGGAACAGCGAGCAGTAGAACTCAGCTGCTTGTTCGGCAGCGTGGTCGTACCACAAAAACGGTTTGATTTTTTGAGGTGTCATGTTGTTATGCTCTTTCAGCAACGCGGGTGTATTTGGAGCTCATGAACCGTGTCCATGACCCGTCTGGATTCTCAAGCTTCGAAGAAAACAGGTATTGGTCTTTGTCGATGATCTCGATGATATCCTGATACTTCGCAATCGTTCCATCGTCGGCGAAGCTTGGACCTTTGGAATCAAGAGTCAGCGTTCTTCGAGCAGCATCCAGTTGGCCGTCATAAGGCCACAGATGAGTCATGCACGAGGCGACGAACGTCCCCACGAAGCACTGTTTGGCCGGGTCGAACCCAATTGTGATAACAGACCGCATGAGCTGGCCATCGGGGCCAACGCTCTCCATTTCGCCCAGCATCCACAACGATCCAAGCGATCGAGTAGTCTGCTTCCCCGTCGATTTCATTGGCGGCTGATCTGGCCCCATCATGCATTCGGTCGCGAATTCCCAATCACCCACAAGTTGCAGGAGCCATTCGTGTTCGGGAGTCGGTTTAGGTATTTGCATAGTTAATTCCTTTCGTTTGTTAATTGCAGCTATGACAAGATTCGATTCGATCAGACCTAACCGCTTGCTTGGACGGCCGCCGGCTCCATCCACAGCACTCCCCACCCATGGCCGTCGAGATCATAGAAGCCGCTCTGGTACATGAAGCCATGGTCTTCCGGTTCATGCGCCTTCGAGCCTCCGGCGGCGAGCGCCTTCGCCACGATTGCATCAACCGCTTCGCGACTCTCACACGACAGGCTAAGCAGCGTATGGCAAACTTTCGTCGGGTCGGCGATCTCCTTAGGAGTAAACATCTTAAACTTGGCGTGTGTGAGTAACATCACATAGATTGTGTCGCTGATGACGATGCTTGCCGCCGTTTCGTCGGTAAACTGTGGATTGTGCTGGTAGCCGATCGCTTCGTAGAACTGCATCGAGTTCTTCAGATCCTTGACTGGCAAGTTGACGAAAATCTTGGTGGACATGATGCCTCCTTATGTCTGCAGTTGCGGTCGGTTGAATGGTCGATTACCGAATTTCCTTCAGATAGTCGAACAGTAATTCGGCAAATCGACAACCACCGCAAGATTTCTGGCAGAAGCTTAATCGCCAGTCATTTCCCCATGATTTGCTAAGAAAAACTCAGATTTCCGACAGTCGTCTAGACAGAAATCGCAGCTCTGGTTCCTGCCGAGCCAACACGATAGCACGCTGATAAGCGTCCCGAGCCTCGTCGATCCGTCCGGCTCGACGGTACAACTCCGCGCGGGCTGCATGCATCAAGTGATAGTCGACCAAATCGCCGCGTTGCAAAATCGCATCGATTAAAACCAGTCCGGATTGCGGACCGTCGCGCATGGCCACTGCTACGGCTCGATTCAGCTCGACGACAGGAGATGGGTTGATCGACAACAGCGCGTCGTAGATGTCCACAATCTGCGACCAATCGGTTTCGTCTGCCAATGACGCGCTAGCATGAACGGCAGCGATCGCAGCTTGAAGGGTATAGGCCCCGAACCGCCGAGAGGAGAGTGCTCGTTCAACGAGATGCTTTCCATCGGCGATCAATTGCGATTCCCATAACGAGCGGTCCTGATCTTCCAGCAATAAGATGTCGCCTTCCGCGGTTGATCTGGCCTTTCGGCGTGACTCCTGAAGCAGCATCAGTGCCAACAACCCCATCGCTTCCGGATCGGGCAGTAACTCTACCAGCAGCCTCCCTAGTCGAATCGCTTCCCCTGATAAATCGGACCGCGTCACGGAGGTACCTGTAGACGCCGAATACCCTTCATTGAAGACCAGGTATATCACCGCCAACACCGATCCGAGCCGCTCTGGAAAATCTTCGACGGTCGGAATGACGATCGGTATCCCCGCGTCACGAATCTTCGCCTTACCGCGAACAATCCGCTGAGCCATCGTGGCCGGCGCCATGAGAAACGCACTGGCAACTTCTTCGGTCGACAACCCACAGACTTCTCGCAGGATCAGCGGCACTTGCACTTTCGAATCAATTGCTGGATGACAGCAAGTGAAAATCAGCCGCAACCGGTCGTCTTCAATGTCATGATTAGCCCGTTCGGCATTGGACTGAGCCACTTCTTCAAAGCGGCCAGCGATTTCCAGAGCTAGTTCATCAAACCGTCCCCGACGTCGCAAAGCGTCAATCGCCTTGAACCGCCCCGTTGACACCAACCAGGCTCTCGGATTGTCGGGAATCCCGCGTTCCGTCCACTGAGTCGCGGCCAAGGCAAACGCCTCGTGCATCGCTTCCTCAGCCAAATCAAAATCCCGCAACAACCGCACCAGCGTCGCAAACACCCGCCGAGACTCGGACCGATACGCCTCATCAACTGCCTGTCTAATCTCATGATCGGAATGATTGTGCATGAATGACGAGATTCTTTGGTGTTCGACGACAGCAATTATTGAGCCGCTGTAGATGACATCGACAAGTACTTAATGGTACCCGCCACTCACGAATGACGGCAGAGTGTCGAGCCTAAACGAAGCGAATCGAAGGTATTCTAAAGAATCCATGTAAGTCCCTGGGTTTGGGGTGGGAGCCGTTTGAATAAAATCTGGCGACTCAGACCCGAGATGCTGACTCGCGAAAGTCAGTCTCAATTTCCAACCCCAAACCCAAAGGACAAGACAAACATGATTATTC
>JANOAI010000450.1:0-9040 GCA_031411055.1 Pirellulaceae bacterium
GGGGGTTTGGGGGGTGGGGGCCTGAGCGGTTTGGAAACGCAGCCCCTCATCCCCACCCCTTCTCACCGGAGTACCGGGGAGAAGGGAGCAATTGTTAGTCTGTAATGTGCTTTCGTGAGGTACTCGCCACTCAACACTCGCCTCTGTTTTCTCACTCGCCACTAGCCCCTCGTCACTCGCCACTCGCCATTCAACACCCGCCGCGACTTCGATGTGCCCACCGCGGTCGCTGAATTTGGCAGCGTTGTTAAGTAGGTTGGAGAAAACTTGTCCGAGGCGAGTCACGTCGGCGACAACGAAGATCGGTTCAGATGGTAAGCTGAGCGTCATTACGTGGCCGCTAGCCTCGATCTGGAACCGGCTAGTTTCGACGGCTTGGTTCAGTACCGTTGCCAAATCGATTCGTTGTTTGCGAAGCTCCAGTTTCCCCTGGCTGATCCGGCTCACATCGAGCAAGTCGTCAATAAGATGAACCATCTGATCAAGCTGCCGTTCCATCATGGCACGAAGGTCTTCGACGGATTGTTCGTTACCATGTGATAATCGCATAATTTGTAATCCGTTGCGGATCGGCGCTAGCGGGTTACGGAGCTCATGAGCTAGCGTTGCCAAGAACTCGTCTTTTCGACGATCCGCTTCCGAAAGTTTGGCGGCAAGTCTTCGTAAGTCCTCGTCGGCCCGTTTCCGTTCAGTGATGTCCCGTACAATTTTTGATGCACCAATGATGCGCCCTTCATCGTCTCGGACCGGTGAAATGCTAAGAGAGACGTAAATTGACCGTCCTTCGCGTCCCATCCGCATCGTCTCAAAGTGCTCGACTCGGTTTCCACCCCGAATGAGGGTTATGATCTGCTCCTCCTCAAAAAGACGTTCCGCAGGGATAACGAGCGAAATGTGACGTCCAATCGCTTCTGCCGCTGAGTATCCAAAGAGCAGTTCAGCGGCCGCGTTCCAGCTACAAATGATCCCGTCCAAAGATTTGCTGATGATGGCGTCCGCCGAAGACTCGACGATGTCGGACAGCCGCTGAGCGGCTTGTAAACGTTCGGCAAGCTGCCTCTCCATTCGTCGCCGCTCGTTTATGTCACGGAATACAAGGACGCTGCCAACGATTTCGCCTGCTTTGCATCGGATCGGCGCAGCGCTATCGTCGATGTGCGACTCTGTTCCGTCTTTGGCGATGAGTATCGTGTGATTCGCCAGCCCGACGATAACGCCCTCTCTTAAGGCCCTCACCGCCGGGTTCTCGACCTCCAGTCGCGTGGACTCGTTCACGATACGGAATACATTTGCGAGGGGCTGTCCCATTGCTTCCGCGTTCGTCCATTTCGTAAGCAACTCGGCTACGGGGTTCATATTTGTGATACGGCCGCTCACGTCGGTTGCGATCACTCCGTCGCCGATGCTAGCAAGCGTCGTCCGCAGCCGTTCCGCACTCTCCAGAGCTTCGAGTTCGGCGATCTTCCGTCGCCGAATTTCGCGTCCTAGTTCTCCTATTTGAAGATTCAGGGTTATAAACTGCCCGGCGGCAGTTTGTTTTGGAACAAGCCGCAACATGAGCAAGGCACTCGATCCCTCGGACTTGGGGCGAATCAGGCAACCCTCTGCGCGGCAAACGAGTTCGCCCCGTGCACGTACGGTCATTGCACCCAACACTGCCTGCCGACTACGCGAACAGAGTTGAAGATAGCGGACGACCTCTTCGGGCGTGTCAACGACCATATCGGTGATCGGCTTACCAACGCAATTTTGGCCGCTCATTCCGAAGCATTTTTCGAATGCACGGTTGAGAGCCAGGATGGACCCATCGCTTGAAGCAAGAACCATTGGCTCAGGCAATGAGTTGGCAAAAACTAGAAAAAGCTCCGGTGTCACGATCATGCCTTCACGCTTTGAAATACTCTCGGCCCTGAGCGGAGTCGGCTTCCGAAGTCGGCTTGAGATAAACGACAACGCGACACTCTGCATCGCCATTGGCAATCGTCTGCTCAAGGGCCACCTTGGCATAGTCGAGGTTGTCGGCAGCGATACTGCCAAACACGTTGGAAGTCATCATACACAAAGCTGGACGGCCCATGACTTTTTCGGCGAATGGGCAAGCTCGATTGCCGAGCACAATCTTTTCGTCGGTCTGTTCGATCACATAAAAATCGCCTTGGATGCGGCGTTTGAGATCCACCAAGACATCGGCGACTTGCTCGCGGTTAAGATTAGAGACAGCCAAAGCTTCCTTGTACGCTCGATTGATTTCGTCGCCCATCTCTTGCCCGACGACGCTGATGAATCCGGAAGCTTCTTCGAGCCCAACGACTTTCTGAAGAGTACCAGCTAAGTGCCGAAGAAGCGTTCGCAGGAACACGTCTCGCTCCAGTGGAATATCGACTTCACTTAAGACTGGCATCGATTTTAAAGTTTTATTCATAAGACACGCTCCAACGGGTTAAAATTTCATTGTGGTTGGTACATGATTGTCATCCCAACTACGTCGAGGTCGCCAAGCAGAAGTACGGGCGCGATCTCCAATACAAAACGGGTGAAAAACATGTCTAAGTAGACAGATCTAGGAAAACCCGTAAATTCCGCTTAGCCCGGAAAAGAGGTGTGATGCTGCACCAAGATAGCGTCGCATAACCAATCGATCAACTTGCGAAGCCCTTACGGCCCGTTGAATAACACAACAAATTGAGCAGCAATTGGGCGTCAAACAAAGCCCCCTTTTTCCCCTAACCAGTCCCAACGGTCTAACTTGACGAAAATCGATTCGTATAAGCTGGCCTGTTGTGCGTTAAAGATGGTGTCAAACCGACCAAATCGCTCGCTTAGCAGCCAAATTGACAAGCAATCGAGGATCGGCAGCGACCGTTACGACGTTGAACCCGATGGGAGATCATGGTGATGAGACGTGCTCGGAGGCGAGCCCAGATCCGCCTCAGTTTCACAACTTCTACAATTCCACCTTCAGAAGGTGACCGATGCGTAATACAAACGCGTAAAGTGTGATTGACTGGAAAGATTCCGAGCATCGCCTCCGGTCACGCATCTCCACAGGCTCGATGAGCGTCGCGTGGCACGAGTGAATTTAGTCTGTCGCAATTTCTGCGCCACTTTGTAGGACTTCTCTCGCTCGACGAATTTCCAAAACTTCGGCGATCGCAGTATCAAGTACTTTGATGTCGATTGGCTTCGAAACAAAACGAATGCAACCGGCTGCCGCCGCCCGTGCTTTATCTCCCGGCAGTCCGTAGGCCGAAACGGCAATGACATCCACGCATCTTAGCTTACCGCTCTTCAATGTCATGGTTGCGGTCCAACCATCCATTTCCGGCATATTCATATCCATGAGCGCGATGTCAATTGGCTCCTTTTCAGCCAACTCCAGCGCTTCCTGACCATTGCAAGCTACACTCACTATGTGCCCAGCGCTCGTTAATACGTTTCTTAAAAGTCGACGAAACATTCTGTCGTCATCAACGATAAGAATTTTAGGCATGTCGATTCACCACGGCGTTGAGAGAACAAGAAAAAGCACAGTGCTCCGCCAAGCTTATTCAAAGACAACTGAGCCTGAGGCGCTAGCCGATCCTATCAATCCAGATCGGATGGCGACTAGTTCGACTGTCCCAAATCCTTTCGGAAGCCACAAACTCATTGATAACACGAAGCGCAAGCGAGTGGTTTTCTTGAGGTTTCGATCGTCAAGCCACTCGCTAGCGCTTCATGATAGAGGACTTGGGACGGTCGAACAAGAAATGAGAAAGTGGCCAGACAATTGAAATTTAACCTTTGACAGCAAACGATCGAGCGACCGTTGCTTTCCAAAAGACTACCACGCAAAGCGTCAACGGATTCCTACTCCAATGACACAAAGCGCGGCAGTTTGTGTGGCTTTGCGTGTATAGTTTCAGTCGTAACGCCTTGTTACCAGGGCTTTAATTTCCAACCCAGCACAAATCCCAACCCGAAAAGGGCTGCAGCAACGACGCGTGGCCGCCGCATGCAATACTTTTGGCAAGACGAGGAGACTTCCGAAACCATGTCGTAAAAATCTTCGCCGGTTGATTCGAATGACATTTCCGAATTTCGATTCTGGGGTTTTTCTTCGTCCGCACGTCGCGGTCTTTCGGTCATTTGATTTGCCATTTCAGTGTCCTTTCGTGGGAGGGGTAACCTAGCTTCTTCGTCCAAACATCGAGCAGCCAGCCACAAGCCCGGCCACGACGCCAATCCCAAACGCGATCGCGAGTGTTTCGACTGGTTTTTCCTTCACAATACCACGAGCACTTTCATAGCCCTCTTGAGACTTTTCAGCTACGTAGTTGTAGCCATCGCGCAATCCCTCGTTGGCTTTGTTCGCCAAATTGCCAGCCACTTCGGTTACATGATTCATGGCACCCGATGCGTCCGAGGTAAGCGTTTGGAGATACTTTTCGATTTCTTCGCGCGCTTGACCTGTCTTGCGTTGAATCACTCCAGCCATTTGCTGGATGTTCCCTTTTACCGACGCCAAATCATCACCCGTGATATCCGAGTACTTCTTCTGAACGCCACCAATGAAACTATTCCAGTTTCCTTGAAACTCTTCCTTCGTAACCATTATCTAACTCCAAAAATTTAGTTGATCCTAAAATCCAATAACTGCCTGTCGCGTTAATGCGACCAGCAGAACTTTTACACAAAAGTATTGCTAATCACGTGCCGCAGACTCGAATTCCAATTCTCGATATCACAATTCTCGTTGTCACGGCAGCACCTTCACGTCGCACCCATATTCTTTTACCATCACAACTGCATTGCGCCATCGTGTACTGCTCGAAGGAGCAACCTCCATTCGAACTATTTGCCCAAGAATCGCGCCAATACGAAAATTATGATTGCACCCACGACACCACCACCACCAAGTAAGTAGATGATCGAATAATCGAATGCCGCAACATGGGGTAAAAATAGTTCGTGGAACATCGGTTTGACCTTTCGTAATTGTAAGGAAGCAGTGAACGCGAGCGCGATTCATGGAACTCTGCTCAAGCAACCGATATGCCATGCGCTTTAAAACAATTTGCAAATCGTGGAAGATTGGCAAAAGTTTTCTTCGTTGAACTATGAAAGCGACCTCTTTTCCCAAATTGCGACTACTAGGAGCAACCATTGAAAAGTTTCTTGGCATAACGATTTCCGATTGCCGTTCAACGAAGGCTACAAACTATGAAAGCTTTTAGTCGCGGAGCGACAGCAGTGCTTAGCCTGGGGTGTAGCGAGTCTTCGAGCGGAACCCCAGGACTCAGAACAAACCTTTTTTTCAGTCGCGGAGCGACAGCATTAGGGAGCCGCCGAAATGCCGTCGCTCCGCGACTCTGTGATGTTTTGGCGATTTATACCTGGGGTTCCGTTCGCTTCGCGAACTCCACCCCAGGCTAACCACTGCCGTCGCTCCGCGACTAAAAGTGCCGTCGCTCCGCGACTAAAAATGCTGCCACTCCGCGACTAAAACGCGTCATCCCGTCATGACTAAAGCGCTTCATCGCTCTCTAGATATCGGCTCATCAAATTCCTAGCGGAAGGTGCGAGAGCGGTCCGCGTAAACCTCAAACATCGCAGCTACCAATTGTGATTCGTTTCCCCAGTTCAATTGTGCATTGGTGCTTAAGAGCACTAAGCCTACATAACGATATGGATTGAGCGAGACATTTGACTGACCACCAAACGGGATGCATTCTCAGCGTTCAGTGGTTGAGAGCGATCGATCGCATAAAGAGCACTTTCACTCCATACCTAGGTCGTTTCGGGCATTCCTGCGCTATTCATACTTGGTACGGACTTTGCTTTATCGGAATGCGTCTCAGGTTTTGAGTATTCAATGAGTTCGTCGACTAACTCTTAAGATTGAAGCTCAGCCTTAACAACTTTAAAAACGTGAGCATGTCGCTCATCGTCGAGAATCAGAATTCTCGAATCGTCAAGTTTTCCTCGAAAGGGATACAAAATGTCTAAGAAGTTTACTGTTTTGGCACTCGTGGGTGCTACATGTTTCGCCGGTTTTGCATCGGAAAGCGAAGCTTCCTTTTTACGACGAGGTAAGGCTCGCGGAAACCGGGCAGCCGTCAATTCATGCCCAACGTATGTGGCTGCTCCAGCCATGGACTGCTGCGGTTCAACGCCAATGCACTCGTCGGGCTTCCACGCCAATGGCTATTCGGTAACGCCTGACTATTCGGCAACCGGCTACGGCTACAATCAAGGTTATGCCAATCAAGGCTATGCTAATCAAGGCTATGCCAATCAAGGCTACACCGGCGGAGTCAGCACAAATGCCTCAACAAATGCCAATCTTGGGAATGCCCCGGTTGGACAACCTATTCCTAACGGTAGCTCTGTAACTGGTAGTGCACAAGTAACTGGACAACAATAAAGTCGCAGCAGAGGTTTAAGGTTGTGCATCGGCAAAGCTTATACCCTGCAGACTTTCTTACTTGATTTGCAACTGGGACGTCATCTCTGTGACGTCCCTTTTTTCGTTTTTGTAACTCGAAAGGCGAAGATGTTCCCAGCGGTACTGTTGCTCGAACTCGCGAACGCTTCGGCACTGGCATCGATAACGTGACAGGTCGGAAGCGTTCAACTGCACACTCGCAAATCATGTTTGGATCATGGATCGACAAGCCAGGGTGTTAATCGAGCGGAATCTGCTGTCCCGCAAAGATTGCTTCGTGCACTCCTACGGCCGTCTGCGACTTTCGCAGTCGCTCCGAAACATACTCACTCTTGAACAGACCGCTAATATTGGCTAGCAACCTCGACTGCATCCGAATCTTATTGCTGGGGGTGATAACCAGAAATAAAAGTTGGGCTCGCTCATTTCCATTGGCCATCGGAATACCCAAGTCACAACGCCCGAAGACTACGATCGGTCGACGCAATCCTTGAATCCGCGCATGCGGGATAGCCACCCCGTCGCCGATGTACATCGGAACGACTTCCTTTCGACGAAGCACCATGTTCGAAACCGTCAGAGGATCAAGATCGAGATCCGTCCTTGCAATTTTCCTAATCAAGACTTGAACGCCTTCCTCTAAAGTTTCTGCACGCAGATCCAAGACGATCCGTTCAATTGTCAGAGCGTCCGCAAGCGAGACAAACTCGCCTGCTCTGTTTCGATCAAATTCGTCTCCCATGTTGCCGATAATTTCTTGCACGAGATCCTCAAATGTGAGAATCCCAGTCCATTTACCGCAATCGTCTGATACAAGAGCGAGTCGGTCAAAACGCCGCTGGAACTGGGCCATGGCCTCTTCAAGTGCGAGATCTTCACGAAACTCTAATTTGCTTTTAGCCATCTCCCTAAGCCGCGCATCGGTCATCGACTCCGCAGATTCCGCGAATGGGATGTTTTTGCGATGCAAAACTCCAATCGGCATACCGCCAGCATGTTCAACCAACGGATAGCGAGAATACTGAGTGTCGTGAATCATCTTAAGATTCGTAGGCCATGAAGCGTCGATTCGAATAACATAAACTTCCGAATTGGACCGCATCGCATCGCTTACTTTAAGATCACCGAGATCGATAACGTTTTCAATCATTAGCAATCGACGAAATGGGATGAGCCCTAGTCTTTCGGTGCGTTCGAAAAGGAGTTTTAGGTCTTCTTTGCGAGGCCGAAGAAGCGAGAAAACGATACAAACCAAAAGAATCATAACGATTAGCAACAAGGAGATCGATATTGGAACCTTGTAGAAGTCGCTAACCAGCATCTTGATCCCGAGGATGAGAATGATCATCGCGAAACCATAATGCAAGAAATGAAACATTTTCATAAAGCCTTGCACCGCAAAGTACAGCGCTCGCAGCCCGAGCATGGCGAAAATGTTAGAGCTAAATACGATGAATGGGTCCGATGTAATCGCAAAGATGGCGGGAATCGAATCAGCCGCGAAGATGATATCCGATGACTCGATGGCCAGCAGCGCGATAAAGAGCGGTGTCAGCATCCATCGTCCACCAACCCTCCCCAAGAAATCGCCGTCCTTAGAAACCTCCGTCACCGGAAAAATTCGCTTAAAACATCGAATCATCCAGTTTTTGTCGGGCTCATATTCTGTTTCTCGCCGGAACATCATCATGAGACCCGTCACGATGAGGAACGTTCCAAACAAGTAGAAAGTCCTGTGGAACTTTTCCAGTAAGGCTAAGCCACCGAGAATGAAAACGATGCGTAGAAAGATCGCCCCAAGAATGCCCAAGGCCAGCACTTTATGCTGATGGACGGGCGGGACCTGAAAGTAATTAAAAATTAGGATGAAAACAAAGACGTTGTCGATGCTTAAAGATTTTTCCACTAAATAGCCGGCAAAGAACTCCAGCCCGGCCTCCAATCCGCGTTGGTGAAATAACACCACGCCGACATTAAAAACCATTGCCAGACCAAGCCACAATGCGAACCAGAGCAGGGCCTCTCGCATTGAAATGACGTGCGGCCGACGGTTAAAGACTCCAATGTCGATCGCAATCATCGAGAGGATGAAAGCGATAAAACCGATCCACGGCCACATAGTAATTATGCTTTCGATGCTCGCTAGTCACCCGAGCCAAGATCGCGACTGAACGCTTCGATAAGCCAGGTCTCGATAATGGTTTCTTGAGCCCGCACGGCGACCACAAACTCCATTGCTAATTTAACTGCTTCCTTGCTTGCCGTCGCCAACTTTGCTTCATCCTGCTTCGCCGATCGAGCGGATTGCGTCAGCGCTTGAAGACTCGACTCAACAAGATCGAATTGCTCATCAACTAACTGGGTGTCGCTTGATTTTAGCTTTTCGATTTGAGAAGCAAGTGTCAAATCTTGCTGTAAAATCCTGGCGAAGACCTCTCCGTGTTGGCGTGGGATGTCATCTCGGAGAATCTTCCCCAAGCGACCACAAACCGCCGCGGCGTTTGTCGACCATTCAATAAGTTCTCCTGATACAATTGGAGTGGCGAGTGTCGTTTCAAACTCTTTAAGTGTTTGAATGAGTGGATGCTCCGACTCCTTGGGATTGCTGGCGAG
>JANOAI010000451.1:0-11198 GCA_031411055.1 Pirellulaceae bacterium
CGAGCGGATGCAGCGCGCTGACGTTTTTCACCGATCCTTGCGAGTCGGGATAAAAGAACGCCTTGTTCGCCGGGTCGAAGTTGCCCCACGGCCCGAGCACGTAATCGAGCATGTTTTCCAGCGCCGTGTTGAGCGACGTGAGCGTGTTCTCGCGCCGATCACGGAAGCCACATACGTCTCGTGCGACGTGCTCGAAGGTCTCGCTCAGCGGCTTCGATTCCGTCACGAGCGCCAGCTCAAACGTATGCTTCATGTGGGCATCAAAACGCGATTCCTTGGTGCCGAGGAAAGGCGCGAAGATCATCGGCTGCGCATCGCCATGCGCATTGCGCAGCGTGACCCCGAAGCGCCGCGTCTGCGAGGTCGGCATCGCAAACGGAAATTGCTGTGGCTTGGCGAGCACACCAAGAGTGCCAGTTTTCGTCTGCACGAGACATCCAGGGATCGAGCAAATGTCATCGCCGACAAGGAAGCTTTCTTCGGGCATGCGCCGGCCATTCCACACGAGCGGCTGAAACAGCTCGATCACATCCGCCATTCGGGCGCTCGGCGCTCCCGTGAATGCGACCGACCACATGCCTGGTTTCTTTGCAGTGAACGAGTACTTTAACTTCCCTGGCGATAGCTCGGCATCCAGCTCGATCGCATCGTGCGTGAATTTCCAGTGAGTTACGTTGCCCCGTTGTTCGATGTTCGGCTTCGTGAGCGTAATGACCTCACCTGTTTTAAAAATTTCTCGTTCAATCGTTCCATCGCCACGATTCCATCCGACGAGATTGTAAATAGGTTTCGTCCACTTGATCGGAGCCACCGTGAGTGGCTCGGGCGAGTAGATGGCGACGAACTCGGGTCGGAAGAGCGGCTCAATCTCCTCCGCATACAATACTGAAAGCGGAACGAACAGAAGGGGAATGATTGCGATAATTTGTTTCATACTTAAATTCCCAAAAAAACAGCAGGCACACTCCGCGTGCTGTCCGCCGATCGACAAATGCTTGGCATCTTTTTTGGCTACGGCACAATGAGTGTGCGTGTTTCCATGGTTTACGCGAACAACTCTAATACTGGTTGCCCCTTGTCAGCTAAGGTGAATGGTCGGCCGGAGGGTGAGTGCTCGATGTGTTGTAAATCAATACCCATAGCCTGGGCGATGGTCGCATTCAAGTCGGGCATCGAGACCGCTTTCTCCGAGACATGTTCGCCGATCTCATCGGAGCTGCCATAGACGTAACCGCCTTTCACACCTCCACCGGCAAGCCACCAGGTGAAGACAGCCGGATGATGTCCGCGACCGGCGGTGACATTGCTGATCTGCGGCGAGCGTCCAAACTCGGTGGCCATCACAACAAGCGTGCTCTCGAGTAGCCCTCGTTGATGTAAGTCTTCGAGCAACGCCGCCATCGTTTGATCGGTAGTCGGTGTCATGTTTTCCATCGATTTGATCTGATCGTTATGTGTATCCCAATTGTGTTCATCCTCGACCTCGATGAAACGGACGCCGCTCTCCACAAGCCTCCGCGCGAGGAGACAACCTTTGCCGAAGGTATGCGTGCCGTAGGCGGCCTGCGTCGTCGCATTTTCGAGCGAAACATCGAACACCTTCAAGTCCTCGCTTTTCATTAGCGAAATGGCGTCTTGTTGCACTTTTAAGTACGCGGCTGCATCGCGATGCGGCGTCTGTTGCACAAAACGACGGCCCACCGCCTGAGCCAGCTTGGTTCGTCGCTCGAAGTCCGACTGCGAAATCTTCGGTGGCAGCGCCGCGTTTTGAAGCCCCTCGCCGGGATCGACGATCGGGAGTGGCGCGAGGTGCGTTGGCATATAACCGCTTCGTGGATGCTGTGGGCTGCCGTTGATGAGTATATTGCCAGGCAACACAGGGTTGTCTGCGCCAAGCAGCATTACGGCCCATGTTCCGAGCGATGGATGCGAAATCGTCGGGGTCATGATATAGCTGGTGTGTGCGAGGTAGGTACCACGTTCATGAATCCCCTGCGTTGAAGTCATCGAGCGGACAAGCGAGACGTGGTGCATCTGTTTCGCCATCTGGGGGAACCACTCGGAAATCTGCACGCCATCCGCGCTCGTCGTGATCGCTTCTACGCCGCCCATCTCAGGCCGCCCAGGCTTCGGGTCGAAGGTATCGATGTGCGAAATCCCGCCACGCATGTAAAGGAAGATGACACTCTTCGCCTTGCCGCCGACTTTGCTCTCTGCTGCCTGGAGTAAAGAGATCCTTGGGAAGAGGCTGACGCCGAAAACGGCTTTCGCAAATCGCTCGACGAAGTCGCGACGACCAATGTCTTTGAAAAATGAGTTCATGAGCTGATGAAAAAGTTGGAACTATTGTTAAAACGCAGACTGTAGCGGAATAACGCGAGCCATCCGGTTCTTCGAACGCTTGAAGAACCGGACGGCTCGCGCCGTTCCCCTAGGTGAGTCCAAGCCGTTCGGCGTGTACTTCGTGAAGGCAAGTATTCGAGGTCGGAAAGAAGTCGCATTATTGGTAAAAAAGAAACTCCGGTGAATTCAGCAAGGACCAGATGATGTCTTGCTCAGGCGTCTCGCTCTCTTTCGTGAACGCAGACATCTCAGACAGTTCATCATCGGTCGCGGAACGAACGAGGATCGCACGATAGATAAGCTGCGTGAGTTGCTTGCCGGTCGCTTTGCTTGCAGCCAACTGGCGGCGCAGAAACGAATCTTCCTTGAGAGCACTCAATGTAAGCTCGCCGTTCATCAGCGCGAGCGAATGAGTCGTATTCGGGTCGCGGTTAAAGGCATCAATCTCGCGCCGATCGGATTGGCCGAACTGACGTAGGAAATGTCCCAAAGGTAAAGGCAATGGAGTTTCCGAAGCTCGAATGAAGCTCGTCGGAAGCGATTTCCATCGTGGGTCGGACTCTTTTGTTGCCGGTTCCTCGTCTGTTTCCGAGTCCATCCGTTTCTGGTCTGGTCCGAGGAATTCCTCGTTCTGCTTCTTGTGCAATGCCGTCAACCGCTGCACTTCTTTTTCGTCGCCGCGAGCCTTGGCGTCGGTCAAAGCCTTCCGCTGCTCCGCTTGAAGCAAACTAAACTCGCGCCGTCGTGTATGCTCGGCGCGATCAAGGCGGGCTTGCGCGATGATTTCATCCGCGGTCATCATGGTGAGTTTCTTAAGGCGCTCAGGATCTAGAATCCCTTCCAAACGAAATCGGGACTTCCGTTCGTCGATATCCTCGGCGAGCAGGACGAGGTGCGAATCCCAAATCTGTTCCGCCGACAGACGCCGCAGTTGCGGCCCGCGCATCGCAAATGCCGCCGCAGGCTCCGACGTCTCACGCACGGCTTCGCTTTGATACAGCCGCGTGTTCAGCAGCACCGCCATGAAGGCCCGCTCATCGAAGCGCAGGCGGATGATCATCTGGGTGAGGAAGTCCATCAGCTCCGCGTGCTCCTCATCCGGTAGCGCCGAGAGACTATCCACTGGTTCGATCAAACCAACGCCCATCAACCGTTTCCACAGACGGTTCGCGATGTTTTTTGCAAATCGCGGATTGCGCGGCGATGTCATCCATTCCGCGAACGCCTTGCGACGATTGCCATCGTCCATGTCGGCCTCGTCGCCAAAGAGCGTGCGTGGCTCCACGGTCTTGCCGCGGAGCGCCGTATCGTAAGCATAGGTTTCGGGAAACTTCAACTGCATCTCGGTGTCCAGTGTCAGCCGTTTCAAAGGCGCAATCGTCCCGCTCACGCTATCATCCAGCGCCTTATCGCTGCCCATCGCGGCAAGCTTCGCCTTGAGCTCCGGCCACTGCTTCACGTTGGCGGGCGAATACCCGCCGGGTTTGCCCAGATTGCTCACGCCAAAGGTGAACGCCACCATCTGGTAGAAATCCTTCTGCGTGATCGGCTCCAGCGGATGGTCGTGGCACTGCGCGCATTCGATGCGCGTGCCGAGGAAAATGCGCGTCATGTTCGACATGTGATCCAGCGGCATCCCGAGATCGCGCACATAGAAACCGACCGCGCCATTTTCCCACAGGTAGCCGCGCGCGGTGACCAACTGCCGCACAAACTCATCATACGGCATGCGCGAGCGGATGGCGTCCTTCACCCAGTCGTCGTAAAGCTTGCCAGGCTGACCAGCGGCAAGCCGGCGCGTGTTCACGCGTAGGAGATCGGCCTTCCAGTTGAACATGTGGCTGATGTAGCCTTCGCTGTTGAGTAGCTCATCGATCAGCTTCGCGCGCTTGTCTGTATCGTTGCTATCGAGGAAACGAGTGCTCTCTTCTAGACTTGGAATGCGTCCGACGAGATCGAGATAAACACGGCGAAGGAATGTCTCATCGCTCGCTGGCTTATTCATCTTGGTTCGGTTCGCGGCATGAGAACGATCGACCCGCTTCTGCACTTCCGCACTCCATTGCCGCACATCGGCGATTTTCAGCGATGCATCGCCCGCTTGCAAAGCTGCACCGCGATGTTCGAATTTCACCCACCCATCGAGCTTTGCTCCATCGGCGATCCAACGTCGAAGTATCGCACGCTCCGAATCATTCAAAGGCTGCGCACCAGCCTTAAGCGGTGGCATCGTTTCTTCATCGGTGTGAGGTAGTGACACCCGCTTTATTAGCTCGCTTTCGTCCGGTTTCCCCGCTACGATCGTACCGCTGCCGCAAATCCCCTCGGCAGCATCCAGGCGCAAATTCCCCTTTGGCTCTGTCTGCTTCTCGCTGTGGCAGGCGAAGCAGTGATGATACAGGATCGGCACAACGTCCTCCTCGAAGCGAGGTGAATCCGCCGCGACGACTCGATGGCCTGCGGCGGACCAAAGGGAAACGCCGATACTGAGAAGGGTCAGGAATGGACGGTTCGAGATCATATGAGAGTGATTGATTTAATTTGTGTTATGGAACTCGCCAGAGTTCCCCCATCGGTCGCCCTGCAAAAGAGATCTGGCTAGTTCGACTGTCCCAAATCCTCTAACACGAAGCGCAAGCGAGTGGTTTGGGTATTGAAACCTCAAGAAAGCCACTCGCTTGCGCTTCGTGTTATCAATGCGATTAAGCCTTCCGGAAGAATTTGGGACAGTCGAACTAGAGCTTCTTCACACCTTATATGATAGTTAAGCTGTGTCGAAGCACCATTGAGGATACGCCAAGCTCTGCGACGTGCCATTGCTTCCGCTACTCAGCCAGCGAGTCCATTAATGCCGAGATTCGAACGCGACTCAGCGATTCGAGCGATGAAAAGCTATCGAGCAGCCGTTCGACTCTAAGCGATTCAAAACGAGCTCCAGCGTTCGACCGGAATTTTTCCTTGAGTGGTTCGATCGACTCCGCTCTACGCCGACGATGGCCAAGTGGAAATTCGGCTTCGACGTCATCGGTCATGGAACCATCGGCGAAGAAAACTTGAATGCGGTTGGATATCGATCGCAAATCTTGAGCTAAATAGTCGCTGGTATATCGCGGGTCTTCGATGACAACCATCTTTCTTCGAAGCTCATCAATGCGTGGATCGGCGGCAGCGCTGTCCTCATAATGCTCGGCGGTCAGATCACCGTGCAGCATGGCTACGGCAACAATATATTGCAAACAATGGTCCCGATCGGCAGGGTTCTTTAGCGGTCCCGACTTGTCGATAATTCTCACGGCTGATTCCTGCGTGTGAATTCGGATTTCTTTAATCGAGTCGATTTGATCGCGAACTTTCGGATGCAATGCGATACCAGCTTCAGCAGCCGTTTGAGCGTGAAACTCGGCCGGGTAGCGAACTTTGAATAAAATATTTTCCATGACGTAACAGCCAAGAGGGCGGCTTACGACGATCGGCTTACCATCAAGCACAACATCTTGAAAACCCCAGCGAGGCGCCGTGATGGCCGTCGCATATCCCATCTCACCCGTCATGGTCCAAAGTGCCAATTGCACGGCGCGCTGCGTTGCATCACCTGCGGCCCAGCTTTTACGCGAGCCGGTGTTGGGGGCATGACGGTAGGTTCGCAGAGCACCTCCATCCAACCAAGCGAGGCTGACCGCGTCTGCAATTTGTTTTTTGGAACCGCCTAACATTGAACATGCCACCGCCGTCGAAGCGATTCTCACTAGCAGCACGTGGTCCAGTCCAACTCGATTGAACCCATTTTCAAGCGCCAAGACACCTTGAATTTCATACGCTTTGATGGCCTCTTCCAGCACATCTTGCACTGTCCAAACCTTCCCCGGCTGCCATGCGTTATCGGGGTTACGGTCCATATAGTCAGCAATTGCGAGAATCGCACCAAAGTTGTCCGATGGATGCCCCCATTCGGCTGCCAACCAAGTATCGTTGAAATCAAGCCATCGAATCATGCATCCGATATTAAAGGCCGCTTTTACCGGCTCCAACTGCCATTGAGTACCTGGGACTCGCGCCCCGTTGGCAAGGGTCGCGTTGGGTACAACCGGCCCCATCATCTTTGTACAGGCAGGATATTCAAGGGCCGAAAGCCCGCAGCCAAGACTATCGAGCAAACACCATCGGGCCGTCTCGATCGCCTCCGCGGAAAAGGAATGCTTTCCCGAAGCATAATCGGCGATTTGAATTAAGAGTGAATCGTACGGTTGAACCGACGGAGGGATAAAATGATCCATTGGATTTTTTATTGATAGCGACCAACAACAACAGGCTCGATCAGGCATTTCATTCGGATGCAAGACCTCACAGACGCGATGACGCATCGTACACCATCTTGCATCGCATTGTACAATCCATTCGAATCTTGGTATCTGCTTCAAATAGCCTACTGCGTTTTTTGAATTGTTTTTATCCTAAATGATGGCTCCTACCCCTGGTCAACGATTTCGCGATGCAATCGACGCCGAGCGACCTTTACAAATCGTCGGTACGATCAACGCTTTATGCGCAATGCAAGCTGAGCTTGCTGGTTTTCATGCGATCTACCTTTCGGGGGCTGGAGTCGCGAATGCGTCGCACGGTTTGCCTGACCTCGGTGTAACGAATCTAAATGATGTCGTGCTCGATGCAGCCCGACTGACAGCCGCGTCGAAGTTACCGTTGTTAGTCGATATCGATACCGGCTGGGCGACCGAACTGACGATTCAACGAGCGATTCGCGAATTGGAACGGGTTGAGGTTGCAGCCGTTCATTTGGAAGACCAAGTCGCCGCCAAGCGTTGCGGTCATCGACCTGGCAAGCAGCTTGTTGAATCGGCCGAAATGCAAGCAAGGATTGCAGCAGCAACAGCGGCACGAAGCAACCCGTCATTCGTGATTATGGCTCGCACTGATGCGGTCGCTGTCGAGGGTGTCGATTCGGCCATCGAGCGAGCGATCGACTACATAGCTGCTGGCGCTGACATGATTTTCGCGGAAGCGATCGAAACGCTTCAGGACTATCGTCGGTTCGTCGATGCAGTCAACGTTCCAGTCCTTGCGAACTTAACCGAGTTCGGACGAACGCCTTCTTTCACTTTAGAAGATTTGCGTTCGGTCGGTGTTCGCATGGCACTTTATCCGTTGACCGCATTCAGAGCGATGAACGCCGCTGCGAAAACAACGTACGAAACGATTCGCAATGAAGGGTCTCAGCGGTCGATACTCGACCGGCTTCAGACTCGCGATCAGCTTTATGACATTCTCAATTACCATTCCGCCGAACAACGGATCGACAAACGGAGCCCCATCCAATGACCAAGCCAAGCAGAGGCGGACTCGAAGGAATCGTTGCCGGTCAAACGCGACTTTCAACCGTAGGCATCGATGGGGTCGGACTAACCTACCTGGGGTATTCGATAGAAGACCTATCTAGAAATGCCAGCTTTGAAGAAGTAGCCCACTTGCTGCTATATGGCGAACTACCCAACAGTGAGCAACTGACAGAGTTCAAGCAGAGGTTGGCTCAACAGCGTGAGTTGCCTCAACCTCTTTGCACCGTTCTCGAGCAACTGCCAGCGACCTCGCATCCGATGGACGTTTTGCGGACAGGCTGTTCCGTGCTTGGCGTGCTGGAACCAGAAGCGAATTTTGCCGATCAGTTTCGAGTTGCCGAACGTCTTCTTTCTTGTATGCCTTCGGTGTTGGTCTACTGGTACCATTTTCAGAATTCGGGTCGTCGAATCGATGTCCGTTCGAAAGCAACTTCGATTGCAGAGCATTTTTTAGAAATGCTGCACGGCGAATCTCCATCTTCATTGCATCAGCGAGCGATGGATGTTTCGCTCATCTTGTACGCAGAGCATGAATTCAATGCTTCGACCTTTACTGCCAGAATTGTTTCCTCAACGCTTTCGGATTTTTACTCGGCGATTACCGCTGGCATCGGAGCACTGCGGGGACCGCTCCACGGCGGAGCGAACGAAGCGGCCATGGAATTGATCGATCGATTCAGCGATCCGGATATTGCTGAAGGAACGCTGCTGGAAATGCTTTCTCGAAAAGAAAAGATCATGGGATTCGGGCATCGCGTTTACAAGTCATGCGATCCGAGGTCCGACATCAT
The DNA here is from genome assembly GCA_031411055.1 of Pirellulaceae bacterium. Lineage (GTDB taxonomy): Bacteria > Planctomycetota > Planctomycetia > Pirellulales > Pirellulaceae > JAIYDQ01. The sequence goes on from JANOAI010000451.1 coordinate 8,486, forward strand.
CCAAGTTTGGTCCACGCGGTTGTGCGAGGAAGCTGGCGACACGCGACTTTATCCTGTTTCCGAACGGATCGAAAATGTGATGCGTCGCGAGAAAAAGATGTTTCCGAATCTCGACTTTTATAGTGCCAGCGTTTATCGATGTTTGGGAATTCCGACCAACATGTTTACGCCGTTGTTTGTACTGTCACGAATTTCCGGTTGGGCAGGCCACATCTTCGAACAACGGGCCGACAATCGACTCATCCGTCCTTCGGCCGACTACATCGGTCCGGAGCCTCGCACTTGGGTACCGATCGATAAACGATAAGTCGGCTAAGTTTGTGGATTCATTCTTGCCGAGGATGTTTTTTTAAGTCGACCCTCGTTCGTCGAGGATAGGATCGGTAACGAGCTAACTCGGAAATTGACGTTGATATTCGCCACAACCGGTGCCCTGGAGATTACAATACTTTCGCCCGCCCGAGGTTGATGTGGTTGCAAAGCAATGTCCCTCACCATACCCTCCTTCAAAACGCCCTGGCTGCAAGGAACAGTTAAATATGAATCTTCGCATTTGCGCACCCTTCTTCTCTGCTTGTTTCATAGTCATGACAGGTCTGACTGCCTTGGCGGCAGATCCGGCTAAAAAGCCAAACGTTCTTTTTATTGCCGTCGATGATCTGAACGACTGGATCGGCTGCCTGGGTGGACACCCGCAAGCGCGAACACCCAACATTGACGCCTTAGCGGCCCGCGGTGTCAATTTCGCAAAAGCCTATTGTGCATCGCCCGTTTGTAATCCATCGCGAAGTGCACTGATGTGCGGTTTGCGGAGTTCAACGAGTGGAGTTTACGATAACGGTATTAATCGGCGCACGACGATTTGTAACGACGTAGTGCCTCTGAACTCGCACTTTCAAAAGAACGGTTATTATGTCGCGGGAGCGGGCAAAATTTATCACGGCGACTCCGATCAATTCGGCATTTGGGATGACTATGCGAAAGGGGGAAAACACTCGGGCGATTTTGGGCCTGGTAAGGGTGAGAACGGTGGCGTTGAAGGAATCCGATTCGCGCCGATCGATGCCGCGGACGAAGAAACACAAGACTACGGAACGGTCACTTACTGCATTGACCAACTTAACAAGCAGCACGACAAGCCGTTCTTCTTAGCATGCGGACTACACAAACCTCATATGGCTTGGAACGTCCCACGAAAATACTACGACATGTTCCCGTTGGATTCGATTCAGTTGCCGGAAGTTCTTGAAAGCGACTTGCAAGATGTTCCTCCATCAGGAATAAAAATGGCCAAACCCGACGGTGATCATGCAGACATCTTAAAGTCAGGCCGCTGGAAGGAAGCTGTCCGAGGATACTTGGCGGCTGGTGCCTACTGTGACGCAATGGTCGGTCGGTTGATGGAAGCTTTTGATAAATCACCGAATCGCGACAACACGATCATTGTCTTTTGGGGAGATCATGGATGGCATCTGGGCGAGAAGCAGCACTGGCGCAAATTTACGCTGTGGGAAGAGGCTGCACGGGCCCCACTCTTTTACTGCGTCCCAGGTGTGACTAAACCGAATTCGGTTAGCCAACGCACCGTCGACTTCATGTGTATTTACCCGACGCTCTGCGAACTATGTGGATTGGAACGTCCCAAGCATGTGGAAGGCGAAAGTGTCGTTAAACTTCTAAAGGATCCGTCAGCGCCGTGGGACCACGCCGCGTTGACGACTCACGGATTTAAGAACCACGGAATTCGCACCGAGAAATGGCGATACATCCAATACGAGAACGGGGATGAAGAGCTCTACGACGAAGTAAACGATCCAAAGGAATGGAAGAACTTAGCCAGCGATACAAGCTTCGCGAGCGTCAAAGCGGAGCTTGCAAAACTCCTTCCAAAGACCAATGTCCCAACCCCCGGCAACAAGAAAGCAAACAAGGACAAGAACAAGGACGAGAAGAAGAATTCTGACAAGAAAAAAGCAGCATGAATTCTGTCAGCGGCACTCATTTCCTGGTCAAAAGTATGGGGTCAACGGAATAGAAATGATACAAACATTCTTTTGACGCCAGTCCATGGACTGTAACGCGATCGCTCCTAGATTTGATAGCGTCCAAGACTCGCTCTTCGGTGACACATCGACCGTCCAGCGACGACAATCACCATCGAGCCAGAAGGGTCGAGCGAGTTCATTTCGCCTCGCTTTTTCTTCATCGTTTGTGTAGAATTCTTCATTGAATGTTGTGAATCCCCCTGTTTTTTATCAGTGGACTTCGGATGGCTGGGAAAGAGAAAAGACCAAAAGACTCAATCCTTACAGTGGAATCGTCTCGTGATTTGCTTCGCGCGTCGAAGCTACGAAGCACTCCGTCGCGTTTAGCCGTTCTGGAGTTTTTAAGCGGTCAGACTCGACCCATTAGCCATGCGGAAATCTCGGAAGTTTTGGTTCCGCAAGGATTTGACAAGTCGACGTTGTACCGCGTTTTGGTCGAACTGGCCGAGTCAGAAATCCTTTCGCGAATTGACGCGGGCGATCATTCCTGGCGGTTCGAAATCCGTGGAAAAGGCTCGCATTCACCGGGCGACCACCCCCACTTTGTGTGCGATGACTGTGGCCGCGTAGAATGCTTGACTGAGGATGAAGTTTCTTTCACGAGTCCTGCGAAGCCGCGGACAGGCAAGTCGCGACAGATTCGCGAGGTGTTTTTAAAAGGCACCTGC
>JANOAI010000452.1:0-19138 GCA_031411055.1 Pirellulaceae bacterium
CCTCGCCACAAACATGGTGGGGAATGCTCATAACCAGCGATGACGACGGGAAAACCTGGTCTGAACCACGTCGTCTTCCTGAAGGTATCCTTGGCCCTATTCGAAATAAACCAGTTCAGCTCGCCAATGGCTCGATCCTCAGTCCTTCGAGCACCGAATCGAATGAGAAAACGAGCAAATGGCAAGTTCATTTCGAGAAGAGCGATGATCTCGGAAAGACCTGGCGTAAGATCGGTCCTTTGCATGACGGGATCGAGATACAAGCGATTCAACCGGCAATTTTGTCGACGGGGAAAAACTCTTGTCAAGCACTGTTTCGAACACGCCAGAATCGAATCTACCAGTCTATTACTGATGATGATGGGGATACGTGGAGCGCTCTACAACCAGTGGAACTTCCGAATAACAACTCTGGATTGGATGCCGTCACACTCCGCGATGGTCGACATCTGCTCGTTTATAACCACGTTAGCGGATCACCCGGCAAATGGTCTGGCAAGCGGACACCGCTCAATCTATCAGTATCCCACGATGGAAAAAATTGGGATGGTGCTTTGGTTTTAGAGAGTGATCCGGGTGAGTATAGCTATCCTGCAATGATTCAAACGCGAGATGGTTTGGTTCATATCACTTACACGTGGAAGCGAGAACGCGTGCGACATTGGACAGTCGATCCAAGTCGATTAGAAGGCAAACCAATCGTTCATGGCGAGTGGCCGCGTAATCTGTAATGGCAGGATAAAAGAGATTCTCATCCTTTCCGCTACGATCCCATCAAGGGATAGGATTCGAGGAACCGAATGAGTCAGTTAAGTCGATCCCCGATGGCTTCGGTTATCGGTACACCCCAAAGGATCGACTTTTTAATACACCAAGGATGCTAGCAAACGCTCGACGAGCAGTTGCGACCATCAGGACGATGATTTGATGAGGATGACACGGATGTCGCTTCGCCAACACATGATGTTAGCTGTCATTCCAAGCCTTGTGATTGCCATGGCGGATAATGCTTGGACTCAAGAGGCGGTTCTCAGCACGCCCGTGTCTGCTAGCGTTCAGCCGAACGAAAGTCCCTATTCGGCAACCGGATTTATTCGAATCCTCGAAGATACTTCAGCCCCGCTTTCGCCAAGCAAGTCATCGCCAAGCGAGAAACCGATCAGTGAAGCGTCGGATAAGGGATTTGCAAGCGAAAGGACTGATCTGGCGAGAACGACCGCTGCTGAATCTTCGCCTTCGGTCAAACCCGCAGAGCAAACCCGCGGGGCGATAGCGTTGACCGCCCTCGCGACTCCAAACACAAAGCTCGAGGGAATTGGAACGGGGATTCGGCCGGAAGATGTCACTGTCGGACGCTTGCCTCCAGCGCAATGGCTCCCCACCGGAGAAACTCGAGAAGGAATGTGGGCAATCCAGTCGAAACCTTGGTTACCAGGTGGTTTTTGCCATCAACCGCTCTACTGGGAGGACCCGATGCTAGAGCGTCATGGTCACGAACAAAATCCCCACTTGCAGCCGTTTTACTCGGGTCTCCGATTCTTTGGAACGTTTCCGGTTCTCCCCTATCTCGCTACACTTCGTCATCCGCTCGATGAAGTTCACACACTCGGCGCATTTCGTCCAGGGAGTTGCGCCCCCATGCTTCGCTATCGCGCACACTACGATCCCGAAGCATTGCGAAACGAAGTGCTCTCGGCGGGAGCCGTGGTTACCGGAGTCGCTCCGTAGCGTTTGTCCAATTCAATCGTCTGGTACTGTCTGAAGAGCTACTGTCTGAAGACATTGAGCCTGAGGCGCTAGCCCAATGCCACCTACTTTCCTGAATTCACCCTCCCCTTGGGAGGGTCGAGGAGGAGGAACGACGACGAGGGGAGGGAATTGGGTCACGAAACATTCGAAATTTCACCCTCCCCGCTGGCTCGTACCTCGCCATCGACCCTCCCGCTCGTCGCGGAGGGTGAAAGTAGGTGGCATTGGGCTAGCGCCTCAGGCTCAAGGACGCAGAAAAGAACTGGGCCAGCGGCTTAGCCGTTTTCCATCTCGTTAAGTTCGCACCATCGGTGTTCGATCGTTTCAAGCTCAGCGGAGATCGATGTAATCTCATTGTGGAGCTTGAGCGCTTCAGTCGGATCGGTTGACTGCATGAGGTTTTCATTGACTTCCCGACGCTGACTATCGAGCGTTGCAATCTTCTTCTCAAGATTGCGAAGTTCCTTCTGAAGCGAACGATCATCAGGTCGCTTGGCGCCATTCGGCTTTGACGAATCGTCTTTCTTCGATTTGTCTTTCCGTTGTTGCGTTTCACGTTCGCCGTCGTCGATCTCTTTATTGACGGCATAGAGATAGTCGTCGTATTTTCCGAAGTAGTTTACGGCGGTACCGTCGCGGACTTCGATGATCGATGTGGCTACGCGTCGCATAAAGTGACGATCGTGGCTCGTAAAAATAACGGTTCCCTTATAGTCACACAAAGCATCGGCGAGCGACTCTACGGTCTCGACGTCCAAGTGGTTACCGGGTTCGTCGAGCACGAGAACATTATAGGTTCCCAGAAGAAGGCCAGCCATACAGAGCCGAGCACGCTCGCCACCGGACAGGACAGAAATCTTCTTTTCAACATGCGAGTCGCGAAACAGAAGCGAGCCGGCAACCGCCAGAATCATTTGCTGAGTCGTGCCGACTTCGGCCTTGTACTCCAAGTACTCAAGAACAGTCTGTTTCGGGTTGAGGCTCGTATACACATGCTGCGCGTAGACACCATACTCACAACCATAGCCCCATTTTACTTCGCCTTCGATCGGTTCGAGAGATCCAACGAGCGTTCGTAGGAGCGTCGTTTTTCCTTGCCCATTGTCGCCTACAATGGCAGCTCGCTGGCCGTGTTCGATTTCAACTTGGATATCTTTGGCGACAATCTTGTCGCCATATCCGATCGCAACGTCGAGACAACGAACGGCGGGTCCTTTTCGCGGTTCGACAATCGGTGCGCGAATGTTGGCGGTAGGCGCATCGTCAGCGATCTCGACGATCTGTAGTCGTTCAAGCTGCTTGCCTTTGGATCTCGCCTGCGAGGCTGTACTCGCTCGAGCGCGATTCTTATCGATAAAGCGTTGAAGCTGTTTCTGCTTTGTTTGAACCGCGGCGTTGACTCGTTCATCGTGTTCACGACGCTCCGCTTGATAAACAAGAAAGTCGTCGATCTTCCCGGGATACATGGTCAACTTGCCACGTGCAACTTCAAGCGTTTGCGAGCAAGTTGCTTTCAAAAACTCCCGATCGTGCGAAACGATTAATGCGGCTTTCGAAAAGCCACGGAGAAAATGCTCCAGCAAAATCTGCGTTCGCAAATCGAGAAAGTTCGTAGGTTCATCCAGCAACAAAAGGTTAGGTTCGTGCAGAAGTAAGGCGGCCAATTTGACGCGCGTCTGCCATCCACCCGACAAGGCTGAAACGGGCCCGTTCAGATAGTTTCCCTTCAGCTCGAACTGACCGGCGACTTCACCGCATTTCCAATCGGGTTGTTCGCTGTCGCGCATCAGAAAATCCAACGCCGATTCGCCAGGCAGGAAAGGATCGTGTTGGCGAAGATAGCCAATCTTCAACCGTGGATGACAGATAACCTCTCCCTTTTCAAGCTCCTCTTCGCCGAGGATTACTTTGAGGAGGGTCGACTTGCCAGCCCCGTTACGCCCAACGAAGCCAACCTTTACGTCGTCAACGAGCGTGACTTCAGCGTCATCCAAGAGGAATTGATCGCCAAAGCTTTTTTCCGCACCGCGGACCTGAAGTAGAACAGCCATTTCACCTTGATTCAACAAACCTACCAAAAGGTCAGATGATAGCCCCAGAGACCGATTTCGGCTAGCGAGAGTGCCGCGAGCTCCATTGCCGCGACTTTTTTCAGTTTTCGGGCGAAGAGTCACGGCCGCGGAAAGGCTGTGATTTTATTAAGCAAAGGACGAATAAGGGGAACGGATATAGCCAAATCGTCTCGTTATGCACGCTACCGCCGCAGAACGACGGGCAACACTGAAAAACTCACAACCACGGAGCGTCGCGGCACACTGTTTTACACGTCGATCTCGGCGGCTTCTTCGGCTCGTTCCATGATAAAACGAAAACGAGCGGAAGCGTCGCGGCCCATGAGGTCGTTCATAATACGGTCGGTCTCAAGATGGTCGTCGATCTCAACCCGGAGCAAACGTCGGGTAGCTGGATTGAGAGTCGTTTCCCAAAGAACCTTGGGCATCTTTTCGCCCAGCCCTTTGAAGCGAGTAATCTCGGGTTTCATGCGCTTGTCATGCTTAGCCAAAATCCGCTCGCGGTCTTTTTCATCTGCCGCCCAATGCGTTTCCTTACCCAAATCGATGCGGAACAGCGGCGGGACGGCGATGAAGACTCGTCCATCATTGATTAGCGGCTGCAGATGGCGATAAAAGAAGGTGAGCAACAAAGTCGTGATATGATGCCCATCCGAGTCGGCATCGGCCAAAAGAATGATCTTCTCGTATCTCAATCGCGAGACATCAAGATCTTTCCCGATGCCGCAACCCATAGCGGTAACCAGGTCTTGGATTTCTTTATTCTCCAAGACCTTGGAGAGGGCAACCGATTCGGTATTCAAGACTTTACCGCGCAGTGGCAATATTGCTTGGTTGTTTCGGTCGCGTCCTTGTTTGGCACTTCCGCCGGCAGAATCCCCTTCGACGATGAATAGTTCTGACTTCGCGCGTCCTGCATTTAAGCAATCGCTGAGCTTGCCCGGAAGCATGGCTCGCGAAGTACTTGTCTTTCGAGATACCGATTCCGATGCAGCACGCGATGCAGCACGAGCTCGGGCGGCAGCAATAATACGAGCCACAACCTGCTCGGCCACGGATTGATTGTTATTCATCCATTGTTCGAGAGCAGCCCGAATCGCGTTATCAACGGATGTCTGAGCTTCTGGGTTATTCAAACGATCCTTCGTCTGTCCTTGGAATTGGGGCTCTCCCATAAAGACAGAAAGAATGGCGACCAAGCCTTCGCGGATATCTTCGTGGCCAATCTTAACGCCGCGGGGGATCAAATTGTGCGTTTCAAAATAGTTGCGAACGGCTTTGCCCAGTCCCGCTCGAAAGCCATTCTCATGGGTTCCACCGCTACCGGTTGGAATCCCATTGCAATAGGAGCGGACATGCTCATCCGTAGATTCTGTCCACTGCAGGGCGATCTCGATCCGTTCGTCACCCTCTTTGCGAAGTGTAAAGGGAGCATCGTGGATGGGTCGCGCAGTTCGCTGCGCCAGGACCTTGACCAGATAGTCGACGATACCGCGCTCGTGATGGAAGGTCTCCTTCTTTCCCGTGGTTTCATCGACGAAGTGAACTTTGACACCTCGATGTAGAAAGCTCGTGGTTTCCAACCGAAGCCGAATCGTCTCGGCATCGAACTCTGTCTTGGGGAAGATGATCGGGTCAGGCGTAAACGTAATCGTGGTGCCCGTTCCACGAACGGTGGCGGTAGCCTTTTGTAGCTTGGAAGTAGGCCGCCCTTGCGAGAACTCCATTTTGTATTGTGAGCCGTCCCGCCGGATGACGGCTATCAGTTCTTTGGAAAGCGCGTTCACCACCGATGCGCCGACACCATGCAACCCGCCAGACGTCTTGTAGTTTTTCCCTTCGAATTTCCCACCCGCATGAAGCACCGTCAGCACGACTTCAAGCGCGCTCTTGCCGGTCTTGGCATGCTTATCGACGGGGATACCGCGTCCATTATCAGCCACTGTCACCGTTCGACCCGACTTGTGGAGGGTGACTATGATTTCAGTCGCATGGCCATTCATCGCTTCGTCGACCGAGTTGTCGAGGACTTCCCAGACAAGATGGTGCAGCCCGCTTGCGCCGACTCCACCGATATACATCCCGGGTCGCTTGCGAACCGGCTCAAGTCCTTCTAAGGCAACAATGTCTGATGCGTTGTATGTTCCGGCAGCGCTCATGAATCACCTTCTTCGCTTTCCAATGGAGTCGGTGCATCGGGAGAATCGGCGATGATAGCTGATATCTTCCCATTCTTTTGGATCTCAATTCCACGGCCACCGCGGGCGGTCGTTCGGTACTTCGCCGTGGATATGGTCTTTCGTGCCCCGCGATTGGTTTCGACCACCAGTAAATCACGGTCGCCGATCGATGCTTTGAAGCCCAGCAATCGATCGGTCTTGGCCATCTTGATCAGCGTCACACCCTTGCCTGCACCCGAGAGATAGTTCACCTCTTCGGCATTACAAACCATGGCTCGACAATCCGCCGTGATCGCCAAGATCGTCTCCGTACCGTGGATAGGTACGACCGATACAACTCCATGTTCGGGGGCGACGCGCGCAAATCGCCGGCCGGTGCGAGTTGACGGTTCGGCAAAGAGGTGCAAACCAAAACGCATTGCAAAGCCGTTGCTGGTTGCGGCAAAACCATGCACTTCTGGACAATAGTCTGGTTTCTTTGGATTGTCGGCGATATTGCCAATCACGCGGGGATCCAACGACATGATCGTAACGATCCGTTCGCCATCTTTCATTTTGAAGAGCTTTTGGACCGGTTCGCCGTATCCGGTCGAAGGCGGTACATCGACTAAACGCGTTGTGTAGCAAACGCCAAAGGAGGAGAAGAATGCAACAGTTGCTCGTGTCGAGCCGGCAACGACCCCAAGCACGGAATCGCCTTCTCGGAGTCGACTCTTCGATGGGTCGGTAATGGCTTTCTGCCGTTTCACCCAACCATCTTTCGTCAAAAGAATGTTGCAATCTTCGGCAACGATAAAATCCTCTTCCGAGAATTCTGGTTCTTCGGTGATGGTAAGAAGTTCGGTTTTGCGAACGCCCTCCTTGGTCTTCGCGTATGTTCCGATCAGTGCTTCGATCTCTTCGCGTACAATCTTCCAGCGGCCCGAGTTGTTCGTATCTTCGGTACTTTCCTTGAGTAGTCTTTGGATTTCTCGCGCGCGTTTCTGTTTGGCTTTCAGCTCTTCTTGGATCAAATTGATTTCCAACCGAGCCAAGCGATACAATTTCAACTCGAGGATGGCTTCGGTCTGTTCTTCATCAAGCCCACCTTTCGCGGCTGGAAAGCGTTGCATGATTTTTTCGGCAGCATCGGCTTTACCTTCCGACTTGCGGATGATTCGAATGATTTCATCCAACGCATCGAAGATCAGGACGAAGCCTTCGAGGATGTGCATTCTTCGAAGTAGGGCTTCAAGCTCGCTCTCTAAGCGTTTCGTTACAACTTCAAGTCGGAACTTCAGGAAGAACCAGAGGATCTCTTTAAGCCCCAAGCGATCTGGAGCACAAACGTCTGGATTCTCGGTCGGCACCAAACACGTCATATTGACGCTGAAGTTTGTCTGAAGCGGCGTGTGCTTGTAAAGGTAGGCGAGGACCTTCGCTTCGTCGGCATCTTTTCTTAAATGAAGGTCGATGCGAATATCTTCGGTCGAGACATCGCGAACGTCTTCGATCAGCGGCATCTTTCCACCGATCACAATTTCAGCAATACGTTCTACGAGCGTCGCTTTATTTACTCCATAAGGGATGGAAACAATGTGCATCAATTTACCGGTCTTGGTTTCACCGGCCGAGACCGTCTTGCCACGAATCTTCAGCGAGCCTTGGCCGGTTCGGTAAAGCTCGCGCAATTCGTCCTTTGTATTGATGACAAGACCGCCGGTTGGAAAATCAGGGCCTTGAACTGCATCGTTGGCAACGAGTTGGTAATCCTTGATTTCTGGATCGGCGAGTAGCTTCAACAAAGCGCGACAGACTTCACCGAGGTTGTGAGGAGGAATGTTTGTCGCCATCCCAACCGCAATACCGGTCGCGCCGTTGATGAGAAGATTGGGGACACGACTTGGTAAGACAACCGGTTCCTGACGACTACCATCGTAGCTTGGCTTGTAGGGAACCGTGGCTGCACTGAGATCGACTAGGATTTCACTCGCGATGGGCGACATGCGACATTCGGTGTATCGCATAGCAGCGGCATTGTCACCGTCAATCGAACCGAAGTTACCACTACCATCGACAAGCGGCATTCTCAAAGAGAACGACTGGGCCATTCGAACGAGGGCGTCGTAGATCGACGAGTCGCCGTGGGGGTGGTAATTACCCATCACATCGCCAACGACCTTCGCACATTTTCGGTGCTTGGTTGTCGAAGTCAGCCCTTGCTGATCCATCGTATAAAGGATCCGACGCTGAACAGGTTTGAGACCGTCACGAACGTCAGGAAGGGCTCGGCTGGTGATGACCGAAAGGGAGTAGTTTAGATAGCGGATCTGAGCCGCATCGCGCAACGAAATCCCCGTCGTAAGGTCAACTTGTGGTTGATCTGCATTGGCACTTGTATCCACGCCTCTCCGACGCGTTTTCCGCTCCTTGGACGAATCGTCATTTTGACCCCCTCCGCCAGGACTTCCGCGTTTGGGCATTCGTTTCCTCCTCCGTGCTCTGTGGTGTTGCTATCTAGGTGCAGGAAAAATAGTCGATTGCTGTGCTTGGGTCTAGGGTGTGAAAGTCGCCGGACGACCTTTGGCGGTCGGCTTGCCGCGGCCAGGGCTCAAAAATTTTCACCGATTTGCCTGACCGGCTCTAGCTGGCCATGAATGACTAGTGAAATGCTCGCTTTTTCAACATTCCACCTTGGGCATCGAGGACCGGCAACGTCACGATAAAAGCCGACGCATCCTTCGACTGAACCAGACCTTGAAGCCGGGTCGTTTCGAGTCGCGTGACAATACAAAGCAGGATTTCTGAATCGCTTTCCGAGAAGCCACCTTTCCCCTTAAAGGCGGTGACGCCACGTCCGAGTTCCGTCAAAATCGACTGACGAACTGCATCGGGTTGCTGAGTAAATATCAGGATCCCTTGGTAGGCTTCGATCCCATGCAGTAAATAGTCGATCGTTTTAGAAGCCGCAAAATAAGTCAGCATCGAGTAGAGCGCCGGTTCAATCCCTAGAAAAAGAGCCGCCACCGAAAAAATGATCGCATTGAGAACCAATATAATTTCGCCGACGGTTGCGAATGTGCGAACGCTCGCGAGCAGTGCGAGTATTTCCGTTCCATCCAAGACGGACCCGCTGCGAATCGCTAACCCGACACCGGCCCCGAGAAAAAAACCGCCGAAAACCGCACCGAGAAGTTTGTCGTGCGTTGCTGTCGGAAAATCGAGGAGTGCAAGCGTGATCGCCAAACCAAGAATGGCTAACGCACTTTTGATCGCAAATTGCTTACCGAGAACGCGGTAACCGAGCGCGACAAAAGGGAGGTTCGCAAGTGCTAGGAGAAGCGATAGCGACCAGCCTGTCTTCTCGGATATCAGCATCGAAATGCCGGTGATACCGCCATCGATAAAATGATTTGGAAGAAGAAAGCTTTCGAGCCCCACTGCCGCTAGCGTCAATCCTGACGCGAGCGTTACGACATCGCCAAACGGCTTGATCATCAACATCCTAGCGATTGAAAGCCATTCCAAACGTAAAGGCCGGAGAGACGATCGCTTGATCGAACAGGTTTTGATTGCCTTGTCCAGGATTGGCTCCACGCCAAATGCCTCGTCCAATGTAAAGCACTTGCATGCCCGCTCGGACGTTGAAGGCCTTCGTCAACTGCATAGCAGCTTCGGCCCGTGCATCCAATCCAACGACAGACTCGCTGTTGTCTCGGCCACCGAAGGCTGACGATTGGCCAAGGATGGGAAGCCCATCGGCATCGCCTGGCGTATACTGATACGTTCTTGATTCAAAGCCTTGGGTTTGAAAGTTCTGACCGGCGAAGAACCGACTTTCCTGCGAGAAAGTCATTCGATTGAGCGTCGAGAAATAGCGATAACCCAATTGACCCATGACCATCTGGTTATCCGTTCGCGTAACCGTTCGACTGAATTGATCGATATCCACGGCGACGTCGGCGTCATTCTGAATTCCAGTGTACAATTGTGCGACAGCGTAGTCGTTGAACTGCATATAGCGGAAACCGACGAGCGGCTCAAGAATACCGCCATAACGATAGGGTTCGAATCGCCAGGTCTTATTCGCTTCGAAGCTCGACAATGAAGCCACGTTGACGCTTTGACGATTCAAAAAGGTTCCATCACCAAAGGCTGGATCGAATGGAAATCGAGCGATGAAGGCTGGGAATGAGGTAAGGAAGACGTTTTGGGGTGCTGGCGAATTGGCTCCACCAGCTGTCGTGGGCAACGGACCTCGCACAATTCTCGTATCATCGTAAACGTTGGGACCACTCACGTGCGTGAAGCTGAAGAGCCATCCCCGATCTTTTTCAGACATGAAGCCTAGGTCCCATCGGTTCCCCCAAGTCATGTCGATCTTACTGGTCTGAGCTGTCGTCTCGGGACGGTTCAAGCCGAAATGAAGTCGATCGTACGCGACGAACCAACCACGATTGGCTCGCTTTCTAGCCGACAGTTCATTCAACTCTTGCATGTCAACGGGCGCGAACCATTGATAGTCGGGATCAATGTTCATCGATTCCGCGAATGGATGAAAGGGCTGGGCGGCCTCGGAGGGAACCGCAGCCGATAGACCAAGGATTGCCGTCAAACCAGCAACCGTTCGCTTTATCGTTTGCTGTAACTGGCCCGACCGTGCGAATTTGAACTTCATAATATTAGACTTGTGAATTGCTCGAAGCGTTTTGCTGAACCATCCGAAGTTGATGTTTGCCATCATTTCTTTCACCGTTATGCACAGGGCCGCGATTACGCGCCGACTCGTTCGCCCACATACCTTATCGGTGGGATTGCACGGGTAAGCGCACTTATTCCGGTTGTGCTGATAGTATCGGAAGGTCGGAGCCTGAGAGTTGAGTCGGTTTAGGCAAACCATAACGAAAACTCCGATTGTGCGGCCAGAATTGATTTGCTGGCTTTCAAAACACAATGCACGGGGACCAACGAATCAACTGAGAATGGCGTCCTCATACCCAGAGTCTCTGTTTATGAACGCTTTGCTCGCTAGCAAAGAGTTAAGCTAGCGTTTCCAGAACGCTACTGAATCGGTCGACGTCGCGAGGCGCAAACTTTTGCTGTCCCCCAGGCACCGGTGTCCCCAGGCACCGAGCCTCATCCATGTGTTGGTGCGCAGGAGACTCACCTGCGACGGTTAGTATTTTTCCGTCATGACTTTCCCCAGTCCCTCGTACTTTGGATCGCCTTGGGCAGCTTTATCGAAAAATTCTTGAGCCCGTTTCTTGGTAACTGGGCTGCTTCGAGGGTCTAGTAAGTAAAACGTTCCTCGAACGGCATCGTGCATCGGCGTTTGGGTCAATTCGAGATTGAGTAGACTTTCGACAAAACCAATCGGTATCTTGTCGAATGGATAGGTCTCGTTTTTACCTTTACCGCGCAGAATTATCTCGGTTTCTTTGACCTCCACAACGGCCATTTGCGAGCTTTGACCAACCGAGATAATATCGGTCGACTTGAGCTTAGATATTCCTAGCTTGATCAGGTCTTGGCTTTGCTCAAAGAGTTGACCGAAGGTATCGAGCTTCTGGCATTTCTCAGTTTGTTCGCCTTCTTGAGACGATTCAGTTGCCTGGCTGATGAGCTTTTGGAAGTTTTCGAAGTCTCGCGATTCGATTGCTTTCCTAGCTGCATTCATCGTTTCGGACCACTTCTTCGCAGCGGCCTCCATTTCTGCCATTTCCGCTGCTGATGTCTCAGGTTTTGCAGCATCCTCCATTTTCTTTGGAGTATCGTCGGCTGGCGGCATCGGTTCCTTGGCGTCGACCATAGGCTTGTCGACCATAGGCTTGTCGGGTTTCATCGATGCTTCCTCGTTAGAGCTATCGCCAATATTCATTTTTGGCAACGCTCCCAGGTTTTCTTTCTCACCGCCGCCAACAACACCCAAATCCATTCGCTTTTTCGGCTTGGTCAGGCTGACCGATTTAGTATTCGGTGGTAAAGATGGATCTCGCAATTCGATTGTGGGTTCCGCTGTCATATCCCCCGATGCTTCCATGGCTGCCATCTGTTTGCGGTCGGCTTGCACCTTCTGCCAGTACATCAAACCCGCCCCACCCACGAACACAAATGAAAAGCCAATCACGATCGCCGAAGCCATCATGTTTTTCTTTTGGCGATTGCGCCGAATCTGCTCCTTAAGTTCACGAGCTGAGTTGTTGGAGCCAGACGAGGGCATTGCGTTCGGCGCGGCCAAGGCGGCCACGGACTTCGATGTCGAGGATTCCGCGGTAGGCGGAGCGGACTGCCGAGCCAGTTCCATCAACGCGAAGTGTCGTTCCGCAGTCGTTTCTTGTCGAGATTCTGCCGATGGTTGGCGAAGAAACTCCGACATGGAAAAAGGAGCGCTTGGGTCACCCGGTGGAAGAAGCGATTGAAGCCGAATTACGGCACTCGAAGACCCAGAGGACTCCAGTTCATCTCCTGCTGACTTTCGAAGCGAAGCGCGGAGTTGAGCATCATAGGCCGATTTTTTGTGGTCATCGAGTAGCGTTGAGCGGGCTTGCCGAACAACCTTAACAATTTGTTCAAAGCCCTCGGGATCCGCTTTGCGGTCTGCCAATTTGAGCTTTTCGATCGCCGACTCCACGGCAACCGCAATGGCTGTCCGATCGTCAATCAACTCTTCCAGTCCGATCACGGTGTAGTAGTTCAATCGCTTCAACGATTGAGTTGGACTGAGATATCGCTTTACGAGTGATGCAACATCGGCCACGTTAGGGCTCCAACGGTTGTTCTACGATACGATATTCTTCGACCGGTTCACCACCGATCAGATGTTCCTGAATAATACGTTCAAGAACCGGTGGGTCACATTCACCGTACCAAGTCCCTTCAGGATACACGACGGCGATTGGACCAGCTTCACATATCCGCAGACAATTGGCTTTCGTACGAAATACACCACCTGACTCATCCAGCTCTAACTCTTTCAATCGTTTTTTGAGGAAATCCCAGGCCTCATTCGCCCGTTTACGATCACAGCACTTATCTTTGCTTTGATCACAACAAAGGAAGATATGTCGCCGCGTTTCCGGGATCCCTAGATTCTTGGCAATTTTCTGGAGCTTGGAAAGATTCTTGAGTTCGCTTTCAGGCATAGTTGCTCTAGGTATGTTCGATTCTTCGATTGGCCAAATGAAGTGGCGATCTAGCCAACCATCGGCAAGTACTTCGTCGCAGCAAATTTATAGGGTACGACGAACTTCCAGTCCGTCGACAAACAATTGGCACCGACGGACTGGAAGTCCATCGTACAGGTTCAGCTGAACCCTCATTTTAAGGTGCAAACGTGGGAGATCTTACCCGAGGTCTGCGAAAATGTCGAATTACGGCGAACTGGTCGCCGACCTATAAATCGCTTGCTGCATCTGAACAAGACGTTCGTAGTTTTGCTGGGTCGCGCGATAGAGGCGACTCAGCTCCGCGTTCGTGTCTTTGATCAGTTGCTCAAATCGCCCGACCTCCGCTTTGATGACTCCAAGTTCTTTTTCGTACTGAGCCTGGTCTTTATCAAGCAATTGACGTTCTGTTTGACGAAATACGACTTGCTGTTGAACGCGATCGTTGGTTGTCTTGGTTTGGTCGATTTCTCGCTGAATCATCGCGGCATCTTGTATAGCATCGGTAATTTGATCGCGGGTCTCTTTGAAACCGAAGGTATAGTCATTAATGCGACGCACAAAGACGGGCTCAATGAGCTTGACGACGTTCTGATCAATCAGTTCCTTGGAAGGCTTGAATGCAAACAAAGCTTGTTGCCCTTTATTGAATTTGACTTTGCCTTCGCCATCCTTTCGTTTTAAGCGAGCATCAATAGCACGGCCACTAAAATCAAAGTAGCCACCATCGGTTGCTTTGCGTCCCCCCTTTTCATCGACGTCGACTTCGATCGTATGTTCAACGAGAAATTCGACCCGGTTCCAAATATTTTCCGGCGCTTCATTTTCGGGTGCGCGTCCTCCATCAAGGACATAGGAATTTAGCAAGCGGCGCTGTCGAGCTTCTTCGGCGGTCAATTGCGCAGGATCGCGATCAAGCAAGTCCTCCGAGATTTGAAGCAATTCAGCTAAAACCTTGCGATCCATTCGTCCAAATTCGGCTTCATTTGTCCGTTTGGAGCCGGTTTCGGCATACGCAACGTGCGAATCGATAGGCATGTTTTTAAAAACAGTCCATCGAGGATACTGGCCACTCGCGATTGCTTTGACTTGAACCGGTAGCAACGGAGAGACAGGTCGCAGCGTGGCGGTTCCGCCTTGGCTTTCCGCGACAAAGTATTCGCCGAGATAGAACGTTGGAACGATTCTCGAATCGGGGCCGACCCCTTCGCCAAATGCATAGACCAGGGTTTCGGAAGGAAGATCGCCATTCACACTGGCGTCCGCTTTAGGAGCAGGAACATCAGCTGGTAAGTCTGGGGCAGCCTCTTTCGGGGAGAGCTTGAGCTTAATCGTGTCGAGCTGTTTGCCACCGTCAACAAACTCAGCATTCCGCCAAACGCTTCCTCGTTCCAGAGCGACGCGGCTCAATTCATTGGCTAAACCGAGCAGGCTATTCAAGTCGCTGGATGTTTGATTCGGATCCCCAAACTTGAGCCGAGTAACCTGCTTTTCGAGATCGGCTATTTTTTTCTTGGCCAAATAATCAATTCGGACCCATCCGACGCGTCGCTGCGCCACAATTGCCGAGGCGTACAAAAATCCCAGGCTAAATAGAAAGAGGAATGAGAGGGTAATCGTATAGAAGACGCCCCAGCCTGAAAAACCCTTTACCAACCCAAAAATGAAGACGATAAAGGCAACGAGCACGACCACCAAAAAGAGGATACCGGTGAGTTCCATCGGATGTTTTTGGTGTTTCAAAAAGAGGAGAGTCGAGCCTAAAAGTTGGATTTTCTACAAAAAATCCTAGCTTCGATACTAAATCCACCCTGAGGTAGTGTCAAGCAAACTTCCGACTATCCACGGTCAGTTGCGAAAGGACTTCCCGCACAATCCGATCAATTACCGTGTCGTCGGCCAACGGAATCGAGGATTGTCGCGACATGGGACGCACCGGATCCAACTGGAAACCTGCCATGAGTTCTTCCAGTCTTTTTTCAGCTTTTTCGGCGGCTGACCATTGGTGATCCGAAAGTGGCTGCCGCGAACGTCCCAAATCCCAGCCCCGTATCCGGGCTCCGCGACGGAAGCCTTCCGGAAATTCCGCTACCGACATCATGGCGTCGAAAAGCGGAAGAAGCCGGTATTGGAGCTGCATGGCTCGATCCCACTGGCCTCCCCTGCAAGCTTCGAATATCGCCTTGGTCAGTTCGGGAACGACGCCACTCGTCGCGTTCGTTCCACCGTTGCAGCCAACCATGAGCATTGGAACCAACGCTGCATCCCAGCCGGTCATGAAGAAGAAATCGCTGCGCTGAGGACGCACTTCGGCAATCATCCGCATCATGTGCGGAAGATCGCCGGAACTATCCTTGATACCCACCACGCGCGGGCATTCCAGGGCGAGCCTTTTCACCGTCGCAACATCGATCGGCGAGGCAAAGAGGGGAATGTTGTAAAGCGTCACATCGACGTCGACGTTGTCGGCAATCTCTTTAAAGTATGCGTAAACACCCTCGGGCGCCAAACGATAGTAGTACGGCGCGACAATCGCTACGGCCCGCACGCCAAGCTGGCCATAGGTGTTACAAGCGCGAATCGTCTCCTCAACATTCGCTTCTGCAGCACCAGCCAAGATTGGGACTCGGCCGCGGGTTTGATCGACAACAATCTCGATAATTCGACGTCGCTCTTCCGCCGTAAAGCGAACGAATTCACCGGTGCTCCCGTTCGGATACAAACCATCGACCCCGCGCTCGATCAGCCAATCAATGTATCCACGCAACGTCTGCTCATCGATGCGACCGGAAGAATCCGTGGGGCTAATATTGGGTGTAAAGATTCCAGAAAGGGGTTTGCCAGGCATAATGATCAAGTCAAAGTAAGTCGGAAATCAGTTCTCGGATCGAGTAAGTGTTCTAGTATACAATCAGGTCCCGCTTTCGGGTGCTTCGTCAGTTTGATAAGCCAAGGTCGCCGTTCATTCTACGAACGTAGCGTGAAGTGGCAGCGGCCATATTCAGCTCGCCACGGTCGAACCGCAAAAAACTCGTCTGGCACGAAATATTCATGGCTCGTACGCTCCGTTCATGGGAGCGAACGGGGACGAACAACGGCAACAAATTAGCCGATCGCTAGCCGGCCGGTCGCCCTAAAGCACTGAAAGCAAGGATCGTCCAAGCTGCAATGAAAGCGAATCCACCAAAGGGTACGATGACATGCGTCCCTAGCTCTCCAAAGACGATGCCATAAATTCCACCTGAAAAAAGTGCGAGTCCAACCAGCATCAGGCAAGCAGCCGCCGAAGGAAGTCGCCCGGTAAGCGGGGACAGACCAACGACAATGATGGCTAGGCTGTGGTACAAGTGGTAGCGCACGCCGGTCTCGAATTGCTCCATTCGCTTCTCAATCTTGACTTCGTCGAATTGCTTTTTTTCAAGAAAATTCGGCAGAAAGTGTGCTCCGATAGCACCCAATCCGACGCCAATCGCCGCCAAAATAGCTCCAGCGAAAACCAGCTTGCGAGAATACATTTCAAACGTTGGCACGAAAAACCCTCTTTCATTCCTATTCCGAACGCTATTTGGCGGCAGGGCCAGTAGCACGATGTTCCGTCGGGACGGCTTAGATTATAGGTACCCTCGGGGCTACCGTTCCGCTAAATTCTATCGAATCCTTCCACGATCTGGATTCAGCAGAGATTCATGAATGATGGGCAAATATTTTGAATGGCTGTGCAATGGAGTAAGGCGATTTTCAACGAAATCGCAGGGGCGAATTGAAGATCGGACTGGAGCCATCGGGGAACGCATGGCGGCCGATTATCTCGCAAAAAAATGCGGCTATACGATTTTGAAGCGAGGCTATCGCAATTGGCTGGGCGAAATCGATCTGATCGCATTAGACAAAAAATCACGTGGCCGCGAAACGATTGTCTTTGTCGAAGTGAAAACGTGGACACACCCAGCCGAAGGGAGCCCCGCCGACGCCGTCGACCAAAACAAACAACAACGGCTCACCCGTCTGGCCCTCGAATTCCTAAAATCACGTCGACTCCTCGAGGCCCCGGCACGCTTTGACACCGTTGAGGTCATCCTATCGCCACATTCCATTCGACACTTTATCAACGCCTTTGAAGCGACAGGCAAATTTCAGTGGTACTCGTAGCGTTTTCAAGTTCGGAGCTGCAAACACGAGTTGGCCAAGTTTCGCTATACTCTCAGATTCTCCTCCTCCACCACTGACGCTTAGAAATGCGGTTTTGAATGACCATCAATTGGGAACGTCTTGCTTCGATTTTGCATCAACATCAGCATTTTGTACTGACGAGTCACATTCGACCGGACTGCGACGCATTGGGGAGCGAACTTGGCATGGCAGGCGTTCTTGAGGCGATGGGGAAAAAAGTGGACATCGTCAACGGGCACCCGACGCCGCCTGGTTTAGCCTTTCTCGATCCATCCCAACGTATCAAAGTGATTGGCGAGCATCTTTTTCCGGATGATGTAAAAGGAGAATGTTTGATCGTTCTCGATACGAGCGCCTGGGCCCAACTCGGACCTATGGCGGAAGTCCTTCGACGCTTCTCGGGGCCAAAGCTCTGCATCGATCATCACGTTGGCGAAGATGACTTGGGGACCGAATTCTTCAAAGACACAAGCGCCGAAGCCACCGGTCACTTGGTCGCAAAATGTGCCAAGTTTCTCAAGACGCCCATCAGTCGAAATATGGCTTCGGCTTTGTTCGCCGCCATTGCGACCGACACGGGATGGTTCCGCTTCGCATCCACCACTGCCGAAACGTATCGCGTGATCGCAGAACTTTTGGATGTGGGTGCCGATCCGTCGAGAATTTATGGCGACCTCTACGAACGAGACACGATCGGTCGCGTTCGCTTGCGCGGTCGGATTCTTGCCCGCACAGACAGCGAATTGGATGGCAAGCTTGTTCACACTTATGTCCTCAAAGAGGACTTCCATGAAACAGGGGCTTTGCCGAGCGATACCGAAGATGCCATCAACCTGACGCTGGCGATCGCGGGTACCCATATGGCAGTGATCTTGGTCGAACAACTCAAAGGGGGCTTCAAGATTAGCTTTCGCTCCCGTTGTCATGTCGACTGCAACGAGCTGGCTCGCAATTTTGGTGGTGGTGGGCATCGCGCTGCCGCCGGCGCCTTCGTCGACGGCGAATTCCAAGACGTTCAGTCGCGCATTCTTGCGGCTGCGCGCCAAGCAATGCTGAAGACCTAGTCACCTTCGAAAAGTTTCTTGGCAAAAACATTTTGAATCCTGTCCTGCCAAGGACATAATCCATGGAGCTTTTAGTCGCTGAGCGACGGCAGTTGCTAGCCTGGGGTGCAGCGAGTCTTCGAGCGGAATCCCAGGACTCGGAGCAAACCTTCTTCGGAGTCGCGGAGCGACGGTATTACCAAACCGTAGCAATGCCATCGCTCCGCGACTCTGCGATGTTTCGGCGACTGGACCTGGGGTCCCCGTTCGCTTCGCGAACTCCACCCCAGGCTAACAACTGCCGTCGCTCCGCGACTTAAACCCGTCGTCGCACTGCAACTATCGGTTCATCAGAATTTTGACGGAGGTTGCAAGAACGCTCTGTATATTCCTACGAACTTTTTAGTTACTTGTGATTCGTTTTAACAATTTTGTTGTGCATCGCTGGCGAAGGGATCATCGGCAATCAATCTGGCGATCCGGAGCTAGAGTTGTTTACCGACGACGACGGCTCGTTCCAAATTCCCGGCATCATCCCTGGCCGTAGCTATCACGCTAAAGAAGCCGGAAACCGGATCGACGCTACGATATTCCGGGGCATCATACTCGAAGGTGCCGTCGAGAAAGATATTGGTGAAGTGAAGCTGCAAAAGTAGCTATTCAAAAATTTTAGTGGGTAAAATTGACACTTCTCGCTGATCGCCGGTACATCCTGAACTCGTTTGTTCCAAATCCCGCAGGCTTGCCCTGCGGATCGTTCGGTTTCTCACTAACTATAGAAC
>JANOAI010000453.1:0-9891 GCA_031411055.1 Pirellulaceae bacterium
GCAAAAATCACCTCCGAATCAGTTGAGGTTACTTTGAGGAAAGCAGAAGATCTTGACGAATTCGATGAAAACCAACCGACCCTGATCGCAATTCGCAAAAGGTATGCATCTTTCCGAGAACAATTCAATCAATCACTCGAATCCATGGCTCTTGATGCTCAGAACATCGTTCAGCAAATCGTCCAAACATTCATTACGAAGGATTTGATCCCCCTCGCGAAGCAGCATCGAGAAACGCAACAAGCTAAACTTGAGAAAATGAGCCGTGAAAGTCAAGCGATCGCAGACCGAGTTAGCCTTACCTTGCTTCTACTCGTAACTTGTGGTGCTATCGGCGGAATGATGGCCGGCGTTGCTGTCGCACGCAATATCAATCGATCGATTATCGAACTCAATATCCCCGTCCATGCTGCCAAAGGATCGCTCAGCGAAGTAGTCGGTCCGATCAAGATAAACTCCAACGGCGATCTCATTGGAATTCGAGAATCTCTCGACGAAATGGTAAGCCATGTTGGTGAAACCGTTCAGCGATTGCAAGACAGCCAAAGCAAAATTCTTCGAACAGAGCAGATGAACGCGATCGGCCAGCTAGCTGCGGGAATGGCACACGAGATCCGCAATCCTCTTACTTCGATGCGATCGATCGTTCAAATGGCCAATCAACATGGAGGCGCGTCTGCACTCGATGATCGCGATGTTGAGATACTTGAGATCGAATTGGAGCGATTGAATGAGCTTGTTCAGACCTTCTTAGATTTTGCGAGACCTCCTCGAATCGTTCGTCGATCGGTGGACCTAAACGGAGTCGTTCAGCGAACAGTGCAGCTCACGAAAAGTCGCGCCGAACTTTTAGGAATCAGCGTCACGGTCGATTTGCCCACGTCGGATATGACTATCAGTGCGGATCCTCAACAACTTCAGCAAGTCATGCTGAATCTTGTTCTCAATGCTATCGAAGCTCAACCTGATGGTGGAAGCATCGCAATTCAATTGCGAAGAAATTCTGATGCTGCAAAGAACGACATGATAGAGATTGACGTTAAAGATTCGGGTCTCGGAATTCCTCCAGCAGTTTCTTCAAAAATTTTTGAACCGTTTTTTAGCACCAAAGAGACAGGGACTGGCATTGGCCTGGCGATCTGCCTTCGAATCATCCAAGATCACGGTGGCTCAATCACACAAGAAAATTCAGCGACAGGTGGCTCAGTCTTTAGTATCGTTATCCCCGTGCAGTGAGTTCAAGACCTGCGAATTTGCCTATACAGAACTCGGTGGGCAATGACACAAATATCTCGGTAGGAAAATCAATTAATGCCAACGCTACTCATTGTCGACGACGAACCGAATGTCCTCTATGCGATGGAGAAAGGCCTTCGTTTGGAGCAACTAACGATCATATCCAAGCAAACTGCGAGAGCAGGAATTCAAGCGATCAGAGAGCATCGTCCGGATGTGGTGGTCTGTGACGTTCGCTTGCCCGATATGTCCGGTCTTGACGCCTTTCAAAAAATGCGTGAGATCGATCCTCGCCTCCCTGTAATCATCATCACTGCCCATGCAACCACGGACACGGCAATAGAAGCCATGAAACGCGGTGCCTTTGACTTTTTATTGAAACCCTACGATCTCGTCGAATTGCAACAAGTCGTTGCGAAAGCACTTGAACTGAGTCGAATTAGCCGTGTTCCTGCAATCTATGATCAAACGCCCAAAAGCGAACCAGAAGACATCGTTGTTGATCGCATCGTAGGCAAATCCAAAGCTATGCAGCAAGCGTACAAAGATATTGGACGCGTCGCTGTACAGAATGTCAACGTATTGATACTTGGAGAAAGTGGTACAGGGAAAGAACTCGTCGCGCGAGCGATTTACCAGCATAGTCCTCGAGCGAACAACCCCTTTCTCGCAATCAATTGCGCAGCCATTCCAGAGTCATTGTTAGAGAGCGAGCTATTCGGACACGAAAAAGGCTCCTTTACTAGTGCTGATCGACGGCGCATCGGAAAGTTTGAGCAAGCCAACACTGGCACTCTATTTCTCGACGAAATCGGCGACATGAGTATTGGAGCACAGGCAAAAGTTTTAAGGATTCTACAGGATGGCCGCTTCGAGCGTGTTGGGGGAAGCGAAACGATTCAAGGTGATGTTCGAATCATCGCTGCGACCAACAATAACCTAGAAGAGTCCATTACAAAAAAGACTTTTCGCGAAGATCTTTTTTATCGACTCAACACCTATACTATTCGGCTGCCGTCGTTACGCGATCGACTTGATGATCTGCCTGGGCTAGTTGAGTACTTCATGAATCGATTCGGTGTTGAACTCGGAAAGAGGAATTTACGCGTGTCGACCGAAATGATGGATAAACTTTGGGAATACCATTGGCCGGGTAATGTTCGTGAACTCCAAAGCACTATTCGGTATGCAATTATTCGTGCGACGAGCGATATTATTACTCCTCACTGCTTGCCAGAATATGTAAAACCCAATACGAATGCGAGTGTCGGTACGTCAGCCAAGGCGGAAGATGGCGGCACTCAAGATTTTAATATTCAACTACGAGAGTACATCGAGCGGCTTATTGTATCAAAACAACCAAACTTGGCCGAAGCCATTTACCTTCAGGTAGATAAGATTTTATTCGAAGCCGCTCTTGATTTCGTTCAAGGGCATCAGACCCAAGCAGCTGATTTGCTTGGGATTTCGCGAACGACTCTTCGCGCCCGTATGCAATCACTCGGTATGACGGTCACTAAGACAACTAAGTCGTCGGACGAAGGTTGACTTCGGTCGGATATTCAACAGACAATATGACGAAACCGTGGAAAGCAGTGGCCAATGTCAACCGTAACTACAATCGACGTTGGGAAGTTTTCTTCGGAAAGAATGGCGTTTGAATTGACTGAATACTTTACCATTGCGACCCGGTTGCCATTCGCGACGAGCATGGTCGTTGCTTTGATCGCTACCGGAGTATACGGGCAAACACATCTTGGACCGCTCGACGCACAGACACATTCCCGCGTGGGACACTCGCCCCACTCGTTGTGGAAAGGTCAGTGGAAAACCGTTGTGACTTCCGTGCTGTTCACAGCGAATGGTTGGCATTTCTATGTCTCGCTGGCGATGATGGCTATTGCGATCAGTTGGGTCGAACTCACGTGCGGAACATGGATAGCAATCGGAACGTTTGTTGGTATTCATGTAGTAACGTTGCTAGTCATGTCGATCGGAATTGCGACGTTTATCGCACTAGTTGAATCACACCGAGGAAACCTACTTTGGTTTAGCAAAGATGTGGGACCATCCGCCGGCTATTATGGCTGTTTGGGGCTCGCGATCACCAGTTTGCAACCTAATTGGTTTTGGCTAACCCTCGTTGCGATCATGGTAATGCTCCTGGCCCGGATCGGATGGTCCTCGTATCATCTCGTTGATGAAGGCCGGTTGATGTCTGCCGACATAGCTCATCTAATCGCATTTCCACTTGGACTGCTTCTGTCTCGATTGGTTTCGTGATATGCCGAAGGCATTAAGCCGCCTCCAGCCAGGATGAAAGTCGATCGATAGTCTTGCGTTCTTTCTGAGAAAGGGTACGAATCCATAGAGGATGGGATGCGATGGCTACTTTTCTCATTCTTCTTTGAAAATGCTCGATAAAAGGTGAACGTACTGCTTTCGAAAGAGACTTGAGATAGACTGTCACAAAGTGCCCCCAAGTTGTCTCCAATCGATGGTCAGGGAGTTTCTGAAGCCAGTTGGTAAGAAGCGAATACGCTTTCGAACCACTCTCAATTCCAAGAAGGTCCGCTTCATCGAGGATTTCAGCTTTTTCTGCATTCGTGATTCGACCGTCGCTCCAGGCCAGCGTGAAATAGGGGACCAAGGTTAGCGCGGCAACCGAATCACTTCCAAAACCGAAATCGAGTAGCTCATCCAATACTTCCTGGTTTTCAATGTGGAGATTCTGTGCTAACGCAGCACGTTGGCAATCTCTCGCTTCGTCGAACTGAACTTGTGCGATCCAAACTCTTTCTTCTTCAATCGACTGCCCAACCAAAAAGCCCAAAGCCCGTTTTTCAAACGCATTCGTCATCATTCTGCAAGACCTCGTATTATCGGTGAACTGATTCGGCGTTCGCTTTTGCGAACGATCGATGCTTGGATCTGTTCTAGACAGTCGCAAAACGTGTGCCAAAGCGATTTACGAAAGGAAAGGGCAATCAAGAGTGGCGAAATCGAAGAAATCCTAATTAGCGCGTAAAGAAATTAGCCACGACGAACAAAAACTGTTCGACTCACAAAGCGCTAGTGATCCAATACGGAAGCTATTGCGATTTCATGAAAAGCATACGTCACAACATCGCTTAACGTGTGTGGGTAAAATGGATCATACGGTCGGCTGAATAGCGTGGTTTCAACTACAATCGTCAGACAGACATGCGCGTCAATCTTCGCTCGATCGACATAATTTGAAAGAAGGTTTCATTGTCAACGCAATTTCGTCGCTACACGCCGCTCCTTGTGGTCGCCATTTGCGTTGTGGTCGGATGGCTACTTTTTCGCGAAATAGAGCACTACCGTTGGCATGACATTCGAGCCAGTCTTACTGCGATTCCCCCTGCAAAGGTTGCGATTTCCTTAGGCTTAGTCATACTAAACTATGTCATCCTGATCGGATACGATTGGCTAGCACTGAAAGCGATCGATAAACACTTGCCGATCGGCCAAGTTGCATTCGCGTCCTTCACTGGATTCGTTGCTAGCTACAATTTCGGGGCAACTTTAGGTGGCGTTCCTCTAAGATACCGGGTTTATTCTGGATTTGGACTTTCCGCAATTCAGATCGTTCAGTTGTCGATCATGCTTGGCGTTACGTTTTGGATCGGGGAATTTGCATTGGCAGGCGTCGCATTCATTTGCGATCCGTTTCCAATCCCAGACAAGCTTCACATGCCGTTCAAAACCGTCTATGGACTAGGTTGGGTACTTATCGCCATTACGGCAGGATACCTCACTCTAACCTGCATATGGAAAAAGCCGCTTAGGATACGGGGCGAAGAAATCCAGCTACCGAGCGCACGCATGACGCTCGCGCAGATTGCAGTCGCATCAACAGACCTCATTGTCGCCTCGTTGGCGCTCTATGTTCTCCTGCCACATGAAATCGAGCTCAGTTATTTTCAATTCGTTGGCATTTTCTTGCTTGCGGTCATTTCCGTCGTTTTGACACATGTTCCCGGTGGCGTGGGTGTATTCGAACTTGTAATTCTCACATTCTTAGGTGCAACGGCGAAGGATGATGTAGTCGCGAGTCTTTTGGTTTTTCGCGTTCTCTACTACCTATTGCCTTTGTTAGTTGCAGGAGGGCTGCTCGGAAGCTTTGAATATCAGCGGAATCGCGAACGACTAAGCCCCATTTTGAAAGCGCTCGGCCGCACTGCCTCAGCAGTTGCCCCCAATATCGTATCCATGATCGTACTTATTGGTGGTGCGATCCTACTCCTATCGAGCGCTACGCCTGGTATGGAAATGCGACTAGAAAACCTACGCCATTGGCTGCCGCTTCCGTTGATTGAGTTCTCGCATTTTATTAGCAGCTTAGTCGGCGCAACCCTACTTATTGTTGCACGGGGATTGCAGCGGCGACTTGATTCAGCCTGGTGGGTTGCCGCATTTTTGCTTAGCACCGGAATCGTAGTCTCGCTACTCAAAGGATTTGATTACGAGGAATCGATTCTGCTTTCGTTAGTTTTGCTGGTGCTCGTTGCTTGCCGAAAAAGATTCTATCGCAAAAGTCAGCTGTTGTATGAACCTTTCACGGCTGGTTGGTTAGCTGTTATTGGCCTAATTATTGTTTGTGTTGTATGGCTTGGAATCTTTGCCAATAAACATGTCGACTATCGTAATGATCTATGGTGGCAATTTGCTTTCGGAGCCGACGCTCCGAGGTTCATGCGGGCGTCCGTCGGAGTTTTTGGTCTGCTGCTAGTGTTTACGCTCGTCCGTTTACTAAAACGTGCGGAGCCGGCACCAGACGAAGTAGCGACGAGCGATGACATTAAGACGGTCGCCGAAATCATTTCGCGCTCGACTCGAACGAGCGCCAACCTCGCGTTGTTAGGTGACAAGCGATTTCTATTCAGCGATGATCGCCAGAGCTTCATTATGTATGCCGTGGAAAATCGGACTTGGGTTTCGTTGGGAGATCCGATCGGACTGCAGCATCAATGGCCCGACTTGGTATGGAAGTTTCGCGAGCTTTGCGATCGTTACGACGGTCGACCTGTTTTCTACCAAGTTGACACAGAACAGTTGTCCGTCTACGTCGATCAAGGTTTGACGTTACTAAAAATCGGCGAAGAAGCGCGAATCTCCATGGCCGATTTCAATTTGGAAGGAGGTCACCGAAAAGGACTGCGCGCCACTCGTAGCAAGCTACAAAAATTAGGATGCCGTTTTGAAATCGTTCCCAAAGAACAAGTCGCAAGCAGCATGTCTCGACTTGGGGAAATCTCGGAGGCGTGGCTGGCCGAAAAAAACTCGTCGGAAAAAGGATTCTCGCTTGGTTTCTTCGACAAAGAATACCTTAATCGTTATCCGTGTGCGGTCATCAGGCAGGAAGAACGGATCATTGCGTTCGCCAACGTGTGGCTCGGTGCGAATTGCTTTGAGTTTTCAATTGATTTGATGCGTTACGAAAAGAGCTCTCTTAACGGATTGATGGATTATCTTTTCATGGAACTATTCTTCTGGGGGAAGGCTAATGGTTACCAGTGGTTCAACATGGGGATGGCTCCGCTTTCTGGAATTGCAAGCCGACCGTTAGCACCGATGTGGAACAAGGCGATAGGGCTCCTTTACCGTCATGGAGAACATTTCTACGGGTTTGAAGGCTTACGTCAGTACAAAGAAAAATTCGATCCGGTCTGGCATCCGAAGTATATCGCTTCACCTGGCGGGATTGCACTTCTACGAATGCTTTCTGACATAACGACGCTTGTCGGTCGCAAACACAACTCCGCTTGACGTCTGCTTTCGAATATTGCTCGCGTCCATCCAGCGTTAGTCAGGGCGGCAACCGTTTGATTGCGGGCAAACGTTAAGAGTCCTTTGCCGTATTGGTCGGGACAACTTCGGAATTACGTCGAGAGCACGACCACTTGATGATACGCCGTTCGCCCCGTCGACCAACAATCCCCAAGCAACTATGAGTTTGAACCAAGAATCGCCCGCATACGCCAAGTTGCAATAGTGCTTAAGAACGGCGCTCCACGACTTCTTGAAACACTTTGATCGACTTTCCAACGCAAATGCAATTTAGCAAGCTATTACCCCTGATAGCCATAGCAAATTGTAATATTAGTTGGCGCTCAACGACCGATGATAGCTAGGCTGGCTTCTTTTTCTTTTGTCGGTGACGGAGTCTTTACGATGATTCGACGATTTGTAGCTCTATTCTTGTGCTTCAGTAGCATTGGGCTTAGCGGAGTCGCAAATGGGCAAGAAATTGGGAAAGAAATTCCGATCGCGAATTCAAATGCGTCGTACAATTTCGATTCAATTGAGCCAAAAACAATCGTACAGGATGAGGTAAAAGGCGACCGGACAAAGGATATTGAACAGCGACTTGCAAAGGTTGAGAAGGCGAATTTCGAGTCTTTAGCTGCGAAGAAGAAACTCCCAAGCGTTGCAATCAATGGTGTTTTCCAGGCCGATAGCGTGTTATTTCATCAAACCGATGAAAGCCGCGACGCGCATGGACCGATTGAAAATGGCGCTGCGTTCCGCCGCGCGCGATTATCAGCAAAAGGTTCTGTCGTAGAGAACATGAACTACTTCTTTCAAATGGACTTTGGCTTTTTTGGACGACCGACCTTTACTGATTTATGGACGGAGTTCAATGATATCCCAGTTCTTGGGAATGTCAGAGTCGGGCAATGGAAACAGCCGTTTGGATTGGAGACTGTCAGTAGCTTTCGATATACGACGATGATGGAACGCGCTGGGATTTTTCAGGCGTTCGTTCCATTCAGGCATATCGGCATCGGTTTCTACGATCATTCTGAAGATTTGAATCGAACATGGGCTGCATCCTATTTCCGAACTGGACAAGATCAATTTGGTGGTTCGCTTAGCACCGATGGCGGAAATGGGTTATCTGGACGTGTTACAGAGTTGATGTGGTATGAGGGCTGCAAGGGAGAGAGTTATTTGCATTTAGGAGGAGGCTACTATTTCAACGCTCCACCCAACGATTCAACTCGATTTCGAAGCATCCCGGAAGTCTTCGTCGGTGAGTTTGTGCCGTCGGGACTCGGAACGAGCGGTCAACCAACGCCAGCTTTAGCCAACGGGACACCCTTTTTTGTAGATACGGGTTCAGTCACCAACGTCAATCATGTTCAAACCTTCGGCTTAGAAGGACTATGGGTTCGCGGGCCCTTGTCGTTACAAACTGAGGGGATGGCCGCGGTCATTGACCAAACAGTCAATCCGACTTCACTATTGGGGGGCGGTTATGCGACGCTTGGATATTTTCTCACCGGCGAGCATCGTCCGTACGACCGAAAAGCTGGAGCAGTGGATCGTGTTATCCCGAATCACAACTTCTCCGAGGCTGGCGGCGTGGGCGCATGGGAAGTGGCAGGCCGCTGGTCCTATCTCGACGTTACCGATAATCTGATTCGCGGCGGGACCATGCAAAACATGACTTTTGGCTTGAATTGGTATACTAATCCCTATTGCAAGTTCGTATTCAACTACATTCATTCGTGGTCGGAATCGCCGGACTTTACGGGGATTGGTGCATTGGGACCTACCTTCAACAATGCTCGACTGGTGAACAATCAAACGGATGCATTTGCGATGCGTTGTCAACTCGATTTCTGACCCATAATTTGAATTGTAGTCCGTCCCGCTTCATTAGTCGGTTTTACGATATGACAATGCAACTCAGGCTGCATTGGGAAGCACAATATCGGCCGTAGAAAGCAGAACCGATTTTGGGTACTCTCGGGTCGGATCGATGCAACCACCTTCAGCATAGACGCCGCGAGGATCTTGTAGTTTTTCCATCGACTGCAAGATTCGATCCAACTCCAGCGGTTTCTGAAGCGATGATTGTACATAAGTCTGCACGGCATTTTCGTCGATTTGAAGTTCGCCTTCATCGTCCCGATATACGGCGTTACGCCAATGAAACATCTCCAAGCATTTGGCTTGAAGTGTAAAGGCTTGATCGGATTCCCAAAAATTGGAGAATAACCCACCGCCGAGGTAGAACACCCAGGACCCCTCATAACCCGTCGCATCGGAAGAAACAGCATCGGGATTGCGAAACCAAACGCGATCTCCCGGAACATAGTATTTAGACGGTAGTGGGCATTCGCGTGAGCCGAATTCGTTCATGAACACCTGATGGAATTCGCCCGACTTTATTGCACGAGTTTCGGCTTGTTGCTGAAGCGCTTTCAGCAACTCTGGATTGCAATCGCGTGCTTCTTCGGCCAAGCTTAGGGCGACAATATACTCTGTTGCTCGATAGCACGAAAAGGAATAGGCGGAATCCTTGTCGGTTGGTTGCGTTGCTTTCCGCAAGGCCTCGATCATCGATTTGCCGGGCCGAACAACGAATCCTCGCTCCGTATCATATTCCCAATATTCCAAAGGGCGTTCCGCTTCTTGCGTGGCAAACGAAAGAAATGTTCCCGCGGCAGCCTCGACTATATTGCATCGGACACGTATATGAGTATCAATCGCAACTAAGAATCAGCCATTTTCGCAGGGTGGCTGGGGTGGTTGCGGTTTCTTGATCGCAACTTTCGGTCTGACTGACTAGAGTTTCTGGAATGTTTCTGATTTCAAAAAACGCCTCGCTGGGAAGTCATT
>JANOAI010000454.1:0-2604 GCA_031411055.1 Pirellulaceae bacterium
GATAACACGAAGCGCAAGCGAGTGGTTTTCTTGAGGTTTCGATAGTCAAACCACTCGCTTGCGCTTCGTGTTAGAGGATTTGGGGCAGTCGAACTAGCCGATTTTTGAGTTCAAATAAATCGGTGCGGAAGTCGTCCCACTTTAAAGTTACCTCGCCAACGTCTTCGTGGGAGAGGGCCGCATTTTTGGTGACGCATCATAATAACCCCTCCCACGAGCAGGCATTGGTCTCTACGCATTTTTCACCATCTCAACCTTCACCCTCCCGCAAGCGGGAGGGTGAAGATGTGTAGAGACCATTGCGCAAGCGGGCGAGGTTATTTATTGCCAGAGAATTGCTGGTCCGAATGGGGGACGTCCTGCTTGCCACTCGGTCTCAAGGGCTGGAAAAAAAAGCTACCTAGCGGCTTGAAACAACCCGTATCGGAACACCTGTCGACGGGCCGATGGTAACGTTGCGACGTTTGGGCACGACAGGTTCGGAATCAACGAGCTCTAGCTCAAATCGCTTGAGAAGTGTCCCCAACACGATCGCCATTTCATACGAAGCAAACGCGGCGCCGATGCATCGTCGATGTCCACCGCCGAATGGCATGTACTCGAAGGGGGAATAAGTGCGTTCGATAAACCGCTCCGGACGAAAGAGTTCGGGCTCGGTATACGTTGATGGATTATGGTGCGCCAAGACTGTTGCTGGAGCGACTGCCATCCCAATCGGCAGCAAGTATTCGCCCAATTGCAACGGTTCCTTCAGTTTACGAAGAGTTTCCGTAACGATCGGGTAAATGCGTAGCGTTTCTTGAATCGTCGCTTTCAAATACGGCGCCGAAGTGAGGCTCGTTGGAGAGTCGTCGCCAAGCGAGTCCAGTGCCTGCCTCAATCGCGAAAGCGAATCTCGATTTTTGTGGAGGTGATAAATGGCCCATGTCAGTGAAAGGGCGGTCGTCTCATGCCCCGCAAACAAAAAGGTCATTAGCTCGGAGTAGATGTGCTCACGAGTAATCGACTGACCGTCCTCATAGGTCGCACCACAAAGCATTGAGAGAATATCGTCGCTTTGGAACTTGCTTTGCTTGCGATTTGCAATCACCTCATCCAATAGTCGAAACAACTCCTTTTTCGCTTTCGTCCATCGATCCCACGGACTGAAACCAAGGAAAGAAAAGTGCGTTTTCCGAGAGAAGAACAGCAAGGGAGAACTACTTGCAACGACCTGCCGACTTGCATCCATGAGCTGATTAACGAGCTGACGATCCTGACCACCGAATATCGTCCGAACAATCACTTCCAGCGAGATGTCGGTCATCAACTCTAGAGTGACAACCTTCTTGCGGCCACGATGCACTTCGAATTGCTCGATTGCGCACTGTTGCATGCTTTCTCCGTAGGCTTTCATTCTATCGCCATGAAACATAGGCATAACCAGCCTGCGTTCGCGACGATGCGTCTCGCCTTCCAGAATCAACATCGATCCGTTACCCATGAGTGGTACGATCGTCTTCACTGCGAATGGAGCATAGATACTAGGATCTTGCCCATGAATCGTGCGAATCAGATCTTCGCGGCCGGTAACCACGACGGGTCCGTTGAGTGCGTTCAATAAGAATGGATCGCCATAATCCTTTACCCATCTTTCCATGGCCGCTCGAGGATTGCGGATCAATTGGAGCGTCGGTCGCCAAGATCCAGGTGGGCCCGGCGGCAATCGGAATTTCAAAGTTTCGTTCTTCGAATTGCCATCGGACAGCATCGCACGTTCTCCCTTTTGGTGAATCGGCATAAGCCCCTGGCGTGACTCTATGCAACCATCAAATTATAGACTTCGTACCTATGACGCAATTGCTGCGACACTTTGGCCGTTTCTCGTGGGCCGATAACAAACCAAAGAGAAGTATCGTCGATTTGTAAGAAGAACGTCCGTGATTTAAAATCGACTGAACTTGATACGATCAGGGCTGTCTTAACGAAATCGAAGGGGATTAAGGGGCTTGAATCGGATTCGCTCCTAAATCGTCAGGGCTCGAAGAAATGGACGCTCCTTGGTAAAACCACACTATCATGAATCTCTCTCCGATGATGCGGCAGTACCAAGATGCAAAAGAAGCCAGTGGCGATGCGCTTCTGTTTTTTCGCATGGGAGATTTTTATGAGCTTTTTCATGACGACGCCAAAACAGCGTCCCGCGTCCTTGGCCTAACGCTCACGAGTCGCGACAAAGGTGAAAATCCTGTCCCAATGGCTGGCTTTCCGCATCATCAGCTCGATGGCTACTTAGCAAAACTCATTCGCGCTGGTCATCGCGTCGCCGTCTGCGAACAGATGGAGGATCCGAAACAATCGAAAGGGATCGTCAAGCGTGAAGTGACGCGCATCGTCACTCCGGGTACCCTCACTGACGATTCGCTCCTCGATCCACTCGCGTCGAATTTACTCGTCGCGATTTACTCGAATCAGCCCGGAAAAAAGGAAAACTCCTCTGCGACCTCTACCCTGGAACACTCTTCAGGGATAGACGCTTCTTCTTCAGTTCCTCCCCTCGCCCCGTCTTCGGGGAGAGGGGTCGGGGGTGAGGGGTCTGGCGTTCGGAAAACTCAGACTGGGAGC
>JANOAI010000455.1:0-12313 GCA_031411055.1 Pirellulaceae bacterium
CGAGCCAGCGGGGAGGGTGAGATTTCGAATGTTTCGTGACCATATTCCCTCCCCTCGTCGTCGTTCCTCCTCCTCGACCCTCCCAAAAGGGAGGGTGAAGTTAGGAAAGTAGATGGCATTGGGCGTTAGCCGCGGTTCTTGCACTGAAAACCGTGGCTAACGCCAAAACGGCTAATGGTTTCGGAAACGGCACGAATCATCGGGAATTTGATTCAAATTGACGCTGTTCAGCTAGATTTTGATCGCATGAGCTCAACAGGCTGGCCAAATCGACGCGAAGCGATTTCAAACCGCGTTTGAGAAGCCCGGCTACCGCCATCTCGGTCTTTTCCATCCGTTCAGCTATGTTTTTCAGCGACCAGCCCTCCAGGTACCGTAGTCGAATTGCCTCAGCTTGGGTCGCCGGAAGTTTAAGCAAGCATTCCGCGAGGGAAGCCGCGGCTTCATCGCGCATCACGCGCTGGCTTGGTGACGAAGTTTCTGAAGGAAGAATGTCGATTAGACTTCCAACTTCGTTATTTCCAAGCTGAGTTTGCCCCGAAGTCTCGAGTTTGGCCGAGCGTTTCCTAGCCGCAAGATGCTTCTGATGAGCCGTCTCAATATTATTGTGCAATATGTTTCGGAGCCACGATAAAAACGTGTTGATCTCTTTGCCCTGGAACTTCGAAAAATCTTGGTGAGCTTCTAGAAAGGTCGTCTGTACGACGTCTGTCGGATCCATGCGACCGCGAAGCCGTTCGTCAAGTTGTCGGTGGGCAATGACGATCAGGTAAGCTCGAAAATGATCAAGCAACTGGCCGACCGCTTCGGTGTCACCTTCCAAAGCTGATTCAAGAAGTTTACCTGTATGAAAGATGTTCACGGGGCAATAACCCAAAGCTGTTCATCGCTTCGAATCAACAAACGATTTTTAGTCACGGCCGGCGTCGAGCGAACGGCTTGTTCAAGCCGTACTTCTCCAAGATTTTTAAAGACTTTCTCGGCCGCCAACACAGTAACCACCCCATCGTGCGAAATGCCGATCAGCGAATTGCCAACGACGATTGGCGAAGAAGAGACGTTTCCGCCGATCCGTTCTCTCCAATGAATATTCCCCGACTCGACATCGACGCAACTCACAATTCCATCGTCGGCCCACAAGAACATTAAATTCTCTTTCACAACCGGAGTCGGAACATACGGAGCTGATCGAGTAATCCGGTAGACTTCTTTCTGGGAACCGTCGGCCTTGACCGCAAAGAGAATGTTCCCACCGCCGCCGGATCCCTCGGTCGAAATTAAAAGTGAGCCTGTGTGAACGAGCGATGAAACGACGCGTTTTTTAAAAGGCGACTCGTTGCCATTCCAAAGTTGTTTGCCTGTTTTCGCGTCGATCGCAAAAAAACCATTGCCGGTACTCGAGCATAGAATCGCTTGTTCGCCATTGATCTCGGTTAAGCAAGGGGCGCCATAACAAACACGTGTGGCTTGAAGTTGCGTTTGCCAAACAGTTTCACCCGTGTTCTTGTTGATCGCGATCATGGTATCCACCCCCGGTTCGACGCCCGGTGGCAGCTCTTCCGCATCTTGACTATTAAAGAGAATCAAATTATCGCCCGCGATAATGGGCGACGAACCAAATCCGTGTTGCGTTTCGTAACGACCCAAATCACGTGACCAAACTTCTTTGCCGTCGTGAGTGAAGGCTTTGACGAGCAGCGTCGTAGGAGCTCCCCAAGCACAATAGACCCGCTTATCGTCGACGCAGGGTGTGCTCGACGCATACGAACTGAATTTATGGAGTTTGTGCGTTTGCGAAGCGTACTCTTGCTTCCAAACGATGCGAGGCTTCTCGATATCGACGCAAACGACGAATCGATCGGCGGATGAGGCATCGCCACAGAGTAAAAACGCTTTCGACTCCCAAATCGCGGGCGAGCCGTTTCCAGATCCAGGCAAGTCGATTCGAGCGAGCACTTGATTCGGCTCCCATGGGATTTTGACTTCGCTCTTTTCAAGCACGCCTTTACCGTTCTCACCTCGAAAGCGAGTCCAAGGATTCTGAAGATCTTCGGCAGTCAAAAAAGTTGTCAAAGCGACCGTTGAGGAAAGCACAAAGAGGATCCAAGGCGCGATGGGTTGTGACAGTTTCATTGTGGGTGATCAACTGGGCAAGGGCGTGAGTGAAGTCGGGAGAAAGGATACGAAGTAGTTTGCCTCGCGACGCAGACTTAGAAAGGTGTAGAATATCACCCTCCGATTGAAATGACCACGCGAGCCTCAAAATGACCATGATACTCCAAATTATCGTAGGAATTGCAGCCCTGGGATTCTTCATTTGGCTCTGTATTCCGGCCGGTTCGCATCGAATCGGCGATAGCCATGGAGGGCAACTGATCGACCCGAATGACTCTCGCCAGATCGCGCAGCTGATTGGTATGACGGGTGGAACGATCGCCGACGCAGCTATCGCCCGCTACGCTCTTCAGCGATTTCAATCGCAATACGGCCGGCCCGCAACAACGCTCGATGTTGGATTACTGGTTGGGATGATGCAAACTATGCCGTCCTCACACGACTTCGACGACGCGTCCTGAACCCATATCGTCTTGGCAAGCGAGACCGTATTCAAACTTGAAAGAGTCCTCGTCTTGGATTAGAGTCGTCGGGATGAGTAAGTCGATTGTTGGTTCCGTTTTCTTGGTGCTGCTTGTTTTGGGGTTATTGGCTGGCATCGCAGGCTACAAGTATCGCATGATCCAATCGGCGAAGGCTGCTCCATTGCCCCCGGAAATGCCGGAAGCGGTTACGATTGGAAAAGTCGAACCGATAGCCTTTCGACAATCCGTGACCACCATCGGAACTATATTGGCTCCTCAGTCCGTCGACTTAAAAACGGAAGTGGTGGGGACGATTCTTTCGATTCCAATCGTGAGTGGGAGCATCGTGGATCGGGGAGCGATCCTGGTCAAATTGGATGACAGCGTCGAACAGGCTCAGCTTCTGGGGGCTCGAGCGAAACTGAAGATCGCTGAGTCAACTTATCGTCGGACGCTGGAAGCTGCCCAGGCTCAGGCCCTTTCGGCGCTCGAACTGGAGCAATCCGAAGCAATTCTTGCCGAATCCAAAGCTGAGATCGCTCGATTCGAAGCCGTCATTCGCAAGAAAACGCTCCTTGCGCCGTTCAAAGCGCGCGTCGGTCTCTGCGATCTTCACGAAGGTCAGTATCTCCCCGAAGGGACTCGCATCACGATGCTTCAAGGGGTCGAAGATTTTGTACATATCGATTTTTCTATGCCGCAACGGGTAGCCGATGAAGTTCATGTGAATGAGAAAATTATGCTGCTCACTGATCCGACGCCGCTCCAGGCGGAAATTGTGGCGATCGATTCGCAGGCTGACCGAATGACACGCAGTGTGATGGCTCGTGCAAGACTCTCGAATCCACCAGCGACACTTCAACCCAATGATTCGGTAAAAGTCCAATTGGAATATGGGGCGAGGATCGAAGCGATGGCAATCCCCGCGTCGGCATTGCGTCGAACGCCCGCCGGTTCCGTTGTTTATCTGGCTCGCGAAGACGATAAAAAGGCATTGCGAGCTCACATGGTTCCGGTTGTCCCAGGCCTCACGCGTGGTTCTCAGATCGTTGTTTTTCAAGGTCTATCGGTCGGTCAAGAAGTCGTGGCGGATGGATCGTTCAAGCTTCATGAAAACAGCTTGCTGATGAATAAAGAGGCCTCTGCTCACGCGCCATCGCCCAGTCGTTCGATAGAAGCCGTGAGTGGTTCGTGAGCGCTCCATCAAAAAGTAGTCCGATCACCGATGTTTTTATCAAACATCCAGTCTTAGCGATTGTCGTCAATTTAATCATTGTGTTGGTCGGCGCGCGCGCGGCCAGCTCGCTACCGATCCAACAATTCCCGACGCTCGAAAGCACTTCGATCGTTGTCCGTACGATCTATATTGGAGCCAGCGCTGAAACGATTCGCGGTTTCCTGACCACTCCGATCGAAAAAGCGGTTTCCGCCATCGCTGGCGTCGACTATATCGAATCGTCGAGTACGGCCGGAATTAGTCAGATTACGATTCATCTCAAGCTCAATCACGATTCGACGGCTGCCCTGGCCGAAGTCGACGCTCGGCTGCAGCAAGTGAGGCGAGAGTTACCCGTCGAAGCCGAACCACCTGCCATTGAAATTCAACGGGCTGATCGTCCCTATGCTTCCTTTTACATCAGCTTCACTTCAGATGCCTTTGATATTTCCGGGCTGACCGACTATCTCCTTCGATCGGTGCAACCAAGGCTTTCAACGCTCGAAGGGGTGCAACGTGTTGGTATCGAAGCGGGTCGGATTCCTGCCATGCGCGTATGGATTTCGCCTCAACGATTGTCGGAACTGAATCTTACGCCGGGCGATGTTCAAAGTGCTTTGCAACGCAATAATTTTCTGGCAGCCATTGGTCGAGTCAAAAACGATTTGGTTCAAGTTGATCTCTTGACGAACACGGATTTGAAAACGGTCGAAGAATTTAAGGACTTGATCGTTTGGCAACGCGAGGGTTCCATCATTCGCTTGCGCGATGTAGCGAAAGTCGAACTCGGAGCTGAAGAAGCTACCATGACAGCCATGTATCGCGGAAAAGAAGCAGTCTATGTTTCGGTTTGGCCGCTACCAGGTAGTAATGAGATTCAAGTTGCTCATCGATTGCGGGCGGCGATGGAAGAGCTGCGACCAAGCCTACCGTCGCACATTGATATGGAGCTGGCTTATGACGCAACGCTGTTCATGGAAAACGCGCTGACCGAGATTTCACACACGCTTTTAGAAACGATTGGGATCGTTGGCTTAGTCGTCTTCCTGTTCATGGGGTCGATTCGAACCGCGATTGTTCCCCTGGTTGCGATGCCAGTCTCGCTGATCGGTGCGGCGCTCGTTGTTCAGTTGATGGGCTTCTCGCTCAACCTGCTAACCCTTTTAGCGATTGTCTTGGCCGTGGGCCTCGTCGTCGATGACGCGATCGTCGTCGTTGAGAACGTACAACGCCATATCCTCGAAGGACGTACGCGAATCGATGCGGCGTTGATTGGAGCTCGCGAGTTAGTCGGTCCGATCATTGCGATGACGATTACTTTGGCAACGGTATACGCTCCGATCGGTTTTCAAGGTGGTTTGACGGGGATGCTCTTCCGCGAGTTCGCATTCACGTTAGCCGCCGCCGTAATTGTCTCTGGCATAGTGGCCGTCACGCTTTCTCCGGTCATGAGTGCGGCCATGCTTAGCGATTCAGGCCATGAACCTTACCTGACACGGTGCGTCAACCGTGCCTTTGCATCGGCACAGCATCAATATGGCCACCTCGTGCGAATGGCGTTGAGCATCCGATGGGGAATTGCGGTTGGTACCTTGCTAATCGCCTTTGCCGCGGTACCGCTCTACTTAATGTCACCAAAAGAACTAGCGCCGGTCGAAGATCAAGGTGCGATTGCTGTCATGCTGGAAGCAGCTCCCGATGCAACTCTCAAATCGTCGACAAAGTGGGCGAGTCAGCTAGCCGAGGGTTTTCAGGGTATCGATGAAACCGACTACATGTGGGCCCTCGTCAATCCAGGTGGCGGTTTCGGTGGCGTCATGACGAGGGATTGGCATTCTCGAAAGCGAAGTGTTCAGGAAATCCTTCCGGATGTTTACGGCGTTGCCTTGCAGAATCCTGGCTTGCGTTCTTTCCCGGTACTGATGCCGCCGTTGCCAGGAGCCGGTAACTACGGCGTCGAGATCCTGTTGAAAAGCGATCAACCGGTTGAATACCTACGAGAGATTGCTGCTCAAGTGACGGAAAAAGGGCGTGAAGCCAACATGTTTATGTTTGTCGATTCCGATTTGAAGCTCGATCTTCCACAAGCTCGAGTCATCGTGGATCGTGAGCGCTTAGCCGATCTCCAACTGGATCAAGCCAGCGTCGGAAAGGAGCTTGGCATTTTGCTCGGTGGAGCTTACGTCAATCGATTCAATTATTTCGATCGTTCCTATCAAGTCATCCCACAGTTATCCGAGGAAGAACGGCAATCGACATCGATTTTGATGGATCTCAAAATCCGAACTCCCGCCGGACAGCTTATTCCTGTCTCGACTTTCGCGTCGATTGAACCCAGCACCGCTCCG
This sequence comes from Pirellulaceae bacterium, assembly GCA_031411055.1. Classification (GTDB taxonomy): domain Bacteria; phylum Planctomycetota; class Planctomycetia; order Pirellulales; family Pirellulaceae; genus JAIYDQ01. The sequence continues at coordinate 6,144 of JANOAI010000455.1, forward strand.
CGTGTCTTGCAACGCTTTCAGCAACAAGGGGCCGTCAAGATCTTTGCGGAACCGTACCCAGGAATCACCAAAGAGCAAGGTCTTTCCGCGATGGAAGCGATTGTCAAACAGGTTGCCGACGATTCGGTTGTCATCGACTACGCCGGCGAATCACGTCAGATTCGTCAAGAAGGTTCAGCCTTAGCGGGGACACTGGGTGTGGCATTAGTTTTGATCTATTTAGTTCTCGCCGCACAGTTTCAATCTTTCAAAGACCCTTTGATTGTCTTGTTCGGATCGGTACCGCTCGCCATTTCAGGGGCCTTGCTCTTAACCTTCCTCGATCTGACGACGATTAACATCTATTCGCAAGTTGGCTTAATTACACTTGTCGGCTTAGTCGCCAAAAACGGAATTCTCATTGTTGAGTTCGCGAATACGCTTCAAGAGCAAGGGCGAGAAAAGTTGGCTGCAATCGTCGAAGCCTCTCAAACGCGGTTGCGACCCGTGTTGATGACTTCGTTCGCAACTGTGCTTGGGCATATGCCACTTGTATTTGTAAGTGGCCCAGGTGCAGAAGCTCGAAACAGTATCGGCATCATCTTAGTCGCCGGAATGATTGTCGGAACTTTCTTTACGCTCTTCGTTGTTCCGGCTCTGTACATGCTGATCGCTGCCAAGCATGAGGAAACGACGACCGCCGTTAAATGATCAAACGGTTCTCGAAGACGAATTCGATCTGCTCAGTGGATGCAGCGGGCGAGTCCGAAGTCCTCAGAAGTTATGGCGGCTATTTCTCTTGACTCGTAGAAACAGAAGGCTTCCCAAGGTCTTGGCGATAGCTCGATCCAGGGGCGACTTGGGTTGCAGGGAAACTCATCGGTGGTACATCAAAGAAGGATGGACCGGTCGAATTACCGACTGGTGGAATGAAGATCGGCGAATTGGGATTCGCTGTTGGGGTGATCGTTGGGTTGAGTGGTGTGCCTTGGGCAGGGATGAAAGGCGTCGGACCCGATGGTATAACGAGCTGCGAACTAGGTCCAGAAACGGCGATCCCTTTCGAAGCTTGACTCCTCAATTCTTCGCCGCTCTTGATTAGAGCCTCTGTCGGAACGATGACTTCCGGTGAGAGCTGAACATCGAGAATTCGCTCATCGCGCTTTTCAAAGGGCCAAACTGATTCAGAAATGAAATCGAGAACGGGCCATTCGTACCACGGTGGATTGAATTTCCTCAAGAACTTCTCGGTCCGATAGCCATCTTTGATAATCTCAAATTGTCGCGTCCCATAGTAAGTGAAGTTAGCTGAAACTGGGGTGGTTCCGATGCTTTGGTGATCGACATAAACCATCGCACCAGGTGGGCTGGTTCGAACCGTCATTCTCCGACGAACGCACCCCGTGAAGGAGACAATTGCAATCGCAACGACAATCCAAAGCGATGAACGCATAGGAATTCGTCGGCGAGATTGGTCATTCGACATAGCTTGGATCGTGTTCAGGCAAAATCATTCTGTAGGGGCGAAATACCCTGAGAACGGTAGCGAATTCGATTGGTGTGACTCAAGGTGAGTTTCCCGGTTCGAAAATCGGAATTCGCTCGATGTGCTAGCCCAAGCGGAGTCCCTGCTGGCCGGTGAACTCGGCCAACCGCTAACCCATGTTCTTTGCATTCGCGAAGCACTAGAATGCTAGCTGACAAGCAGTTTTTGCTCTCCACCCCCGACATGCTACTTACGTATCTTGACGCAAGTTCCACCGAACGAATCCGCTCCCGATCCCTCCAATCGATTTATCGACTCGGTTCGGGTTGCTGCGCTGTCGGATGTCGGCATGCGACGAAGGAACAACCAAGACAGCCTTGCTTTCCATTTAGCTGACGGAATTGCTGCTTGGGAACGCTCCGGTCATTTGTTCGTCGTGGCCGATGGGATGGGGGCCCATGCGGCTGGTGAATTGGCAAGTCGATTAGCGGTCGATTTAGTACAACATCACTACGAAAAAAACCAGCAACCGCAACCGGCTGAGAATCTCCATCGAGCGTTTATTGAAGCCAACAACGAGATCTATCGTCGTGGTCAAGCAAACATTGAATTCCGCAACATGGGTACAACGTGCAGTGCGTTGGTGCTTGTACCGGAAGGAGCCATGTGTGCTCATGTTGGAGATAGCCGAGTCTATCGTTCGCGGGGTTCGTCGCTCGAACAGCTAACCTTTGATCATTCGTTGGTTTGGGAAATGCAAGCCGCGGGAGGATTAGGCGAACAAGCCCTGCATGATTTAGCCATCCCCAAGAACGTCATTACCCGTTCGCTTGGTCCAAACGCTTCCGTGGTTGTCGATCTTGAAGGACCTATCGATTTGCGAGTTGGCGATCGGTTTTTGTTATGCAGCGACGGTTTATCGGGACAGTTGACCGACCATGAGATTGGCGTCTTTCTGCAACATCTCTCAACCGACGATGCTGCTCAAGGTATGCTTGACTTGGCCAATTTGCGCGGCGGCCCTGACAATATTAGCTTGGTAATCGTCGAGATCGCTTCTCCACTAATTGCAACGAACCCGGACGACGACACGATTCCCAATCGTTCCGAACGCCAGCGATTGAGCTTCCCCATCGGTTACGGAATTGGGGCGGCCATATGTTTCCTGGGCGCGATCATTCTTTTACTGGCAGGTCATTGGCCAATTGCTTTGGGGGCTTTGGTTGCTGGGATTTTGTCGATCGTGGTTGGATTTGCTGCCGCTCCGAAAGAGCAAGAGACGGTACTCGACAATAAGGGGCATTTCGGACGCGGCCCTTATCGTCGTTATGAATGTCAACCAGATGCGATATTGATCGATAGTCTCGACGGGACGATTCAAGCCCTTCGCGATGCGGCCAACGAAAACAACTGGGTCGAAGCAAAGAATGCTATCGAAACGACACTGGCGGCAGCCGAATCGGCCAAGAGGAACCGTCAATTTGCCCAGGCCTTTACCCTCTATGTTCAAATCATCATCCAATCGATGAAGCAGATTCGGTTAGCTCGCAAAAGTTAATTGGCCAGCACCAACGGTTTCGTTTCTACAGCGGTCGTGCCGCTAACGCGTAACCTCGCCCACGTCTTCGTGGGAGAGGTCGGGCTCTCAGGCCCGGGAGAGTGCCGCATTTTCCGTGGCGCAGGAGAAGACCCTCACCCGGCCGCTACCGCGTCCGACCTCTCCCGCAAGCGGGAGAGGTTACAAATACCCAGTAAATTCAATCGTTCTAAGCCGGACCGTCTCTTTAGCCGCTTTTCGCGCATCCAAGGTGCTCGGCGCCTAAAGTCTGTACTCCAACAGGGTTGCGATCGATTATCAAGTCCAACGTGGCGTTATCCAGCTAAGCTCCGGCGAGGGTGTTCAAGCTTTCGAATGGCCGAGCAGAATCGATGTTTCGCTACCAAAACGAGATCGCTATCCTCCAGGAATGTTTTGGCCACGTCGATTCACGATTTATGTTCTCGGTGAAGTCATCCAACTCTTCACAATGATGTTGTTGGGTTTGACCAGCTTCATCATGCTCGGAATCGTTTTGCACTCGCTCCATTCTCATGGACTTGGCATTGAGGCCTTTACTCGCATGCTGCCGTATGCCTCGGTGATGTCACTCTCATTCTCGATCCCGACCTCGCTCTTGTTCGCCGTCTGTACGGTTTATGGTCGAATGTCCGCCGACAATGAGATCATCGCCGTCAAGAGTGTCGGGATCCACCCCGCGAGTGTCGTGACGCCCACTTTGATCTTTGCCTTTTTGTTGAGTCCCGTGGCCGTATGGACCATTGATTTAGCCGTATCTTGGGGAGGCCCAGGGATTCAGCGTGTCCTTCTCCATTCGGTCGAACAAACGGTCTACGCAACGCTTGGTAAAAACCATTCTTATCGTTCTGAAAAGATGGCGATTCACGTTCGTGATGTTGAAGGTCGTTGGTTGATCAAACCCACGATCATCATGTATGGTTTGGAAGCAACGCCACTTGTTATTAGCGCGGATCGCGCCAAGATTTCGTTGTCGGCTGCGGATGAGTGCCTGTTGATTGAGCTTGAAAATCCCGACTCGGATCGGGGTACCACCTTTCGGTTCGACGGGGGCAGCGGGACCGAGCAAATCAAAATGCCTCTTTCAGAAGCCGCTCAAAAGCGAAGCGTATCCTTCAGTGCGTCTATGATTCCGTTGCGCGCTATTGGTCCAGAAAAACGCGACCTCAGCAAAAAAATTGACGAACAGCAGTCGCGTTTATTGGCGAGATGCTCGTTGGCGCTGGCGTCCGGTCGTTTAGGTTGGCTTCAAGATTCAGGAGCTGAAAATATTCGGGGGTTTGTTATCGATGGCGGTAACAAAATGCTCCGCCTCAAAGCAGAACCTTGGCGACGCTGGGCCCAGGGCTTTAGCTGTTTCTGCTTTGTCATTCTTGGAATTCCAGTGGCGATTTACTGGAAAAGCGCCGACTACATCATCACGTTTGGCGTTTGCTTCCTGCCGATCCTCATTCTCTATTATCCATTGTTCATTCTCGGTACCGACAAAGCCAAAAATGGTGATTGGCATGTGAGCAGCCCTTGGCTGGCGAATGGCTTGTTCATGGTGTTTGGTCTTTGGATGTTGCGCAAGGTTTATCGAGGATAGCTAGATCCAGTATGCGATCGACACAGCCCATTCGGAAAAAACTCTTGTATGCGATGCTGGTTTTAGCGTGCGCCGTACTGGTGTTGGCTTACAGCGGTTTTCGCGGCGTCTTTGCCTATCGTGACTTGGCGGCGACGGTTAGCAACCGCGCGGCTGAACTCCCCACCACAGCCGAATTAACGGAAGCGGTAGACGATTTACGGTTTGCGATTACCCAGCGCCGCGTTGAATCATCAGGCCGACGTTCGGCCAGTGTCTTTGAAGATTGGCGAGATAGCTTTCATAATTTTCGCTCACCGCTTCTGGATGAGCCCGATGACGTCGAACTCTCGAGCGATAAACGCGACTACGGTATTCAACATCAAATTGCCCGCGTTCAAAGTATTCTCGATCGTTACCAAGATCAGCTTCAAAATTCCTTCGGCAATGACAAGTATCTCGCCGATCGAAGCCATGAACAGCAAATGGTCAGCGAGATAAGTCGATTGCTCGACGAGATTTCTGTAAAACCCTCGATGGCCGAACGGCTTGACGTCACTTCGCAACTTGTTCACGCGCAGAAGCTGAAGCAACTACACCGATTGGTTCACGATTTGCCGAAGTTTCTACAGAGTCGAATGGCAAGTTTTCGTGATGAAGTACGATCCAGTTATCGAACTTGGATCATCCTCACTATCTGTTCGACCACCTTTGCAGCCATGCTGATCCTAGGCGTGCTCACCTTCGCGCGTCGCATCGTGATCAAACCCTTCAAGGAGTTGCTCAATGGCGCTCGATTAGTCGCCGGTGGACAGTTTAACCATCGCATTGAAATGGATAGTCAAGACGAGTTGGCCGAGCTTGCTGCCGCCATCAATAAAGCCACCGAAGAGTTTCGAAAAATCCAACACGACCTGAACGACCAAGTTCGCGATCGCAGCCGCGAAGTGATTCGCAATGAACAACTGGCTAGCGTCGGTTTCCTCGCGGCGGGAGTCGCTCACGAGATCAACAATCCGCTGGCTTCGATTGCATGGAGCGCGGAAGCCTTAGAAAGTCGACTGCACCGCATTCTCCACTCAGCAGAATCCGAACCAGGAAAAACGGAGGTTGGGCTCGATCTTGATACATTGCGAAACTATTTGCGACGAATCCAAGACGAAGCCTTTCGTTGCAAAGGCATTACGGAGCGCCTGCTCGATTTTTCGCGGCTTGGCCAAGCTGAACGCAAGCAGACGATCGACATGTCCGAATTGATCGAAGATGTCATCGCGATGGTCAGGCATCTTGGGCAGTATCGAGCTCACAAAATAGATTTCCAACCCTGTGCCAATGCGACGGCGTGGGCAAGCCCACAAGAGATGAAGCAAGTGGTTCTCAATCTGCTGACCAACGCACTCGATTCGTTGTCACCTGACCGAACCGATGGTCTGGTTCAGATAGCGATTCAAACCGATGCGAACTGGCTCCACATCGTTCTCGAAGACAACGGTTGCGGCATGACGGAAGAAGTGCTGGAACACCTATTCGAGCCGTTTTTCACACGACGAAGAGACGGGCGA
>JANOAI010000456.1:0-9696 GCA_031411055.1 Pirellulaceae bacterium
TTCGTGACCATATTCCCTCCCCTCGTCGTCGTTCCTCCTCCTCGACCCTCCCAAAAGGGAGGGTGAAGTTAGGAAAGTAGATGGCATTGGGCGTTAGCCGCGGTTCTTGTACTGAAAACCGTGGCTAACGCCAAAACGGCTAATGGATTTGCAAACCTCGCAAATCATTCGGAATTTGGAGTCAACCTGGCATTGTCCAGCGAAACAACTGAAATTGAGCCCACTTGAACAAAACTCTGATCGGCACCCGTTCCGGAAGCTTCCGCACAATCATTACAAGTTCGATGCAAATTTGGTTGCTCGCTACAAATTTAGGTTCTGCTTCCCTTTTTATGGCGCATTTTTGTAAGCGAATTCCTTTCGCGGACAATTGATGCTTGACCATGAGTAAGTAATGCCTAGCCCTATCTTGAACCAAAACATTAAGGCTATCGCTCATACGCTCCTGACGTGGATGCCGCTGTGGGTTGGTGCTTGCGTCGTCTCGGGATTATTCGGGGGCATTTACGCTTATGGCCTAAAGAAAGATTTGTGGCTTTCAAGCCAAGCGTTACTTGTTCGCGACGAAGCCAATACTGCATCGCTACGCGTCGGTCGCTTTGATTCTGATCAACAGATGAAGGCCGCCCAGGAAACAATTCTTGAAGTAGCTCGACACGAACAGGTCGTTGCGGCGGCTATGAAGGCCGTTGGTCCAGAACCGTCTTGGTTCCCGTGGAAAGAAAATAATTGGCCGTCCGTTGGTGCCGTGAAATCGACAGCCAACTCATTGATTGCGATTCGGGCGCCGAAAGGTGCCGAATTCGGGGCCACAGAAGTCATTTACCTCGATGTAAAGCAATCGACGCCTGAACGTGCATTGGCATTCAATCGCACCCTGACGGATGCCTTACAAACACGATTGCAAGAAGTTCGAAGGAATCGAGCCGAAAGCCTTCGAACCGAATTAGTTCATGCACGCGATTTGGCGAGAGAATATTTAAAGCAAACTACCGAGCAAGTGCAGAAAATCGAACGTAGCGCTGGTCTTGAACTTAGCGATCTGCGAGGAATGACTGACATGATCGCGGGCGGCGGTACCTCTCGGATCCACCTTGATCAGCTGAAATCGGAAATTCGGACAGCCGAAACAAAACTCCAAGAGCAGCTTGACGATTTGTCGCTATTGGAAGAGGCCATTGGCGATCCGGCTGCCTTTGTCGTTGCACCTTCCAGTGTAATTATGTCCCAACCCGGATTGAAACGCCTTCGAGAAGGTTATGCCGAAGCGTCTCTCAATTCGTCACAACTTTCGGGGAAATTTACCGAATTCCATCCTCTCTTAGAAGCCGCTCGACGGACGCAGGATTCAATTCAAATTCGGTTGGTTACTGAGCTTGAAGCTTCCAGAACGAATTTGCAACAAGAGATCGATGGCAGCAAACAAAAGCTAAGCCGACTTCATGGACTTCAGCAAGAAACAGAATTAAAACTCAATAACATTGCCGAACATCGAGCCGAGTATGCCAATCTTGTCGCCGAAATAAAATCGCGAACGACAATCTTGGAAACCGCCGAACGCGAACTTGCCGAAATTGAAGCTACTGGTAATGCCTCAACTTCGACGAGTTTAATCTCGAAGCTCGAAGAACCGACTGTTTCCGAGCGTCCGGTCGGGCCTGGAAGAACCACGATCGCAGGTGGCTGTGCTCTCGCAGGTTTGCTTTTGGGTTTTGCTCTGGTGTTCATTCTTAGTCCAAGTGAACGGCGTTTTGGTCGTCGAGCCTCAGACGTGGGGCGTCGCCAAAATGACCGGCCGACTGGAAGCGTTTTAGAAAAAACACCAGCAGACCTCGTGACGAGCACCTTGGCCGCGAGCGCAACGCTTCTCAACGATGCCTCGGATTTACAAGCAGATATGCATCATGCCTCCCATAGCCCCCAACCGAAAGTGGACCCGACTAGAATCGAACGAGCGCTAGCTGGAGTTTCGGTCGTCGCAACGAGTGGTTCGCGCCCAGCCCCAATCTTCTTTGATGAAAAGGTTATCGCCAAACTTAAATCCGAGGGTGAAACAGTCGTCGGCGATTCATCCAACATAGCGGTGGCCGAAGTACCCGACCACACAGCCTCGACTTCGACTAGCGGGTCGCCTGATCCGAACGCCGAGCATCCGAACGATCCGACCTTTCGCGATTTATTGATCGACGAACTATCTAAATCCAATGATCGTCGACAACATCCTCGACCGGTTCAAACCACGGCCAAACCAGCTCAATTAGGTTTACGTCCAACGCCAAATAACTAGGCATCGTTTCAGAACAGGTTGTCGCGTCGTCCGAGACGCGATTAACGCGCATCTCGGAGTGACGCATATACGCAAGTTCAAGGTTTGAGACTTGGCTTTGTTTCTAATGTCGTCGTTCGCTCCGAGGCTGTGATTTTTCAATGTCGCCCGTGGCTCCGCGGCGGCAGCGTGCGTAACGAGACGATAGCGCTATCTCCGATCCCCTTAATCGTCTCGCGCTCAGAAAAATCACAGCCTCTTCGCGAAAGAGCGGAAAAGACAGAATTCGCGCGGAGCAAAAGTCGACTATTGGATTGTTTAGAAACAGAGACTAACCGGGCAGCGCCACTTTGAGGCAAATTCCTAATGATTCGTGATGTTTTCGAAACCAGTAGCCGTTTTGGTGATAGCCACGGTTTTCATTGCAAGAACCGCGGCTAACGCCCAATGCCATCTACTTTAGCGGTGCGGCGCGAGCCGCCCGGTTCTTGGTTGGACGTAAAACCAAGCAAAATACGAAATACACCGGACAGCTTGCGCTGTTCGGCTACGAACGTAGATGGCATTGGGCTAACGCCGTTCAGCTGATTCTAAGTGGGACTTTCCAGCTAAACCTATTCTGTCGCCCAATCTTGCGATCGAACGTGCAAAGGCTTTTTTATGGGATGCTTGATTGGGAATTGAAGTCGACGACAGGTTGGCATAAAACTCGGGGATGCGAAAACGAATTTTTGTCGCCCGTCGAATTCCTGAGTGCGGAATTAACCTACTCCGTTCCAAATTTGACGTCGACGTTTGGGGAGGCGATCTTCCGCCATCGCGCGAAGAACTCTTCCAGCGTGTTCAAAACACCGATGGCTTGTTGAGTCTCCTGAGCGATACGATTGATGAGCCGCTGCTCGAAGCTGCGGGTTCGTCCCTTAAAGCGATTGCAAATTTCGCCGTCGGATACAACAACATCGACGTCCAGGCAGCCGAGTCCCGTGGCATTCAAGTTGGAAACACGCCCGATGTTTTAACCGACGCTACGGCCGATATCGCGGTGGGCTTGATTTTGGCATGTGCTCGTCGCTTCCAAGAATCGATCGATCAAGTTCGTCGACTTGAATGGAAAACCTGGGAGCCTTTAGGGTTAATCGGACAGGACTTGTCAGGGCGTACCCTTGGAATCGTTGGGATGGGGCGAATTGGACGTGCAGTTGCGCAAAGGCTTTATGGCGGCTGGAAGATGCGAGTCATTTACACTGCTCGTTCGACCAAGCCTGACGTTGATCAGGAGCTTAACGCTCAATGCGTTTCGCTCGAAACACTCTTACGAGAGTCGGATTTTGTGAGTCTTCACACAGACCTCAATCCGATGACCAAGCATTTGATGAATGAAGCAAATTTCGCGATCATGAAAGAGTCCGCGGTGCTGGTGAATACCGCACGTGGAGGAATCATCGACCAATCGGCACTATTTGACGCGCTGAAACATCGCCGGCTGTTTGCTGCCGGTCTTGATGTGACCGACCCCGAGCCGCTGCCCGATGATTCAGCGCTTCGATCGCTTAGCTCTTGCCTGATTCTGCCGCATATTGGTTCAGCCACCGAGGTGGCTCGCAATAAAATGGCAATGATGGCGGCCGAGAACTTGGTCGCAGCGCTCGATGGCAAAGTCATGCCCTACCCGATCGTATGAACAAAGCCGTCTATCGCTCCGCCTTATTCTTTCCGCACTTAACTAAGACCCTGCGTCGGAGTGTTCAGCCTCCTTCGTGGAGATTCGTTTGTTCGTACCGTCAAACCGGAGCGTTCAAGCTTTTTTCACTTTGATTTACATTGAATCGATCGAATCAATTTCCTGCCCGCACGGCGGCTTCGTCCTTGGCCTTTTCCCCAAAGATTTCTTTGAACTTGGCGACTTTGGAAGCAACGACAGCCTGACAGTATGGGTTGCGGCCATTCAGGTTGAAGTAGTTCTGGTGGTAATCCTCAGCCACATAGAAGTTCTTGAGGGGTTCGATCTCAGTAACAATGGGTTTCCGAAAGTACTTCGAGTCGTCGATCTTCTTCTTATAGAACTCAGCCTGCTCTTTTTGCTCTTCATCATGGTAGTAGACCACGGATCGGTATTGAGGACCGATGTCGTTTCCCTGTTGATTTTTGGTCGTGGGGTCATGGGTTTTCCAGAAGACTTCCAGTAGCTCTTTGTACTGGACCAAGGCTGGATCGTAGGTAATCTGGATCACCTCGGCGTGTCCCGTTTTTTTGTGGCTGACCTGTTCATAAGTAGGGTTTTCGACATGACCGCCACTGTAGCCGGAGACCACCTTCGTGACACCGTTCAATCGCTGGAACACCGCTTCTGTGCACCAAAAGCATCCGCCTCCAAAGGTTGCAAGTTTCATCGTTTGGCTTTCTGGTTTGGGGGGTTCGTCTGCGAGCGAGTTAGAAGCGAACAAAGCTCCGAGAACTCCGAAAAAAACTGCAAATTGGATAGCGGACCATTCGCTTCTACGGGCTGGTCCGAGTTGAGGGTTTGGCATTGTAATCTCTCGGAATGGAAGGGTAGGGCTAAACGATTGTGCCGGTGTTGGATATTATAGGCACAAGCCTCGCTGCAGGATGTGGGGCTTGAAAAACGAGCGTATCGCCCGGAGCCAATTTGAGTAAGCCTTTTTTAGACACAAACATCCAAGGATCGATGATTTTCCTGGGGACCGGGACTTCGGTAGGCGTTCCTATGATCGGATGTGGCTGTCCTGTCTGCACCAGCGATGATCCCAAAAATAAACGTACCCGGTGTTCGGTCATATTTGGGCTTCCAGGCGGAAATCTCCTCATCGACACCTCCCCTGAGCTCCGTTTGCAACTGATTCGTGAAAAAATCGGGCATGTCGACGCAGTCGTTTTCACCCACGAGCATGCCGATCACATCCACGGCCTCGACGATCTACGCCTTTTTCCGTTTCGGCTAGGGCATGCGGTTCCGTTGTTTTGCGAGGCAAAAGTTCGCGACAGGATCTTTCGTGCCTTTGATTACGCCTTTCTTGATATCACTCCAACCCATCCAGGAAGTGCCCCGAGGCTGGAAGTAATCGAGATTTCCGAAAGTCCCTTTGAAGTCCTCGGGGCGAAAATTCAACCCATTCGCTTAAACCATGGCCCACGATTCACGGTGCTTGGATTTCGCATTGGAAACATCGCCTATTGCACCGATGTTAATTCCATTCCGGAGGAAAGTATGAAGCAACTCCTTGGGCTCGATGTGCTGATTCTTGGAGCCCTCCGCTATCAGCCACATCCGACCCATTTTTGCATCCCAGAAGCTCTTGAAGTGGTTGAGCGTCTTGCACCAAAGCTGACAGTCTTAACCCACACCTCTCACGAACTCGACTACAACGACACCAATGCGTCTTTGCCAAGCAACGTTCGTATGGGCTACGACGGTATGAAGATTCCGCTGACGTAGGATTTGTTGTCTTTGCAGATCGTATTGAACTCGCGATGAACGTTTTTACGCGGTTTCATCAGCTGGGATCGTTGCAATCTTCACCGCTGTGATTTGCTTGCATTTTCTTATGTTCAAAATCCGATCTTCCAAGCGAGGACAGCCTTTGTAGACGGGGCTGTCATTTTGGGAAACGCGCAGCCTCACGTCGACTGAGGATTGCATAGTATACGAGATGTCCTTGTGTTGATTCGGTCGCCAACTCTCCGCCCGCTAGAGAACGTTTGGTTTCGATCATTCGCACTCTCTCCGTGGCTTCATTCGTCCATAGAAGGTTGGCAAACCGACCTTCTACACACTGCGATACGGCTCGATTCAATCCTGGATCGCCAACCGGATCGAATTTGGAGCGACCCAGACTCGATTCGCGAAGTCGTTGTTGAGCTGATCAATGACTGTAAGCAAGCATCTGCCGGCGAAAGCCGAATTGAATTCGAAATCCGTTGCCCCGACCCTCGTCAAGAATGGATTGCATTCTTGATTCGGGACTTTGCCGGTGGTCGCCCCGAAGATTGGAAACTCCCGCCGGGCCTTGCGTCGATGGCGAGACGCTTAGGAGGATTTATCGATGTCGCCAATGAAGCTGGCCGCAAAACGACCTTCTCGCTTCATCTTCCAACCGGCAAAATCGAGACGTGGCTCCGTCGCAACAGTCAATTGAAATCCGTTTATCTCGTCCGAGCCGAATCGGCTCAGCTAGGCTTGGCGACTGACCGCTGGCTTCAGCGGTTTCTTTACTTTTCCGGATCCTACCAACCCCTCGATGAATCGAGTTATTTGCTTGCCAGACAAGCCGAATTCCCTGCCGACGTCCGGGATCCTCGTGTCTTAGCGCAACGAACCCCTAACGCGCAAGACCTTCGATTAAGCATTGAACGACTGGGTAGCATGCCCGAATTGCTTCACCGACTCGAAAACACGGCCTCTCCAAAGGGAGCAGCACGTCCGACTCGCGAATCCGTCCCGCTTGGCAGACTGGATTCGATGACCCGGATTGACGTGGCTCATGAAAGCATTCAGCACGGCCCCATCAACGCTTCACGACTCAGACCGCGGAGAGTCCAGCCGCAGTCAGTCGCGAAGAGTCGATGAGGCCAACCGTCCCGATGTATTTAGGGTAATCTCGAGCCTGAGATGCCAACCGACCATCCCCATGGAACCGGCGTGCTCCTCAGGCTCAAGAAAACCCTCCCATGTTTTTCGCTTGTACGCATTGTTGTGTTCATCAGTAAGTTTCGTTTGCAAGAGAGGTCGGGCCTTTCAGCCCGGGGAATGTAACCACAATTCTGGAGTGACAAGTGAAAACATCGCATGGCATGCTCTCACCCTTTTTGCAGATCCATCCACCGCTATCGCAGATAGCGACCTCTCAAGCAATCGAAAAAGGAATCCTTTCGAACGCACATATCCTGAAATGATGGACCTCGTGCAGAGATCCCTTATCTTCACGACTATGCAAACTCGAACGCGGAGCAATCTTGGAAGTCGGCATCGGACAACGCGGTGTCAATGAGTTCCGACAGGTAGTCAGCATTGGCTTCAATTGCGACTAAGTCGATGATATCGGCTGCAACGAGGTCGCTGGAATCATCCGAGCTCTCTACTTGAGCGAAGACCTCATCTTCGGCAATCGATACGCGATCATTTCGGCTCACTTCACTGACTACCGTGCCGGTCGAGATCGTTATGGACGACACGAACGAGACGGGTACGGAGCTTAAGACATTGATGGAATCGGCTCCACTCCTGAGAACTTGACCGCCGCTAACATTCCGAGCGATTGCAGCCGAATTCGAAGGGTTCGCAACCGAGAGCCAGTCGCAGGCAGAAACAAGCTGTGTCCAGCTTAACGGGGTCGGGTTCGAAACGCCCCACGGATTGAGGAGCGTAAAGCTGTTCGTGTTCGCATTGTATGACGACACAACATAAGCGTGCCCCCCGACGAGACCGCCAACCGTAGCTCCGCTCTTTGTACCGATAGTGACTGCTCGATTCGCAGCGAGTGCGTTGGTAAGCGATGATTGCTGAGAATTAGCCAGCACGTACTCGGTTGCGTTGTATCCGAGTACTTGAGCACTGACTTCGCCCATCCAACCGCCGGAAATCGAACTGTAGTTGTTGGCAGCGACGTCGCGTCCTGCCTTTCCGGTTTCATTCCATTGAGCGTATGCTTTTTCAGCCAAAGCGATCCACAGAGTGTTGGAAGCATTGGTTGCTGACCATCCCGAACCCGAAAGTGCTAGCGTACCGGATGCATATGCTGCCAAACTTCGATTGACCGTTACATAATCTGCTAGGCTTGTCGTGCCCGATCGGAATCCAGTGCTGATCGTCCCATCCGTATTGTAAGACATCCCATAGGAACCCGTATAGAATCGAACGGTGAAGGTCCCATCACCATTGTCGACGAACATGTTATTGATCGCTGTCGGGGTTCGATCAGCAATCGCTCCAAGGGCCGAAATAAAGTAGCAATCGCCAAGCGCACCCTGCTTCATATTCGCCGTCGATGGCGTACCATTGAAGAGGTTTCCAGCGACAGTCCGATAGCTCAGGCTCCCGCTTTCTAACGCAGGAAGGTCGCTTCCCAGGAACCATTTATCGACGAGGTTGTTCAAGAGCGTCGAAGAACTGCCAGCGGTTAGATTGCCTGCTGCTGCTCCCAGATATCGGGCATTAGCGGCGTTATTATTGACGACGTTGTTGGTTAGAACTTTCACATAGTCAACAATCCCGAAACTGCTGGCATTCGAGACCAAGTATCGGAAGTCAGCCAGCTCGGCTGAGCTTAAGCTGCCGTCGTTGCCCGCACTTCGCAATAGAGCAATCATCTCGGTCCGTGTGATTTGACGATCCGAGAGGTAACCCGATACTGCCGATCGGATCGACGAATCGGTGAGACCGTTTGGCGTCGGCGAAGGAGTTGGATTCGGTGTTGGCGTTGGCGTCGGATTCGGTGTAGGTGTAGGTGTAGGTGTAGGAGCCCCAACCGTCACGCGAGCTGAGGTTGTAATAACCCCGCTTCGAGCCGTAATCGTAGCGTTTCCAGCCGCGTTCGGAGCAGTATAGCGTCCAGCGGAGGTGATCGAACCAACGTTGGTGGACCATGCAAACGTCGGTTGCGTCGTCATCGCATATCGAAATTGGTCCAAGCCACGGGCATAAAACTGCTGCGAACCAGCTGCTGCAACCGTTGCCGTTCCTGGCGTAACCTCAATGCTCGTAAGAATTTGGCTAACCGTAACGCGAAGCGATGTTGTCACAGACAGACCTCCGCGATCCGCGATCGTAACGCGGACTTCGTACGCCCCAGCTTTATTGAACGTCAGCGTCGTGTTCTTGGCGGCATTATTGAGGTTCGCGGAGAAAGTCCCTGTTGCGCCTTGTGTCGAGCTCGTTACCGACCAACGATACGTTAGCAATGATTCGGCTCCGTCGTCTCGGCCGAGTACTGAAAGGCTGACGCTTCGCGAGATAGGTTGGGTCGCATTCGCTACGGTGATCGCTCTTGCAATTGTTGGAGCTGCATTCCGAACCGGCGTTACCGTCGCGGCGCTGATATCCGCTGGTCCAACCAAAGACTCGAGATTGGTAATCGCAGTATCAATCGCACACAGCATGCGTGCTTCTAGTTGATCGACGCCGAGCGGTGTTGATTGTGACTTAACGTTACGAAGGGGCTTCGAGCGTGACATAGGATTTTAGTAACCGAATAACAAGGTGCAAAACATGGTGATTGGCTCAGCAGCGGTTTCCTGTTGAGAGCCATTTGAACCCTATGTCGAAAAGGTTCGAGAAGCAAAAGATTTAGAGAGAATTTAGGATTTGATGAGAGAAGGCAACATCATCCAATCATTTCGAAGCAGAATGGGAGGCTCGAGGTTGAAAGTTGCCAACAAGTTGTCGATATGTTGCGTTTTTTCAACATGCGGTCGAG
>JANOAI010000457.1:0-21186 GCA_031411055.1 Pirellulaceae bacterium
GCCGCTTGGCGGCGATTCCAAGCTCACGATCGAAGGGATCCAGACGGGCTCCCTTTCGCTTGACATTGCGCTCGGTGGTAAGGGTGTACCACGTGGGCGTATCATTGAAATCTTTGGACCGGAATCTAGCGGTAAAACAACGTTGGCTTTGCATATCGCGGCCGAAGCTCAAAAAGGTGGAGGTATCTCCGCCATCATTGACGCCGAACATGCTTTTGATCCAACCTGGGCAAAGAAACTAGGCGTTCAGCTTGAAACGTTGCTCGTCTCGCAACCTAGCAGTGGCGAAGAAGCCATGCAGATCACCGAAATGCTGGTGAAAAGTAATGCCGTCGACGTTATTATCATTGACTCGGTCGCAGCCTTGGTTCCCAAGAAAGAACTCGAAGGGGAAATTGGTGATTCCCACGTTGGTTTGCAAGCTCGGCTTATGAGTCAATCGATGCGCAAGCTAACCGGGGCCATCGCGAGGAGCAAAACTTGCGTCATCTTCATCAACCAGATTCGTGAGAAGATCGGCGTCATGTTTGGAAGTCCGGAAACCACCACTGGCGGTCGCGCACTGAAGTTTTATGCTTCATGCCGAATTGATGTTCGACGAATTGGAGCCCTCAAAGATGGTGAAGAACAAGTTGGACAGCGTGTCAAAGTCAAGATCGTCAAGAATAAGGTGGCTCCTCCGTTCCGTGTCGCCGAGTTTGACATGATGCACACGAACGGGATCAGCTACGAAGGAGACCTTTTGGATCTTGGAGCTGTCCACAAAATTGTGAATCGAAGCGGTGCTTGGTTCAAGTATGGTGAGACGTACCTCGGTCAAGGCAAAGAAAAAGCACGCAATTTCCTGATTGAGAACCCTCAGATTGCCGAAGAAATTCGCGAGAAAGTTTTGGCAACGGGCGGATATACGGGGCCAGAAAGTGTTGTCAGCGAGGCGGAAGAGGTAGAAGAGTTGATCGATAGCTAAACCGTCTATGGCGTGATGCGATTTGCCAAAATCGGTATACTAAAAGTGACAGTCTCGGGTTAGCCAGGAATACTCGCTAACCCGACTTCATTTAAAGGCTAAGGAATGAATCAGATGAGAAAAATGCGTAGCTACCGTCTTGCACCTGTTTTTGCGGTGTTGGTGATGGGGATTTTGTGCGTCGATAATGCACGGGCCCAAGACAAATCACTCCCAAAAGTTGCAGTAGACCAGCCAGCCGTTCTGATTGCGACAAGCAAAGTCGAGCGATTTCTTTCGAGAATTTTGTACTTGATGAGGGCGGTCGAGCAGAATGAGATCGGTGGCATGGCTTCGATGATGGTCAACATGTATTCGCGGGGACTCGATCGCAATCGACCTGTTGCCGTTGCAGTGACGATCAATGCAAGCGGAAACCCGGATCCTGCAGTCCTTCTTCCAATCTCGGATTTGAAGGGGTTTTTCGCAGGTCTCACTGCTTTTGGCGAGCCAGAAAACTTGGGCGATGGTTTGTTCACGATGGATATTGCAGGCCGCCCTGTATTCATGAAACAACGTAACGATTGGCTCGTCGTATCCCAACAAGAAGAAGTTGTTGAAAGTCTGAAAGTCGTTCCTGAAGAACTTATTAACGGACTTGCAAACGACTACGAGATTGGCGTTCGAGTCGACGCGAAGAGTATTCCCCCGGAGCAAGTGGAAGAAATCTTTGGCGCCATAAAAGACTCCTTTGATCGAACAGCTTTGCAGCAACAAGCAACGTTGGAACGACGCCTAGAACGGGCAAAGACAAAGTCTTCGGATAGCGAAGAGGTCAAATCGCTCGAAGGAGAGCTTGAGGCCCTCAAGGCCGGACTCGATTTTCAGCGGATGCAGACAGAGGAGATGGAAAAATCGCTAAAGAGTATCAACCAGCTCATTGTCGGGCTCTATATTGATCCAACGGATAAGCAAATCGGCTTAGATGTAGCGGTCGATTTCCTTCCCGGTTGCACCTACGCGAAGCGACTTCAAAAGACATCTTCGACTCCGTCGCGGATGTTGGAACTTCCCGCCAAGGATTCTGCAATTGTTCTTCATGCGACGGAATCTTTGGACGCAGAACAGATTTCCATGTATGAGAAATCCACCACGATGTTTTTCGATGTTGGTTTTGAAAAGCTACTTAAAGACAACAAGATTGAACTAGACAGTTCGATTAAAAGTGAGCTTAAGCAGATCGTCCTTGACAACATTCGTTCAGGCGTCAGCGATAGCGGGTTGGCGATCAACTTCGACAGCGGACTGAATATCGTTGCTGGGGCTCGCGTTGCCGATGGAAAAAAGATTGAAAGCTTGGTCAAGAAACTGGTAAGTTCTGTCGATTCCAAAGTCGGCTTGGAAATCAAGTTTAATGACTACATTTACAAAGAGGCTGATATCCACCTTGGTTCGATCGCGATTCCAGATGCGAATGACGCGGCGATACAAAAGCAATTGCAGGATATTCCCTTCGCTGAAATTGGCCCAGTGTTGTCGAAGATTGGTCCCGCATTATCGAAGATGTTGGGTGACAAACTTCAGTTTGCCATCGCGACTTCGGACACCGGGCTGTATGCAGCCGTGGGCCCCGGGTCGGAAGGCAACTTAAAGGGGGCACTTGATCGTGTTGCTGGTAAGTCAAATGTTCCGAAGCGGCCTATGGAATTGCGGATTGAGACACTTCCAATTTTCCAATACGCCCAAACGATTTCGTCCAACGCCATTACCGATGCCATGGCAAAGGCCGCTCAGAACATGAGTGAAGCGGATCTGATTGTCGTTGATACTCGGATCACCGAGAACGTTGTCGTTTGGCGGATGGCGATCGAAGAGGGGGTTTTGCGTGCCATCGGGGCCGCAATCAAAACGGGGACGAAAAGGCAACGCGGCGGTTTTTAACCGTTTGATGAAAGTCCGGCTGAAGCGACAGCTATTGTGTAGCGACCGAAGTAAACTTTTTTTGTTCGCGATGCGCGCGAGCTGCAACTATGGCCATTGCTCGAGCCTATTTTAAAAATCCCACAGATCAGCCAGCTTTTCAGGCGTTGATGAATCAACCTAGCAGAATCGAACTCGAAGTTGGTTCTGGTAAAGGTTTGTTCATGATCGATGTCGCTGAGCGGAATCCATCGACGTACTTTATCGGTATAGAGATGGCATCGAAGTACTGCGCTTTGGCTCAGTCGCGCCTCGAAGCTAAGCAGATACCGAATGGCCGCTTCTTTGACGCTGACGCCGTGGAAGTCATGTCTCACGACGTTCCGGAAAATCGTTTGGCGGCTGTCCATGTTTATTTTCCCGATCCCTGGTGGAAGGCTCGGCACAAGAAACGCCGTGTACTGAATGAACGGATGGTTCAGGCAATTGAACGGGCTCTCGAGCCGAATGGTATCCTCCATTTTTGGACCGATGTACTCGACTACTACGAATCAACCTTGGAACTCCTCGCCGCGACAACAAAACTGATTGGGCCGCAGTTTGTCGATGAGCGCGAAGCGGAACATAGCATGGACTATCGAACTCATTTCGAACGTCGCACGCGGCTGAATGGACTGCCCGTCTACCGCAGCCAATTCGTCAAGCTTGGTTGAGCATGACGACGTTGGCTTTGGTCAATTAGTTCGCGCTCAGTTTGCAAGAGTTATCTGAAAACAAGATTGATCTTCGAAAGAGTGCGTGTTTCGAAACGAAAAAACGCAGAACAGGTGTTCTGTGTTTTATCAGTGTTATTGAGACATTGAGGGCTTTGAGGCTTCGATTCGGAACCTTACTTAGCGACTGGATGCTCGCTGAATCAGAAGACTCAGTATTTCGGCGGCGATAGGTGGATGACCGTTTGGTTCCTGTTGATGCGAAGAAATCGCGCTCGGATGCATTCCATGAGGGTGGTTTTCACTGTGTTCAAAATCGAATGACATACGGGGATAGGCACTATTCGGTGGTAAAGATCCTTGCCAATAGTGAGGAACTTGCTGAGGAGTACTTGGAATCGGATTTCCTCCGAAGGGAATAACTGGGGGCATGCTATAACCAGGAGGAATCACGGGTTGCGAACTTGGATAGGGTGAAGGCGACGCCCATGGATTGGAATAACTTGGGGTGCCATGGGTTGGACAACTGACAGTAGGAAGCTGACACTTGGACAGGTCGGTAACGAGGTAGCGATAGCGATTGTCGACATTTTTCAAGAGTCTGACGGTTGTTGAGTCGCTGTGGATTCGACAATCCTGGGCGACGGCATAACCAAGTTGAACGAGAATGCTATTGAACGTTTGCAATCCCATTTGAAGTTGATAAAGATCGGCTCCTTTCTGAACCATCTCGACCAACGCACAGGCGGACTCATCGAGTGAGCAGGACAATTGGGTTGCGGGAGTTCCTGCGTAGAGTCGATTTAATCGATTTCTTAGGTCTTTCGTTTCCCATTGCAACTCTTTGGCTTCTCCGATGGCTCGCGACCATGGATTAGTCGCCGCATGGCTTGTTTGACCAGCAAAAAAACTTCCTAGGCCCATGAGCACGGCCATCGTGCAGACTGCCAATTGCGAAAACACCATTTTGCCCATTTTCTCTTCCCTTCAAATTCTGCTTCGAACCGTCGAAGCCACTAGCACACTCGAAGAATCATGCTGCTAGAGACGATCTCCGCCAAAACGCCTGATCTGTTGGTCGATCTAGCAATACATGTTTAATGCCAAAACTGAAAAAACGTTAACGATTTTGGCAATTCAAGCGATTTTGCTGGTTTGCGAGGCTTTGGGGGAGTACGGCAGGGCGGGGGTTCGGGAAAGCGGAGCAAAGTTCGATTCAAATCGCGGACGGCATGTCTTCAAAATGGTGACATCTTGCAACCCACGAATGGATCTTCTATTGATCAGGTTCAAGGTCTCTCAGAAGAAGGATGTTTTCTAAGATGCGATTGCCCATTTCGTCAATTAGAGTTTTTCGTCGCTCAAGTTTCGCGCTCGGATTGAGTTGGATGTTAATGAGTTTGGGTTCTCAGACGTCCGATGCTCAAAGCGGCGCGGAAGGGCTCGACTCAAACTTGGCCGAGCAGATGCTCGATCTGAATTCTGTTGAACTGAAGCATCAGCTTCAGAATGGACTTAGGGTGTTTTTGCCAGAGCAGCAGGCTTTTTTGAATACCGTCCTCGCCGCAGTTGACTCAGGTACGCTTCCCCGGGCGATGGTCAACATGGTGTATATTTGGGCTATTCGCAGAAATCCAAAAGTCCCGTTCCCATATTTTGAAATAGCCATGCGCAGCCTCGCTGAACGAAGAGGCGTATCGCTTTAAAACCCCCCAAACACGTATGGAGCTTCTCTCCGCGATTCTCATTCGGGCGACGGAACACCATGTCGCCGGTCGACTGGATCAGGCTGAATCGGATTACAGGTCGATTATCGTGCATTCGCCGGGGAACGCGCATGCGTGGCACGGACTGGGCGTCCTCGCAACGCAGCGAGGCCAGTCTCGCGAAGCGGTTCCATTGCTGCAGCGAGCAGTCGAGTTAGCCCCTTTCGAATTTTCATTTCGCCACAATCTTGGAAAGACGCTCTTCTCAATCAGCGAACACGAACTGGCTAGGCATCAGCTGGAATTCGTGGTTCGAGCACAACCCAATATCGCCGATGCTTGGAACGACCTCGGCAATAGTTATCGCGCCCTGAAGCTTTATGATCAGGCGCTTGGTGCCTATCAGACGGCGGTCGGGCTGCAGTCTGATTTTGCACTCGCTTATTTCAATCTCGGAGTTTGTTACCGCGATCTCAACCATTCGACCCAGGCTATTGAATTGTTTCAAAATGCGATTCGATTGTCGCCTGGTTTTTCGCAAGCTTACTTAGATTTAGGCTGTGTCTATTCCGACCAAGGAGATACAACGCTCGCAGTCGAAGCCTTTCAATCGGCCCTCCGAACGCGTCCTGGCTGGGCTGATGCCATGACCAATCTGGGCAACGCGCTGCAACAGAGTGGGCAAACGGAACTCGCAATTCAGACTTACCAACAAAGTCTAGCGATACACCCCTCGGCCGCTGAAACCTATTTCAACCTAGGAAATCTTTTCCTTTCGATTCGTCAGCTTCCGTCTGCCGAAGCAGCCTACCGACAAGCGTATCAGTTGCGACCGGACTATATTATTACCGCGACAGCCCTCGTTCACGTCCGTCAGCAGCTTGGTCTTTGGGATGAAACGAACGAACTTGCGCAACGCGTTATCGGATCGCTCGACACGCTGTCCCCAACGAGTCCCTTGCATGTTGTCGATCCCTTCAACTTTATCAGCTTTCCTATTCCCACGACGCCGCATCAACAGCTAGTCGCCACGAAAACAGCGGCTCGCGTATTCTTCTCGAAAATCGATGCTCTTAATCTTTCACGAAATCGGGGACGAAACGCAAAGACGATTGGTCAAAAGATTCGGCTTGGATACTTATCAGCCGATTTTCATGCTCACGCAACGAGTTTGCTCATTGCAGAACTCATAGAAAGCCATAACCGCCAACGGTTTGAAGTCTTTGCATATTCCTATGGCCCGGATGATGCAAGCTCGACCCGAGCGCGGATGATCGATGCGTTCGATCAATTTCGCGAAATCCAAAAGCTAACCTATCGAAGTGCTGCCGAGCAAATAGCTCACGATAAAATCGATATTCTCATTGATTTGAAGGGCTATACATCGCAAGCACGCCCCGACATTTTGGCGATGCGTCCGGCTCCTATTCAAGTGAACTTTCTCGGCTATCCCGGGACGATGGCCGTCGATTTTATCGACTATGTTATTGCTGATTCGGTGATATTGCCGCTTGATCAACAGGCGAACTTTGTTGAAAAGATCATTCATGTTCCTGGCTGCTATCAACCGAACGACCGTCAAGCCGACATCGATCCGAAATTACCTACGCGGGCTGACTGTGGACTCCCTGACGCCGCGGTAGTCCTTTGCTGCTTCAATAACGCCTACAAAATTACCCCCGCGATCATGGATAGCTGGGCACGTATCCTACAGAGCGTTCCGAAGAGCGTTTTGTGGCTAATAGCATGGAACGACTGGATCGAAGGTAATTTTCGTCGCGAAGCTTCCAATCGAGGCATTCTACAAGAGCGAGTTATCTTTTCCAAAATGCTTCCGACCCGCGAGCATTTAGCCCGTGAACGACTTGCAGACATATTTGTTGACACCTTTCCCGTCGTGGCGCATACAACGGCCAGTGATGCGCTTCGTGTGGGGGTCCCAATTGTCACAATGCTTGGCGAGTCGATGATCAGTCGTGTTGCAGCCAGTCTCTTGAATGCAGTAGGCTTACCGGAACTCGTTGCTCGCGATCATGCGTCGTACGAATCGATCATCATTGCTTTGGCAAATGACCCAGAACGTCGTCACGCAATTCGAAGTCACTTGCTAGAGCAGGCCAAACATGGCGAACTTTACGACGGTAAAGCATTTGCGAGAAAACTTGAATCTGTCTTTGAGTCTATCTGGCGAGATTTTGAAAATTCAGCTTCGCTCGAAACGACATCCGTTCAACTGAGTCCAGAAGACTTCTTTGTCCGCGGAAATGCTTTTATTCGCAATCATGATTACAAAGCAGCGAGAGAAGCGTATGAACAGGCTTTGTCACTTCGTCCCGACTTTCCTCAGGCTGTTCGCAATCTTGCTAATACTTTGGTGATGCTTGGAACAGAAGCGAATCATCGGCGACATCCATTCGACGCGATTCCATTGTTTGAAGCAGCGATTCGGCTGCGCCCAGATTTTGCTACGGCCCATCACCTGCTCGGTACGGTTCACCAACGAGTTGGTCAAACTCGGGAAGCTGTCAACGCATACTGGCAAGCGTACAAGCTTGGGTCTAAACATAGCCCAATCGGTCTTACTAATCAGCTTCAGGTGCTTTGCGAATGGTCGAACATTGATGAATTGACAAGAAAAATTGTCGATGCTGTCGATTCAGATACTCCAAACGCCGACCCGGTACGACCCTTCGCGTTTCTTACCTTGCTTCATCCGACGACCCCCAAACAACAGTTGAAGTGCGCTCAGCAATGGAGCCAAACGTATAGTCGCATTCCGCGAATGGAACCCGCCATAACTCCTTCGCAGCGTGAACATCATACGAAAATCCGACTGGGATACGTCTCAGCAGACTTCAGAGACCATGCGACGACTTGGTTGATAACGGAGATGTTGGAATCGCATAACCGTGGCGCATGGGAGACGTTTGGATATGCATGTTCGCCGGGAGATGGGAGCTTCAGTCACAGTCGAATAAAACAGTCCTTCGATCACTTTCGCGAGGTCTGGACGCTGAGCGACCTGGACCTGGCGGCACAAATTCGGCAGGATGAAATTGATATTCTGATTGATCTCAAAGGGTTTACCGCCGATGGTCGGCCGGAAGTTTTCGCCCATCGTCCTTCTCCGATTCAGGTCAGCTTCCTCGGTTTCCCCGGGACAACCGGAGCTGAGTTTATCGACTACATGGTTGCCGACCACTTTGTCATTCCGGCTTCTCTGTACGCAGGTTATTCCGAAGCCCTCGCGCTTATGCCAAGTTGCTATCAACCGAATGATCGGCAGATGCAGATTGCAGCCTCATGTCCAAGTCGTTCTTCGCTAGGGCTGCCTGAAAAAGGCTTTGTATTTGGGTGCTTTAATAATAGCTACAAATTATCGCCGTCCATGATGTCGATCTGGATGCGATTGTTAGAGTCGGTCTCGGATTCGGTTCTTTGGTTGCTCGAGTTCAACCCACACATGGTAGAAAATCTTCGCCAATTCGCGAAACAACATGGAGTGGATCCAGCCCGTTTGGTGTTTGCCCCACAACTCCCACACGACCAGCATCTTGCACGCCATCGGGCGATGGATTTGTTCCTGGATACTTTTCCGGTGTGTGCCCATACAACGGCCAGCGATACTCTGCGGATGGGGGTCCCGCTTATTACATTGGCCGGGAACAGCTTTGTCTCACGCGTGGCGGGTAGTTTGTTGAAGACGCTGAAAATGGAAGAATTGATTGCTTCCTCCGATCAAGAGTACGAAGAGATTGCACTTCGATTGGCAAAGGCCCCCAATGCACTTCAAGCATGCCAAGCCAAGCTGCAAGGTGAGTTGGCTGTATCAACTTGCTTCGATGGCCAGATTTATGCTAGGCGAATCGAGTCGGCATATTCGGAAATGTGGCGCTGTTGGCTACGTGGTGAGAGACCGATGACCTTTAGTGTTAGCAACTCCGCATAACCGCCATTATTGATATTGCATGGCCTGAGCGACAGGGATCCGCGCGGCTCTTTCGGCCGGAATAAGTGAGGCTAGAAGGACAACGAGAAGTTCGAGCCCCAAACTTCCAAAGACGAGCCAGGGTCGGAACTGGAAAGTAATGGCGTGTCCTGTCGTCGGAAGAACCGACAGGGCCAACAAATATGCAATGAGGAGTCCAGCGAGTACACCCGGGATAAGCCCAATCAGTCCCATGAAGACGGCTTGTGAAAATACCGTCTTGCGGACTTGGGTGCGAGTCATGGCAACGGCACGAAGCATTCCAATTTCCGCCGTTTGTTCCAAAACGCTCATCGTAAGCGTATTCACCAATCCAAAGGCGGCGATAAGGCTGCACAGTCCTAGGACGGCCCACAATCCATTTACAATGCCATCCACTTTGGACCTAACGATCTTTAACAATTCTTTTTGCGATAAAAAAATGAGCCCTTCTTGGTCGCATAGTCGCTTGATTTCCTTCTCTGCGCTTTCAATCTGACCTGGAATAATATCAATAATCGCCAAGTGAGAACCTTCGATCTCAAAATATTGATCGGCAATCGGTCGATGGATATACACGGTCAATCCGGCGTTCATGTAATCGTTAGCGATCCCGCATATTTTTAGAGGCACGATCCCTTTCGGACTTTCAAGTTGAATCTCGTCTCCCAATTTTAGTTTGCCACGTTCAGCCAACACCGACCCAATAACAACTTCACCGCGTTGTATTCCATCGAATATCGCATTCGGGTCACCTTGGCTAACGTGAAAGACTTTGCGATTGCGATCGATGAAGCTTCTCGCAATCAAGCTAACCGTCATGTCGTTGGCACGCACTGAAATGTACGACGTCGCATCGACGGCTTTCACGCCTGAAATGTTTGTGATCGCGTCGATCGTCCCTGACGGCAAGGAGCCCGCCGCTTCGTTGGAAGCTCCAGGCATAGTCGAACGAACGAAGAAATCACCAACCAAAACTTCGCTGGCCCAAGTCCGGTAATCTCGCACATTATCGAGAATCATATTCCCCATTCCCAAGCCCATACTAATCGCCAAAAAAAGAATGCCGATCGTCAGCGAAGTACGAACGCGGTGGCGAAGCAATTGACGTTGAGCCAATCTACCTTCGACACCGAAGAGACGCTCGAGCAGCCTGTAAATGAAGCTGCTAACCGGGCGTAAAAATGACGGGATCATAAAGATGTATCCCAACAAGAACAACGTGCAGCCAGCAATGGCGTGATCGATGTGGACCTTCCCCAAGACACACAGTATCAGGACGGTAAAACCGACCGGTGATAAGACGATCCCGACTAACAACAGCATTTTGCGATTGGGCTCTAAATTTCCAGAAGTCACTACTCGCAAAGCTTCGGCTGGTGATAGCAAGGACGCGCGATACGCTGGCATAAAGGCACCGACTATTGCCACGCCTAGCCCGCATACCCCCGAGATCAAAAATGGAAAGAAGGTGAGTATGTTTTGCGGATGATCAATATCGCTCGCACTCGCCATGGCCATGGAAAGCCCGCGAGCGGCAAAGATTCCTATGATCCATCCGCTGATCGTTCCGAAAAGGCCAAGTATCGCACTTTCAAAGACAATCATACGAACAATTTGACTCCGCGTAGTTCCAAGAGCGCGGAGGATGCCCAGCTGCCGGCGGCGTTCCCCAATATTCATCTGAAAGGTGTTGTAAATAACGAAGATGCCCAGCATTAATGAAAAGGCCGACGCCATCCCCAGGCTTTGATCCATAGCAACCGTCGATTCGCGAGCCATTTCGCTCCGCAAGGCTGGCACGCGTATTTTTAAATCGCTAGGCAAAACTGCTTGAATGGCCGCTTTGGAATCATTGAGTTTGCTTTCATCGTCGACCACAATTTGAACGAGCTCAATACGCGATCCTGACCGCGTCCAGCGTTGTAGCGTCGGTAATGGCAGAATGGCTAAGCTTCCCTGGGTGGCTGCCGATGCTGAACTTGACTGCGTCAATCCAACAATCTTAGCTTCGCGTTTTCCTGACTGCGTTTGAAATTGAACGTCATCACCGACCTTTAATCCAAGTGATTCGGCAAAGCTTCGATCGAGCAAGACTTGTTCGTAGTCCGAGAGCGCCTCGCCCTGGACTAGTTTATATTCCCGAACTTCTTGATCTAGTTTTGGGTCGACGCCGAGATACTGAAGCTTGGTGCTTCTTTGGTCGCCGTAGAACATGTTAGTGAAACGACGAATAACCGGCGTAGCCAGCTTGAGTCCCGGCACTTGACGAATTTTGGCAACGACCCCTTGGTCGAATAGTACGCCCCCTTCGGCATAGACTTCGAAATGAGTCTGCCCAACAACCGATTTCAGCATCGATCGCTGTGCCGCTCGCGTATTGCTGATAGCTAACGAGACCGCTAGCACGGCCGCCACGCCGATTACGATGCTAAAGAGCGTTAGCAATGCGCGAACTGGGCGACGGCGAAACTCTCTCCAAGACAGCCGCCAAAAGACCATTATCGAACAGCTCCGTCCGAATGCCATTCAGCCTGTGCCTGATCGCTCTCAATCTCTCCATCCCGCAGTAGCACCAGCCGAGAAGCAGATTTCGCGACATTCGCGTCGTGAGTGACCATCACGATCGTTTGTTGATAACTTTTCACGATATCGCGAAGCAGTTGCGTTACTCTCGCTCCCTGTCGGGAATCCAGATTGCCAGTTGGTTCATCCGCTAAAATGATGGCTGGCTTGATGGCTAAGGCGCGAGCAATTGCGACGCGTTGTTGTTCACCACCCGACAGCTTTGACGGGATGTGTGTTGCTCGCTTCCCCATTTCAACGAGTTCGAGCGATTCCATAGCACGTTTGGTTGCTACCGTTTTACTTACGCCATCTAACTCGAGTGGCAAGCAAACATTTTCGACGGCTGTGAGCGTTGAAATCAAATTAAAGGCTTGAAAGATAAACCCAATTCTTCGGCGACGCATTCGAGTTCGATCGTCGTCCGAGAGCGTTGCGAGATCGGTCCCTTCCAGTAAGACTTGGCCACTTGAAGGCGGCTCAATGCCACCCAATATCGAAAGAAGCGTGCTCTTGCCGGAGCCACTCGGGCCCATAATCGCTACGAACTCGCCTGAACGAATCTGAAGATCAATTCCGCGTAAGACATCGACCTGAACTTCACCAGTCCCAAAAGACTTGGTCACTTGTTTAATTTGAATGAGCGACATCGAGCTCAATTACTTCCAATCTCTGCGTTGTCGTGAGCTCGGGATGTTCATCTTCTTCCGATATTTAGTAATCGTTCGACGAGCAACCGTTAATCCTTGCTCCGTAAGTTTTTCGACTAATTCTTCGTCACTGCATGGATTCTGCTTATCTTCTTTGTCGATGATCTCCTGCAGTTTAATTCGAATTACATCCCATGCAACATCATCACCGTCGTCGCTGTGTGTTCCGCCGACAAAGAATTTTCTAAGCGGCATAATGCCACGCGGCGTTTGAATCCATTTGTCGTCTACGGCCCGGCTTACTGTCGTAACATGAACGCCGACTTGGTCGGCAATCTGCTGCATTTTAAGTGGCTCAATCGCCTCGGGGCCTTCATCGAGGAATCGCTTCTGGTAATCGACAATATGCTGAGAAACCTTCATTAACGTGCTTCGTCGCTGCTGAATGGCGTCGATTAGCCACTGCGCGCCGTTGACCTTCTTACGGATGAAGTCCTTCTCTTCAACACTGGCCGATGGATCCATTAATCGTTGGCGATAGTACTCGCTAATTCGAAGCGGTGGTAACGAATCATCTTCCAGCCGGACGACATATTTTCCACTTTCGTCGACTTCGACAATTACATCAGGCGTAACTGTCGGCACGAAGACTTCCATAAATGCAGCCCCCGGCTTAGGGTTCAGGCCATGCATCTGGCTACGGACTTCGCGAATCAAATCTAACGAGTAGCCCGTCTTCTTCTGAATCACAGGCAGCCGATTTTCTGCCAAGTCGTCGAGGTAGTCTTCAATAATCGTTTTCATCGGCTCGTACAGCGGAAGATTAGGCTTAAGCTGACAGAGGAGGCATTCTTGTAGGCTTCGAGCTGCGATTCCTGTCGGTTCGAGTGACTGAACGATTTTCAAAGCCAGCTCGGCCCTGGCGATATCGGCCGCAGACTGGTCGGGCGGCAGGATATCGGCTAGCGGAATGGTCAAATATCCACCATTTCTGGCATCGAGGCAGGATATAATTCGTTCGGCAATCTGCTCCAGATCGGTATCAATATCCATTTCCTGCAATTGATGCAGCAGAAAATCGTTGAGTGATTCGGGGCGTTCGGCTGCGTTCGCCATGAGATCAGCATGGCGGTCGACGCTTTCTTGAACTCGTGAGGCCGACGGGCGAAAATCGTCGAATGTGTCGGGCATCTCATTGTCCATGTTCGCCAGCCGCTCGAAGTCCTCGGCATTCGACGAATCATCTTTGACAATGAGCTCACGTTCATCTTCAGTCTTCGAGCTCGGCTTCTCCTGAATTTCTTCGTCTTCAGGGTCGACGTTGGCAGGATCGGTTTCATCGATCTCCAACATCGGATTTTCGTTCATTTCTTGCTCGATTCGCTCTTGCAAAGCTAGAATCGGGAGCTGGAGAATCTCCATCGACTGGATCATTTTGGGAGCCAGCTTTTGAGTCTGCGATTGACGGGCTTCCATTCCGAACGAGAGTCGCATACACCACACCGTGAGCAAGGGAAAGTAAGAATTCGATAAGCCAACTCTACCCTAAATTTTATCAAGTTGCTGGTAGATGTCAGCCTAGATTCGAAAAATCCTCAACTTTGGAACAAAACTTGCAATTGAACCAGGGACGTCTTTGGATTCCCGGTTGCGACTTCAAGCCGGGGCGGTACAACAAGCCTTCCCGAATTGCTTCAACGTTTCATCCCTGGCTTGCAATGTCCGAACTCGATCCCCCAAAGGCTGCCGCAACCGCCGTTCTTTCAACAGACGGAAAATATACCGTCGTAGCGAGGCGATACCGCCCTAAAGACTTTGATGAACTCGTCGGCCAAGCGACTATCGTCCAGGCTCTTACAACTGCCATCCATACGCATCGGGTAGGACATGCATATCTGTTTACCGGAGCTCGCGGAGTCGGCAAGACGAGCACTGCGCGAATCTTCGCGAAGGCCCTCAATGCATCGGCCGATGGTAGTGGCAAGTTCGACCTGAATTCCGACGTCGCGCAAGCCATCGACGCGGGTGAAGACATGGATGTACTCGAAATTGATGGCGCCAGCAATCGCGGCATCGATGAGATCCGACAGTTACGAGCCAATGTTGCTGTTCGCCCAAGTCGCTCTCCGTACAAGATCTATATTATTGACGAAGTCCACATGCTCACTGGCGCGGCCTTTAACGCGTTGCTGAAAACCCTCGAAGAGCCTCCGGCACATGTGAAGTTTATTTTCTGTACGACCGATCCTGAGAAAATTCCGATCACGGTTTTATCGCGGTGTCAGCGATTCGATTTTGCTCCGGTTAAGTCGGATCAAATTCTCGAACGGCTTCGATTTATTTGTCAATCCGAAGGTGCCACCGCTGAAGAATCTGCATTGCTTCTCATCGCTCGGCGGGCTGCCGGGTCGATGCGAGACAGTCAATCGCTCCTTGAACAAATATTGAGCTTCGCGTCCGGCCATATCGCCACCGAAACGGTCCACGCGATTCTCGGAACGGCTGACGAGAGTCGACTGGCCGCGATTGCAGACTCTATGATTGCTCGCGATGCAGCGGCTGTCCTCCAACAGATCGATACCGCCACAAACGAAGGTGTCGATGCTGGTCAGCTTGGCGAACAGTTACTAGGTTATCTTCGCGATATGATGGCCATCGGTGTCGGCAGTACGATCGAACTTCTGCGTACCGCTGCTCCAGCCAGAGCCGATGAACTTCGTGAGTCTGCAAAGTCTTGGGGGACCCTGACATTGCTCTCAGCAATTCAACTGCTCGATGAAGCTCTTGTGAAAATGCGGCACAGCACTCAAAGCCGAATTTTGCTCGAAGTCGCTGTCGTTCAGATCTGTCAACTCCAAGATCTGCAAGGCATCAGTGACCTTCTTCGCGCACTTCAATCGGGAAAAACGCCGCCCATTGTCGTCCCTCAACGCACAGTCGCACCTCCGTCGTTGGTCGAGGAAAAAAAAAAGGTTGACATAGTTGCTCCTGTCGACGTTCTTCCACCTCAAGCACATCCCGCGTCGCTCAACGCGTCAGCTTCCAATCCTTCGGTATCTGCTGAAGCGAGACTGCTTCCCCAACCTGCTTCCCTCGGTAGTCTATCGGGAGATGTTCAAAACACAACCGTTTCGCAAGATTCCATCGCCAGCGATTCGGCTCGGGCTGGTGAAAACGTACATCATGAAGCAGTTTCGAATTCCGATCCGGCAAGTCTACCGTCGAATTCTTCCGCTTCGAGTCCCCGTGAATTTGCGGCCAGTTCACCGGCATTTTCCGAGGTGAATCGCGAACTGCAAGCCAGTGATTTTGATGATCCGGACTCAGAATCAGATTCGCTAAGCACCAAGGTACTTGCCGAGCCGATCGACGCATGGCGAAAATCTCTCTTGCTTCTCGATGGTTATGCCGCCGATTGCGCTTCGATGGTTGTCCGCGTCGACGTTCAGAATGGGGGAGTCTGGAACATTCTTTTTCCGCTAGGATGCGACTTTGCAATCGATGTCTGCAATGAACCTGCAAATCGGCTCGCGATTGAACAGGCGCTTCACCGCACGCTCGGAAAATCTCTAAAGTTTCAATTCGTCGCGTCAACCTTGCCGCCACCCCGACCACCTGCGAAGACGCAGCCACCTTCCCAGCCTACGGCGACGTCGCAGTCTCATCTGATTCGAAAGTATCTCGAACACCCCCTCGTGAAATCGCTTCTTCTATCCGTGGAAGGTGAGATTGTTCGAGTCGATGCCGCAACCAATCTCGCGCAATCCCATCTACTTTCCTAACTTCACCCTCCCTTTTGGGAGGGTCGAGGAGGAGGAACGACGACGAGGGGAGGGAATATGGTCACGAAACATTCGAAATCTCACCCTCCCCGCTGGCTCGTACATCGCCATCGACCCTCCCGCTCTTCGCGGGAGGGTGAAAGTAGATGGCGTTGGGCGTTAGCCGCGGTTCTCGCATGAAAACCGTGGCTAACGCCAACACGGCTAGTGGTTTAGAAGCAGAGCCCCGTGTTTCACGAAAGGAAGAAGAAAACTGAGTCGAGCCATGGAGGACCATTGCTCGACTCTCTTTCAATCTCAAGAACGTTTATTCAGCGAGTGATTTTTCGATCAACGCGATAAGATCGGCATTGTCTGGGGTGACCTTGGGATCAAAACGGCCGATGACCTCGCCTTTTCGATTGAGGACAAACTTCTCGAAGTTCCACTTTACAACGCCAGCTCCTTTGGGCTTGGTGTCCAAAGCAGTGAGTTGCTTGTAAAGTGGCGCGGCGCCGGAACCGTTGACCTCAACTTTGTCGAACAAATCAAAAGTCACTTTGTATTTGGATGAACAGAATTTTTGAATCTCTTCGTTGGAGCCTGGTTCTTGCGTCCCAAATTGGTTGCATGGAAATCCAAGCACCACGAAACCCTTGTCTTTATACTTGTCAAAGATCTCCTGAAGCTTGGTATACTGGGGCGTGAGCCCGCATTTGCTGGCGACGTTCACAATGAGAACAACCTTGCCTTCGTATTTCGATAGCTCAATCGATTGGCCCTCAATCGTCGTGACGGTGTTTTTTAGGACATTCTTGTCGGCGTTGACAGCTTGAGCGTGCATGGCGATTGTGGATGCTCCGAAAATGGTGATAGCGAAAAGAATCGAGCGAAACATAGGGTAGGTCCTTTAGATGGTGGGGCTGAAAGGCTCGAAAAAAAATGGTTTCGATCAAATACCTTCCGTTCGGATTAGTTTATCAGATGATCAAGTGCTCGTTATCCGAATTTTTTGTAAGTGGTGTTACATGGTCGGTGTGCCTTGTTTTTCTTGCTAAACCCTCTGAATGCTTGCTAGCCGGCGATTGGCCGGGCCTCTTGGGCCCCCATCGCAACGGCCATTCTCAAGACGATCCGGTTCCAACTACGCTTACAGCGAAGAGTCTTGTAGCCCAGTGGAAACTTCCTGCCGGTGATGGGTATGCGGGAGCTTCGATCGCTCAGGGCCAGGTGGTTCTTCATGATCGCGACGGAAATCAAGATCGAGTTCGCTGCGTGAAGTTAGAATCGGGCGAGCCGATTTGGGAACAAAAATTCGACTCGGCTTACCGAGGTGGCATCGATTCCGACAAAGGTCCCCGGTGTGTCCCTACCATCTTTCAAGATCAGATCGTTGTTTACTCGGCCGCCGGCGAGTTGCTTTCGATGAAGTTGGATACGGGCGAGATCATCTGGCAACGGCCCTTGCTCCAAGAATTTCAAGCAGACGAGGGCTACTTTGGAGCCGGCAGTACACCGCTCGTCCTAAACGATCGAATCATCGTCAACGTCGGCGGCAAGAAAGGTGGGGTTGTCGCTGTTTCGCTTTCAGACGGCAAGACGCTTTGGACAGCGACGAATTACGATGCAAGCTATGCGTCGCCTATACTTTTTTCGGAAGCGTCGTCTCAAACCAAATCCTCGATGATCGTTGTGCCGACTCGGCTCAAAACGATAGGCATCGATTCGCAATCGGGAAAACTACTTTGGGAAACGGCGTTTGGCCAGCGCGGACCAACGGTGAACGCTGCGACACCGATCGCCTTCGAATCGAAGTTGTTTCTTACGGCGAGCTACGGTATCGGAAACCGCTGCATGTGGCCCGATCGTGATTCGGGACTTGCTGAAATAGTTTACGAAGGCGAGTCTATTAGCAGTCAGTACGCTTCGCCGATTTACTCGGAGGGGTTGATTTTTGGTAGCGATGGACGCGAGGACATGGGGGCGGCTCGCTATCGATGTCTTGACGCACAGACCGGCAACGTTTTATGGGAAGAGCAATCGATGCCGATCTGCCACTCAATTGGAGTTCAATCGACTCAACTCTTGTTGGTTGGGATTGATGGTCGGGTGTGGTTGTGTAACCCAAACGCAAAGCAATTTGACCCCTATTGGAAAACAACTATCGGGCAAGGCACCTTTCGCGCACTTCCGGCCCTTAGCAATCATCGACTCATCGTTCGGAGGACGAGCCCAAATGGTGAATGGGCCTGCTTTAATCTTTCGGCTCGCTGAACCTTTGTTGAGTGTTGAGCCTTTGTTGAGTTCAGCTCACCTAACCCATTCCTATGCATTGGTCTCTACACATCTTCACCCTCCCGATTGGAGGTCGTGCAGCTTAGAACCAATGAATTTACTTGGTATTTGTAACCTCTCCCGCTTGCGGGAGAGGTCGGACGCGGTAGCGGCCGGGAGAGGGTCTTCTCCTAAGCCACGGAAAATGCGGCCCTCTCCCGGGCCTGAGAGCCCGACCTCTCCCACGAAGACGTGGGCGAGGTAACGCGTAAGCTGCACGACCTCATTGCGGGAGGATCGATCGCAGCGAGGGGAGGGCTTTGCCGTGGCCGGGAAAGCAACACATGGCATTCTTGGAAACCAAGAATTTCGGTCGCTATGACACCACCATTCTCGAATCGACGTGGCGATCGCTGTTGCACTTAGGCCGTTTCATAACCAAGGTTCGGCGCTAACCATCGTTCGACTTCGCGGACAGACATCCCTTTACGACGCGCGTAGTCTTGGACTTGGTCTTCGGTGATTCGATCGACGGCAAAGTATCGCGAGTCGGGGTGGCCGAAGTAAAATCCGCTCACGCTGGCGGCTGGCCACATCGCACACGATTCGGTGAGTTTCACACCAATGCGTGATTCAGCTTGCAGCAGCTCAAAAAGTATCTGCTTCTCGGTGTGATCCGGACAAGCTGCATAGCCTGGAGCCGGGCGAATCCCGCGATAAGCCTCATCGATCAACTGTTCGTTACTCAATTTTTCTTCGACACCATAGCCCCAATCGAGCCTCGCCTGTTCGTGCAACAATTCGGCGAATGCTTCAGCGAGTCGATCGGCGATCGCTTTGACCATGATCGAGTTGTAGTCATCATGCTTTTTCTCAAAGGCAGTTGCGAGTTCGTCTGCTCCGTGGCCAGTCGTAACGACAAAAGCACCCATGTAGTCATTGCGTCCCGAATCGAGCGGGGCAATGTAGTCTGCCAGGGAGCGGAAATCCGTTTGCCCCTTGCGATCCCACTGTTGACGCAAGAAGTGGAAGCGTGTCAATTCGTTTTTGCGAGACTCATCGGTGAACAGAATCACATCGTCGCCATCGGAAGCCGCTGGCCAAAAACCGTAAACAGCGCGAGCCATAAGAGTACGCTGCGCAATCATATCCAGCAGCAAGCCTTGCGCATTGTCGAACAGCTCTTTGGCTTGTGCGCCAACGTATTCGTCTTGAAAAATCTTGGGATACTTGCCTTTCAGCTCCCAAGCATTGAAAAATGGCGACCAGTCAATGTACTGGCTGATTTTTTCGATCGAATAGTTGTCGAGCACTTTATGTCCGATGAAGCTTGGCGTATCAATGCGGACTTCTTTCCAATCAGTCGCAAACTTCTTGCTCTTAGCTTCAGCATATTTCACAAGTTTTACGTTCCGGGCTTCATAGCTGGCTCGTAACTCCTCATGCAGAGCATTGTTCTTCGCGACAAAGGCGGGTTTGTTGTCGGCGTTGCACAGTGATTCAACGACACCAACACTTCTGGACGCATCCAAGACGTGCACAACGGGATCTGCATAATAGGGGGCAATCTTAACGGCCGTGTGTTTTGCGGAAGTCGTAGCACCTCCGATCAAAAGCGGCGTCTTCATCCCCAATCGCTTCATTTCCTTGGCGACATGCGTCATTTCATCAAGACTTGGCGTGATCAGCCCGGACAGGCCGATAATGTCGACTTGTTCCTTCTTGGCGGTTTCTAAGATTTTCTCGGCTGAGCACATTACTCCCAGGTCGATCACTTGATAGTTGTTGCATCCCAAGACGACTCCAACAATGTTTTTGCCAATATCGTGCACATCGCCTTTGACAGTCGCCATCAAGACTTTGCCGCGAAAGCTTTGAGCAGCCTCGCCCAAACTAGCTTTCTCGGCTTCCATGAAAGGCTGAAGGTACCCAACGGCTTTCTTCATGACGCGAGCGCTCTTCACCACTTGAGGCAAAAACATTTTGCCGGCGCCAAACAAATCACCGACCACGCTCATGCCGGACATCAGCGGCCCTTCGATGATGTGCAAGCAACGATCGTACTTCTGACGAGCCTCTTCGGTATCCTCTTCAATGTATTTATCGATACCTTGAATCAGTGCGTATTTCAGTCGATCTTCGACGACCTTCGAACGCCATTCGAGATTCTCGCCCGTGGCCTTCTTCCCGGCCTCGCCTTTGAACGATTCCGCCAGCGTCAGCATTCGCTCGGTAGCGTCCTGTCGGCGATTGAGCAATACATCCTCGACATGATTCAGCAAGTCTTTGGGGATTTCTTCGTAAACAGCAAGCTGCCCGGCATTCACAATCCCCATATCCAATCCGGCTTTGATTGCGTGATACAAAAAGGCCGAATGCATGGCTTCGCGAACAACTTCGTTGCCGCGGAATGAGAAGCTAATATTGCTGACACCGCCGGATATTTTGGCATGCGGGCAGTCTCGCTTGATTCGGCGACATGCTTCGATAAAGTCGACAGCATAGTTGTTGTGTTCGTCGATACCGGTAGCGACCGTCAAAATGTTCGGGTCGAAGATGATATCCTGGGGTGGGAATTTTACGTTGTTGACAAGAACGTTGTAAGCGCGCGTGCAAATGCGGACTTTTTCATCGGCACTGGTCGCTTGCCCATTTTCATCGAAGGCCATGACAACGACGGCCGC
>JANOAI010000458.1:0-9209 GCA_031411055.1 Pirellulaceae bacterium
TTTAGAAACAAAGCCTAATAAAAGGCGACAACGAAAAAAATTTGAGCCTCAGGCGCAAGGGATTTTCGACTACAATCAGGCTCTTGAAACTTTCCGCCCCTCCTGACCAGCTCGCCAATTCGATGTCGCTCCTTCGCTTGCTTTGTGTCGTTACGTTTTGCCTCTTCTCGGCATTTCGCGCTGAATCGGCTCCGCCAAATGTGCTCTTCATCGCGATCGATGATCAAAACGATTGGCTGGGAACCTTGGGGGGGCATCCGTTAGCAAAGTCACCCAACCTCGATGCGCTTGCCGATCGAGGGACCGTCTTTTTGAACGCTCATTGCCAAGCTCCACTTTGCAATCCATCACGCACCAGTTTGTTGCTTGGACTGCGAAGCACCACGACGGGTGTCTATGGACTGGCGCCGTGGTTCCGAACCTTGGATGCATGGACAGATCGGGTCGCTTTACCTCAACACTTCCAAGCCAACGGCTATCGGACCTATTGCGGAGGCAAAATATACCACGGCGGGGCGGGTGGCCCCCAATCGAAGGTGAAAGAGTTTGACGTCATCGGCCCCAACTTTGGTATTGGAATCAAGCCATCGAATAAGTTGATCCCCCCGACTCCGATGGGAAATCACGCCTTGATGGACTGGGGAGCCTTTGAACATCGCGATGAAGACAAAGGAGATTACAAACTGGCGAGTTGGGCGATCGAGCAAATCGAACAATCCCCCAAAGACAAACCTTTCTTTGTTGCGGCTGGTTTTTTCTTGCCGCACGTACCATGCTATGTCACGCAACCTTGGCTGGATATGTATCCCGATGACGATAGCGTCCTTCCAAAGATTCAAGAAACCGATCGCGAGGATACGCCGCGATTTTCCTGGTACCTTCACTGGAAACTCCCCGAGCCTCGTTTGAAGTGGGTTCGCGAAAACCATCAATGGCGAAACTTGGTCCGTTCCTACTTAGCCAGCTCGTCGTTTGTCGATGCACAAATTGGCCGAATCCTGAAGGCTCTCGACGAACAAGGATTGACGGAGAATACGATTGTCGTTGTTTGGGGCGATCACGGCTGGCATCTCGGTGAAAAGCAGATTACCGGAAAAAATACTCTTTGGGAAAGAAGCACGCGTGTCCCTTTGATCTTTGCCGGACCGGGCGTCGCGAATGGTGGACGTTGCATGCAGCCCGCCGAGTTGCTCGATATTTATCCAAGCTTGATCGATCTCTGTGCCCTTCCCTCCCGCACCGACTTGGAGGGTCACTCGCTCGAGCCGCAATTGCAAAACGCGAATGCGAAACGCGAATGGCCAGCCATTACTTCGCACAACCAAGGCAACCATGGAATCCGTTCCGAACATTGGCGATACATTCATTATGCGGATAGTTCCGAAGAATTGTACGACATGAGAACGGATCCGCATGAATGGAACAATCTAGCCAGCGACCCAACGAAAAAGTCCATTCTCGATGAACATCGGCAGTGGCTTCCGAAGATCGATGTGCCCCTGGCTCCCAACAGTAGCAGTCGGACCCTTTCCTATGACAAGACCACGGATGAAGCGATCTGGGAAGGCAAACCCGTTCGTCGTTCTGATCCAATCCCAGAATAACGATTCGCCGTCTTATGCGTCATCGACTAAATCGGTCGACAGTTAACATCTACAATTTGAATCCAATCACAAGTCACCCTCGGCGCTGGACGACATAATGGTCGTCCAGCCGCTAAAGCGTACGCAAACAATAGAAACAGGAAATTGGAATGCGATTTCACGTGCAAATCTTTGCAGCGTTCTTTGGCGCTTTTGGAATTCCCATTGCATGCGCAACGCCAGCCCGTGCAACGGACCTACCCAACATCCTTTGGCTAACCAGTGAAGATCATGGCCCCGAAATGGGTTGCTATGGCGATACGCTCGCTCGAACGCCCAATATCGATGGGCTGGCTCGTCAAGGAATGATCTTCAACCGAGCCTGGTCTTGTGCGCCGGTATGTGCGCCGGCTCGAACGACAATCATTTCCGGGATGTATCCTTCAAGCACCGGTGGCATTCACATGCGTTCGATGGTGCCGATGCCGCAAGATGCCAAGATGTACCCTGAGTTTCTTCGCAAAGCTGGGTATTACTGTACGAATTGTTCGAAGGAAGATTACAACCTCGTTAAACCGAAGAATCTCTGGGATGACACGAGTAGTCGGGCGCACTGGAAAAACCGAAAACCGGGGCAGCCTTTTTTCGCCATTTTTAATTCCACGAAAAGTCACGAAAGCCAGATCCGGACTCGTCCTCACAATCAAATTACTGATCCAACCCGAATTCGTTTACCCCACTATCACCCCGACACCCCGGAAGTACGACAAGACTGGGCACAGTATTACGACAAAGTGAGCGAAGCCGATGCGGATGCAGGGGAGCACATTCGGGAACTGACTGCAGCCGGGTTGCTCGAAGATACGATTATCTTTTACTACGGTGATCATGGAAGCGGGATGCCTCGGAGCAAGCGATGGCCATGTAACAGCGGCCTGCATGTTCCTATGGTCGTTTACTTCCCAAAGAAGTGGCAACACTTAGCCCCAGCCGAGTATCAAGCAGGCACGCGTTCGGATCGTTTAGTCAATTTCGTTGATCTGGCTCCCACCCTTCTTAGCATCATTGGTGTTGAACCACCCAAGATCATGCAGGGGCATCCCTTTGCCGGTCCATTTCAAGAGGAACCGCAAAAATATATGTTCGGGATGCGAGGCCGAATGGATGAACGACAAGACTTCGTTCGAAGTGTCACCGACGGTCGATACGTTTATATCCGAAACTTTCATCCCCAGGTTTCGCAGGCTCAGCACGTTGAGTATCAGTTCCAAACACCGACCACTCGTATTTGGAAGGAGTTGTACGATCGCGAAGCTACCAATCCAGAACAATCCATTTTTTGGACCGTGCCCAAAGCCGTTGAAGAGCTTTATGATCTGCAGTCAGATCCCTACGAGGTGAAAAATTTAGCGGGAGTCGAGGACCAACAAGAAAGGTTACAAACATTCCGCAAGGTCTGCTTCGATCAGATGGCCAAGAATCGAGACGTCGCATTTTTGCCGGAAAGCGAAATGCATCTACGAGCTCAAGGAAAGTCACCGTACGACATGGCTCATGATGAAAAAGCATACGATTACGCGAAGCTAGCCCAAGCGGCAGAATTGGCCTCCGACTACTCGATCACGAACGACGAGATGCTCCTGAACTATTTGTCGGATCCGGATAGTGCGGTACGATATTGGGGTGCGATGGGTTTTCTCATTCGTGGTGGCCATTCCATTCACGCAGGGAAAACGGCGCTTCGAAAATCTCTTCGAGATTCATCGCCCATCGTGCAAATCGTTGCCGCCGAAACCTTGGCAACCTACGGTACTGATGAAGATATCAAAACGAGTCTCAACGTTCTTGCCCAACTCGCGCCCACTTCCAAGAGTGGCGTCTTCGTGTCGATGGCTGCGCTGAGCGCCATCGAGGCGGTCGGACAAAAGGCCGAGCCAGCCTACGAAAAGATTCGTAGCATGGAAACCAAAGGTGAATCACCAGACGATCGCTACGACGGCTATGTTCCTAGGCTTCTTCAAAACCTCAGCGAGTCCTTTGGTGGCGTTCCATCGGAAGGTAAGCCTAAAAAGAAATCGAAGAACAAGTAGTATTGACTGACCTAGCGTCGAAACGAAACCGCGCTTCACTTGGACGATCGAAAAGAATCGCAATCTATTTCAGTGTAAGGCATCCGATTCGCCCTTAAGCTAACCAACGCTTTTGGGCCCATGTCTCTGAAGTCGGCTTTGATTTGGGATGGTCCTTGTTTGGCAATCGTTTCACGACAGCTTGCCATTGAGTCCTGGCGTTCAGCGAGAAGCGTCCGGTTTTTTTCTAAAAAAATTGCAATCAGCTTCAAACCACCGTACACTAATGCCTAGCGGATGTTTTGAGGTGAAATGTCAAAAGTTATTGCCGCAAACATGAGTCGTTGGAATGCTGGCGACTAGAGACCGTCTGTTCGAGTTGCATTCGGAGCTGGGAGGAACCACGCATGTCCGAGAAGCATACATCGTCCAAAGTTGGTGTGAACGCTGCCTTCTTGATGGAGATCAAAGACGATCATCATCAACTCAGACAAATGCTTATCCATTTGAGGTGCCAGGTAGAGAATCC
Source organism: Pirellulaceae bacterium (assembly GCA_031411055.1). Taxonomy (GTDB): domain Bacteria; phylum Planctomycetota; class Planctomycetia; order Pirellulales; family Pirellulaceae; genus JAIYDQ01. Next base: position 4,182 of record JANOAI010000458.1, read on the forward strand.
GAATATCCTCGGGCATCATTATCAAGCGTTTGTCGACGAGCTTTATGGTCTCTGTGACCAACTCGCCTTTCATTTTGCGCTCGAAGAAGCCTACGGCTACTTCGACGATGCTTTGGAATCGACACCGCATCTTCACGAACAGTCATCGCGTCTTCGAAACCAGCACAGCCAACTTTTTGTTGCAGCTCGGGATCTAGCCGACCACGCGGCCAAACGTCGTAAGCCAAATTCCATCGAGCTGATGCATATCGTCAGTGAGTTCCGCCGGTTCGACATCGCTCTTAAGGCCCACGAATCGGCCGAGCAAGAACTTATCATGGCGGCCTTAACCCAAGACGTTGGCGTCGGCGATTGAAACAGGTTGACTGCGCCATTTCGCGCTGGAGTCCAGGCTTTAGCCGCCATTATGTGTATTGTCGGAAATCTCGTCTCAGGAGACCGTCCGTCTTAGAACCAATGTATTTGCTTGGTGTTTGTAACCTCCCCCGCTTGCATATTGGTCTGTACCCATCTTTCACCATTCCAACCTTCACCCTCCCTCGGGAGGGTCGAAGCCGAGGGACGAGGCTTCGGGGAGGGGGCGAGTAGCGTTCGTAACAGTTAATGACCCTCCCCTCGCTGCGCTCGACCCTCCCGCCAGCGGGAGGGGGTAATAGTGGAGAGACCAATGCCCGCGTGCGGGAGAGTGAAGTTGTGTAGTGGAAGAATGAACGACGCGTTCGATCGTTCTATCGCTACTGAAAATTCTTGCCGGCTCAGGCTACAATGATCGCATGAACTACCCCCTTAGAATCCGTGTTTGCATTGTCGTTTTAATCAGCTTGACATTGGAGACATCGCGAGTCTTCGGCCAAGACTCCCCTCTCCCCGCATCCGAAGCCGCAGCCTCGATGAAAGTGCCGGAAGGCTTTCAGGTCTCTCTTTTCGCAGCCGAACCGGATGTCAAGCAACCGATCGGGTTTTGTATCGACGATCGAGGCCGACTGTGGGTTGCTGAGGCGTACAACTATCCGAACCATGGGACGAAGCCTGGCGATCGAATCGTCATCTTTGAAGATGTCGACAATGACGGAACATTCGATAAACGAACTGTCTTCTATGACCAACTCAATTATGTCACGGGCATCGAAGTCGGCTTTGGTGGCGCATGGGTGATGTCACCCCCGTCCTTTTATTTCATCCCCGATCGCAACGGCGATGATGTACCCGATTCGGAACCGGAAGTCTTACTCGATGGCTTTGGCAATCACGCAAACTCGCATAACTTGGCGAACGGATTTGCATGGGGACCCGACGGTTGGCTTTATGGCACCCATGGTCGAACGAACTGGTCTAAAATCGGCAAACCTGGCGACGATGACAGCCAGCGAATTCAATTTGATGGTGGCATTTACCGCTATCATCCAGTCCGTCACGTTTGGGAATCGTACGCCGACGGCACAACAAACCCTTGGGGAATTGACTGGAATAGCGTTGGGGAAGCTTTTGTTTGCAATTGCGTGAACCCTCATCTTTTTCATGTTATACAAGGCGCCCACTACGAACCTTGGCGCAATCGCGAATCGAGTCGTTACGCTTACAAGCGTATTGACACGATCGCCGATCACTTGCATTACATTGGGACGAGCAATGTACGTGAGGGACTTGGGTCCGCCGCTGAAGACGTCGCCGGTGGTGGTCACGCTCATTGTGGCACCATGATTTATCTTGGCGACAACTGGCCCGCCAAGTATCGCGATTCCGTTTTCATGAACAATATTCATGGCAAGCGGATCAACCACGACTGGCTGCGACGTGAGGGGTCAGGTTATGTCGCGTCGCATGCGACGGATATCTTGCGATCGCAAGATCCTTGGCACATGGGAGTTACTTTGCAATATGGACCCGATGGCGGAGTTTACGTTCTCGATTGGTCCGATACTGGCGAGTGCCACAGCGTCAAGAATACGCAGCGAGAAACAGGACGCATCTTTAAGATTACCTACGGAAAGCCCTCCAAGCCGACTATCGATTTAGCCAAGGCCTCCAATGATGAACTTGCTGATCTTCAAAAGCACCCCAATGATTGGTGGGCCCGGCATGCACGAAGATTATTGCAAGAACGGTCGTCGTCAAACCAATCGATCGATCAGGCAGCGCAGATTCTGCAGAAGCAATTTGACGATTCGAGTGGAGCGGCGGAAAAGCTCCGAGCCCTCTGGACGCTCCATTGTATCGGCCGTACCGATGTTTCGTTTCTGAAAACGCTATGCCAACACGGCGACGAGCATATTCGCACTTGGGCCGTTCGACTGTTATGCGAATCAACGCCGAGCGAAGAACTGGCTACGATTCTTGAGCCTTTGTCGGTTAGCGAAACTTCGCCGAAGGTTCGGCTTTATCTTGCCGTTGCGTTGCAACGACTCGCGCTCAAAGATCGTTGGGAAATAGCTGAAAAACTTGCTCAACATAGCGAAGACAACGCCGATCACAACATTCCATTAATGCTGTGGTATGGGATTGAGCCGCTCATCGATCATAACCCAGCCCGATATGCGCAGTTAGCAATCCTTTCGAAATTTTCGCTCGTTCAGGAGCATGCGGCTCGGCGCATCGGCGGTCATGACAAATGGGAAGTGAGTGAAGTTGCCTGCAATCAGCTCTTTCAAAGTTTAGCTGTGTGCAGTTCTGCTTCTCAAATCAATCTGCTCAAAGGTCTTCTGACTGGCCTTGAGGGACGACGGAAACTGAAGACCCCTCAAGCCTGGGCGAAATGTTTCCAAACCTTGAAAACGACGGAGAACGAGCAACTTCGTGATCTCGCTTTGCGATTAGGTGTTGTGTTCGATGATCCGTCGGCAATCGATGAGTTAATATCGTTAGTCAACGATTCAGCTCAGACTACCAATCGACGCGAGTCGGCCATTCAAACGTTGCTTGCCAGGAAGCCGAAGCAGTTACTCGATACCTTGTTTCGCTTGATCGACAAAAACGAACTGCGGACGGTGGCTATCCAATCGTTGGCCGAATTTGCCCAATACGATACGGCCGCTCAACTTCTCGGTCGCTACTCAAGTTTTGACGAAGCGAGTCGGCGCGCGGTCGTGCAGACACTTTCGTCGCGAACGGCTTGGGGAAGCAAACTGCTGGATGCTTTGGAGACCGGACTTGTACCGCGGCGCGACATTTCTGCCTACGATGCCCGGCAATTACTGAATCTCAAAGACGACCAAATCGAAAAACGTTTGCTGACGCTTTGGGGGGACGTTCGACCAACGGCGAGTTCCAAGTCGAAGTTGACAGCCTCGCTCAAAAAAAGCCTTAGCAGCGACGTTTTGGCCAAAAGCGATGCGAGCTTGGGAAAGGCCGTTTTTGTAAAATCGTGTGCCCAGTGCCATCGATTGTTTGGCGAGGGGGGGACGATCGGTCCGGATTTAGCTGGCTCCCAGCGGACCAATCTTGACTACCTTCTTGAAAACATCGTCGACCCGAGCGCCTCGGTCTCGAAGGATTTCACGACGGAAAAGCTCCTTGTAGACGGTGGGCGGGTGGTGACGGGAATCGTGCTCGACGAGTCGGATTTCGCGGTAACCGTGCAGACAGCGACCGAAAAACTCACTTTGCCGAAGTCAGAAGTCGAGGAACGCCAGCCGTCAAAGCTCTCGATGATGCCGGAGGGATTGCTCGAAAACCTCTCAAAAGAGCAGATTAGCGGGCTATTTGCCTATCTTATGGAACGGGGTGGACAAAAACCGACGGGTCCCGAGCAATAATCTTGTCCGATGTAACGCGTTAGCCTTGCCGAAATCCCCCTGTCGCGGTTACACTCTTCGGTCCCTCAAACGGGCTAAATCCCTTTGAACTGAAAATGAGACGCGTCTCTCCGATTCCGGGCAACCGCTAGGTTGATTCGGTATTTGGTTTTCGCCTCTTGCGGGAGGTTCGTTTGAGACAGATTTAAAGAGCCAAAGTGGCGGAATGGCAGACGCGCTGGACTCAAAATCCAGTGTCCGCAAGGACGTGTGGGTTCAAGTCCCACCTTTGGTACTGTTTTCGTAGAAGAACCAATTTTTAACACGGTTAATAATGCCGACAATCAACCAACTCGTTAAACGAAATCGCGTCGTTCAGAAGAACACCACCAAGAGCCCTGTTCTTGAGAAGTGTCCACAGAAGCAAGGCGTTTGTCTTCTGGTTCGAACGATGACCCCGAAAAAGCCTAATTCGGCTCTTCGAAAAATCACCCGTGTTCGGTTAAGTAACGGAAAAGAAGTCACCGTTTACATTCCGGGCGAAGGTCATAACCTCCAAGAACACTCGATCGTTTTGATTCGCGGTGGTCGTGTTCGCGATCTTCCGGGAGTTCGATATCAAGTTGTCCGCGGAAGCCGTGACACGCTAGGCGTGAACGGTCGCAAGCAATCACGAAGTCGTTACGGTGCTAAGAAGGCCTAACGTTTTTCAATAGTTACTCAGTACAAACCCTTCACACAGTTTTACGGATTCAGATTTATTCATGGGTAAGATCACCGCTTCCCGAACTAGCCTTCGTCCCGATCCAAAGTTCAATTCTTTGCTCGCATCCAAGTTCATCAACTGCTTGATGTACGATGGAAAAAAGAACACCGCGCAGAACGTTTTCTACGATGCGCTAGACGAGATTGCGAAGAAGGTTGACGAACGACCTTCGATCGAAGTTTTCGAACAAGCTATCGAAAACGTGAAGCCTTACATCGAGGTCCGTTCAAAGCGTGTCGGTGGTGCGTCGTACCAAGTTCCGATGCAAGTGAACCGTAACCGTCAACAATCATTGGCGTTCCGATGGATTCTCGGTGCCGTTCGTGAAAAGAAGGGGCGCGCAACCCATTTGAAACTCGCTGATGAACTCTTGGCAGCTTATCCGAATGCATTTCCAGAACGATGTGGTTCGCTATTTAACGGACTGTGCGACACTGACATTGCCTCACCTGTGAGGGCAGAACTCATAAAAGCCGATGGCAAAAAACGGTTTGTCGTTTGAACTCCGCAACATTTTGCACAAGGCAAAAA
>JANOAI010000459.1:0-7051 GCA_031411055.1 Pirellulaceae bacterium
CAGATTCAGCGAGAATACGCGCGTAGGCCTTCCTGCTCTCTTCTGAATTGAACTTGCCCAGGTAGACGTGCTTACCGTTAACGATCGTCCGAGCTTGGTCAGAAGCCTTGTGAAGACGGTAAGAAGGTACAGATTGACGAGGCATGACATACTCCAAAAAGGAAGTTACGTCTCAAAGTGGTAAAACTACCACTTTGGGACAACCTTTCCGGCCACACTGCCCGGTCAGGGCAGGTACGCTAAGTCATGCGTTGGTCGCGGTTTGTGTTTAGTACACCCAGTAGGATTCGAACCTACAACCCTCGGTTCCGAAGACCGATGCGCTATCCAATTGCGCCATGGGTGCGCGATCAAGAAGACTTAATTTTAGCAGGATTCGGTTTTTCTGACAATTGCTAAGGAACGATTGATTTACGGGCTGGTTTCGCCGAAGTACGGTTGCCGAGAGTGGTTTTACGAACCAGAATGGTTTCCAGCCGCTAATTCTCCAACGGCATGAAATTTCGCGAAATATTTGAGAGACTTCAATGGCTTTGGTGAATTTTAGGGTCCTTCAAGGTGCTGACCGAGGGCGCGCTTATCTCGATCTGAAGCTCCCGATCACTATCGGACGCGAAGAAGGTAACTCGATTCAACTCAACGATGAGCGAATCAGCCGATTTCACATCAAAGTGCAAGAAGATAATCAGCACATTATCCTCACCGACTTGGAAAGCACGAATGGGACTCGAGTGAATGGAATTGACTGCCAGCTTCGAATTCTGCGCTTTGGGGATGTAATTACGGTCGGGCGAAGCGTACTTCTGTACGCATCCCAAGAAGATGTCGTTGGAACGCTCGGTGAGAATGTTACGTCAAGTGAATCGCTCGCATCTGGAAAGGAGGCGAGCGACTTTGTTGTTTCAAGCTTCATTGAAAGCGCGGATCGAAAGGCTCGAAGTCGTCCTGCGCCTGGTTTACCAGATAGGCTCAGCGCAAGCCAATCGGCACAACTCTCAGAGCTTCTTGAATACGTGCATGGCGAAGTCGGCAAAATTGTGGATGCAGTCAAGATTCCTGAAAAAGCCACGACCATTTCCGTTGACTTGGCGACTTGGCACTATCTCTTGACCACCTACGGTCGACTGAGCGAATTGATCCGGCGAGTAGGCGAGCCCGAGTCGTAGTGATCTCCCGACTCCCTCACGTTTTTCGCAAGAGAGTTTCGGAGACGCGTCGATTGACGATCGGTTAATTCGGAGAGGAGTTCTTAACCATTTCGGATCCGCAAAGTTTAAGCAATGAGCAACCTTTCCTAGTAGCGGACTGTTGATTTAGAACGCATTTTTGAGTCGCGTGTGTAGGAACGGACTTCCAAGTTCGTCCAGGAACGGATCGACGGACCTGAAGTCCGTCATACGACAATATCAACAGCCTGCTTGCGGGAGGATCGGACAGGTAGCGGCTGGGGAGAAGCTATTTACTCTGCGAAACCCAAAATGCCGCTTTCTCCTGAGCCTGAGAGCCCGTTCTCTCCCGCGAAGACGTGGGCGAGGTAACTTTCATGAAGTGGTGAGATCGGCTAACGGGTTAGATGGACATCGCCACGGTGAATCAAATTCCCAATGATTCGTGGCGTTCTCGAAACATGAGCCGTTTTGGGGTTAGCCACGGTTTTCAGTGCAACAACCGCGGCTAAGGCCGTTCGGCTTATTCAATATGGCGTTATTTAGGTAGGCTCAGGGTGGACATTCGAGTCGATACAGGTTTACTGTGGCGGAAACGCCGTGTTCCCAGCAGGTGCTGGTGGGGTCTTCTTCTTGATAAGGTCTTCTAGCGTCAGGCGGATTCGCTTGTACTCGCTATCGCTGATCTCGTAGTACCAATCGGCAAAACGTGCATTGAGTTCAGCAGCCTTCTTACGAGCTGTTTCCATTCGATCTTTTCGATCATCCAAGAGACGAGTGTTGTCTTTGGTGATTCGCTCTTGAACCGCGGCTAACTTCTCTTTGAGCTCGTCAGCGGTTTCGGTAACCGGCTTCTTTGCTTCTTTCGCAGCATCGGGCTTCTTTTCGTCCTTGGCTGGAGCTGGTTTTTCCGCATCGGCGTTGACTGGTTCTTTTCCGTCAGCCGCTGGAGTATCCGATTTCTCGTTCTTGGAGTTCTTGGTATCGTTTGCGTTCTTGGTTTCGGCGGGCTTCGTTTCGGAAGCAGCTTCTGCTTTTTCTTTTTCGACTGGTTTCCCTTCGTCCGATTTTGCTACTTCCTTGACTTCCTCTTTTGCTTCTTCTGCTTTCGTTTCCTTACCCTCGGCTTGCGTGCTTACAAATCGAATCGAACGAGGCGAAGAAGTTGAGTAGGATTGATCGTTCGATTCGGGCTTAGGCGAATCGGCTGGTTTTGGGCTATCGGCTGGGGCGGGAGCGTCGGCAGGCTTTGTTTCAGGCGGCGTAGTCGGCGAGGCCTCGGGCGCGACTGGCTCTTTCGCGGATGCATCTGATTTGGGAGCCTCTTTCGCTGCAGCTTCGGGCTTGGTTTCGGACTTGGCTTCGGCTGCTTCTTTCGCAGCTTTTTCAAGCTTGTTTTCGGCTGGCTTCAAGGCGTCGGGCGTCGTGTCCTTCGGCGTGACAGGCTTTTCGTCGGGCACAGATTGGTCGACAGGTGGTTTGGGTGGTTCAACCGGCATTGGCGGAGCGGCTGCAGCTCTATCGGCTGCCTCTTCATCCTCTTTTAGTTTCTTTTCTTTCGCTTCGAGAGTTTTCATCTCTTCAATCGTTTGCGGAACAGTTTGCAGTTCCGGCATTGGATAGATGCTTTCGTCGAGATTCGCGGTAACGAAAAGGGTTCGGTAGAAAGTACCGGAATTCGTTTCCGCTTCTTTACTTCCTTCTTTGTTTCCACCTAGCGAGCCAAAGGCCTCACCGAAGCGGAGTAAATAGGTCACTCCGTCTTTCAATGAGAAGGCCATCTCACCGCTAGCGGAATAAATTTCGGTCTTACCGTCAGGGGTTTGTACTGGATAGAAGCCCTTTTCGTTGAGCGATTCAACGGCGGCTTGATCGTCGAGAAGCGTTTTGTCGGCTTTCAAGTCGGCCGCCAGGCCCTTAGGCTTTCTGGCAACGTCGGCGATCTTCAAACTATCGAGTGTGTTCTTGATTTCATTGAGCTTGGTAGCATTCAATTCTTCCTCGTCGGCTAGCTTTCGTTCGTTGGGCGTTGTTTTGTCAAAAACTTGAATCGACTTAGCATTCCATTTATTATCCGTTGTTGAGTAATTGACGTCGGCGTTGAAGTTCTTCTTGATGACGCCACGCCCACCTGGACCGACGACAATGCTGTAATCACGTACCGACAGACCGGAGATATCGTTGCTGCTGAGCTTCAGCAGATCGCCTTCAATCCAGCTTGCAAAATCGGTCGACAAAATCGAAGGGTCAATCTCAGTTGCGAAGATCGCATCGCTTCCGGTCCGTCGCACGTAGCGTTGCTTCGGGTTATCTCGAACTTCTTTACCGATAACAAGATTGACGAGTACCTCGCCTTTTTGGTTTTCCATCGCAACCAAAGTCCCCAAACCGGTTTCGCCGACTTGGGTTTTAGAATCGTCAGGTTCGATAACCCCGAAGGATTTGTGATCGCTGGCCGATTTTGAAGCCACCGTCAGAGCCTTCAAATCGATAAATGCGTTCGCAACCTTACTTATCTGCGAGGCTGCGTCGGCAGGATAGGAATCATGCGAGGGGATGACCCAAGCTCCACTCTTCGAATCGCGGTTGAGATCGAACTTCTTGATCGTACCTAGCTCTTCGTCGAACTTGACGATCTTGAGCGAAGCCACATCGGTGGGATTCGAGAAAGAAGTGAAAAGCGGTTTACCGATCACACTTTCAATCTCATCTTTGTTGGAAATTTGCCTCGGGGTTGAAACCCAAGCCAACAATCCAAGCAAAGCCGCCGTACCTACGAATAAACCAGTCTTACCGTTTTCTGTCACTTGATCGGCTCCAATGAGCTGTAATGTTTTAAAGGGGAAGGACGAAACTACTTCAAGCGGGATTTAGAAATCCCCTCGCGTTCACGTAAACGACGAGAGACAAAAACCACAATTCCAATAAGAAGTGGTGGAACGGACGGAAGGACTACCGCCCAGAACTTGTAAAAGTTTTGAATCTTTTGAACGGCTTGATCGGCCTCGCGTTCAGAAGCGGCAATGTTCTTGTCGCGTTCTCGTTTGAGCTGAGCCATCTTCACGCCCAGTTTGCGTTCTTCACGCATTTGATTGAGCTGGAACATTTGAGCCGCAGCAATCATCTCAGCTCGTTTCGAAGGATCAAACTTGCCATCCTTTTCTAAGTCTTTCACTTTCTTCTCAAGATCTTGGAGGGCTTTGTTCTTTTCGTTCTCGGCACTCTGCTCTTGATCGGAAAACTCTTTAATGAACTCGCTCCGTTTATCAGCGGCAGCCACTTGGAAGGCTTCCGATTCCTGTTCCACCTGACGTAACGTTGGGTACCTTGGCACGTGACGACGAACGGCTGGGTAGTCGAATTCTTCGGCCAAGAAGTCGATGATATTGAGAACGAACGTCACATTTTGGAAGCGGAAATTGATCGATTCCATGCTTTCGGATTGACTTCGAATATCAAAGAAAGCTTGCCCCAAACAATCTGCATCGGCGACATAAATCGCTCGAACTGGATTCGTTGTCTCCTTTGGTGGCGCCGCATCTTTCTTATCGCCGTCTTCTTTCTTCTCTGTCTCAGCTTTCTTGCCTTCAACCATGACTGCCAAAACCTGTTCGCCACGCGTTTCGCCCTCAAGGAGCTGCAGTTCACGTCGCGAGAGACCGCCTCGGTTCATGTTCTGGCTTAGGCTTCGGTGAGAGATGCGACCGGAGTCGGCTCCAGTTTGGACCAAGGTCGTAACCTTCAAACCGCTATCTTCTACCGGCTGAACAACCCCCGGATAAAGCATGAGCACTTCCTTCAATTCCTTGGTGATTTCATTATCGGGATTGAATGATTTTTCGCCGCCACGGGTGCCCGGACTGACAAAAACCCATTCATCGGTTGTTTGCTGGAGCTTTTCAAGGATCGGGTAAGGGTTGTAGCGTTGCCAGCAGACATCCGGGTCGGTGCCTCCGGTGAAGGATGGCTCGCCGGGAACTTTGATACCCAGCGTCTTCCAAAGAGGAAGAATATCGCCTTTCGGCTGATTCCCACCACCACCAAACATGGCCATGGGGCCGCCGGCTTGTTTCGGATCGCCCGTACCCGGCATGCGGGATAGGAACGGCATTGGATCCTCAAAGATGCAAGTTGGTACGCCAGCCTTCACCGCGTCGGTGAAGTTGACCATTTCTTCGGGTGAAAGGCTGGAAGGTTGAACAGCCAGAATCGCTTTGTAGATTCCTGGATCAATTGCGCGGCTCGCATCAATTTCAACAACGTCATATTGCTTCTTGAGCTCGGTAACGAGTGGGGAGGAATCAGACGACTGAGGCATCATGGGATTCCCGCCGCCGCCCATCAGATTCGCGTCGGTCTTGAGAACTCCCAGTTTTTTGCGCACAGGACGAGAGACCGTGTTGAGCGATCGAATCAGCTCATATTCGACAGGTATCCCTGGCTCAAAGAAGGGGACAACGACTTTCTCAAGCCCACTTCGAAACGCAGCTCCCAAGAGGACGGGCTGTTCGGTCATCACACCGCGTTCACGGCTGAGCATCATTCGAGGTTCAATGCCGAATTGGTCCTTCGCCATTTGCTCGTCATCAGTCTTTGGTTGAATCGTATCGTTGATACGAACCCTCAACTTGACTTTGTAGAACTGGGCTTTCGATTCGAATTCTTTGAGTGTTGAAATGAGGTCGTATCGGGTCGAAACTAAATTCTCAGGGACTTCTGAAGAAATGAAGGCGTCGACTTCGATCGGTTTGTCATTGCCGAGCTCTTTGAGCATCTTCAAGGTCGTCTTCGACAGCGAGCTCACTTGGCCTTCGCTCGCATCCAATCGCAAGAAATCGTTGTTGCGAAGGAGGAGACTGCCACCCACGACGATACCGGCCAGAGCGAGAATACGAGTTAAAAAGTGGAAGAACATTTCGTTACCGTTTCTGCCTCCACTCCAGTGCCTTCGTCCGACGAGGACCATACACAGATAGACGCCGAACACGGCCAGCAAGACGAAGAACGCCAGCGAAGCGATGCTAATCACGCCTCGGCTGAAGTTCTCAAACTGGCTACCAAGCCCGAAGTCGGAAATTCTTCGAGCAATGTCGCGGCTAGCACTGATGACGTTGGCTTTCCCGGCGAAGACCAGCGGCGCGTTAAAGAGTGCGCCCAAGATGAAGCCAACGGTCAAATTGTTGGTCAAGAACGATGCAACCATACCGATTGCGATCATGGCCAAACCGATGAACCAATAGCCAAGGTAATTGGTAAAGAACAAACCCACGTCGAGTTCGCCCATCGATAGCTGAGCGAGGACGACGAACGTCGCTATTTGCGAAAACAGGAGCGAAACGGTGAAAATGGCGACGGCTGCGAAGTACTTACCGACGACGACGTCAAAATCATCCGCTGGCAACGTCAAGAGCAACTCGTCCGTTCCTTGGCGTCGCTCTTCCGCCCAAATGCTCATCGTGATGGCTGGGATAAAGAAGAGCATGATGTAGACGAACCACTTGTTGAGCTGGTCCAAGCTCGCAACATTATTCGCGAAGAACTCGTGCGGCCAGAAGGCCGCCATACTCGTAAGCAGCACGAAAATGCAGAGAAAGACGTAGCCCGTTGGGTTTGCAAAGTAACCCAAAAAGTTTCGCTTTAGAACGGCGAACGCAACCGACCGTTTCCTGGCCATGAAGAGCATGAGCACTCCAAGGCTGATCAGGAAGAACGCGTTGTAGAACAACAAATTGATTAAGCAGGTGACCAAGGGCATCGAAATTTACCTATGAAGCAAGGCCGATAGATTCACTGAAAACGGGGAGGGAAAGTTAAGCAGCAGAGCTAGTCAACTTGTGGAAGGCTTCGGACAAGTCACCCTTGACTGCCTTCAATTCGTCAACCGT
>JANOAI010000460.1:0-2868 GCA_031411055.1 Pirellulaceae bacterium
CTTTCACGTAGCTGCGTCTCTCCGAGACGCAGTTGAGTCGCGTCTCGGAGAGACGCGACTACCCGTTTAGAAACAAAGCCTAGTCGTTGCTCCACAAAAAACGATACGACGCTACTTTCGCGGAGCGATAGGCGAAACTTACTTCGATTGGTAGGCATCTCGCAATACCTGCAGTGTATGTTGAATCTTAATTGGTGAACCGAGTTTGGCTAGCTGGACACGAAGTTGGGTTAGGCAACCAATGTTGCCGGATGCCACGACACTCGCACCCGTCGCGATTACAGCTTGCGCTTTCTGTTCGCCAAGTGACGAAGCGATCGCCGGTTGCTCCATGTTGTAACTTCCTGCGCTACCACAGCAAAGATGCGCGTTGGATAGTTCCAAGAGTTGAAGGCCAGGAATCGCGCGGAGTAATTCGCGAGGTTCGCGTAGCACGCCTTGAGCATTGGCCAAATGGCAGGCGTCGTGGTACGCAACCTTTAGCGGCGAACCTGAGCCCTGCGGTTTGTCAGATAGACCGAGTTTGATGAGAAAGGCACTTACATCCATAACGCGATGGCGAAACGTTTCCGCTCGGTCCGCATCGGGCGTGCCAGCCAGGACGAGATGGTACTCATGCATGGCCGAGCCACATCCAGCCGCGTTGGTGAGCACTGCGTCAACGTCGGCTGGGAAAGCGTTGAGGTTGCGCTTTGCGAAATTGCGTGCTGCGTTCAAGTCGCCCGTATGCCACGCAAGACCGCCACAACAACCTTGTGCGCGAGGCACGACCACTTCCACACCATTGCGAGTGAGCACTTCAATGGTTGCGGTATTGATATCGGGATCGAGCACCTGCTGCGCACAGCCGATGAGTAGCGCCACACGCGCGCGGCGTTCGCCTTGGGCAGGTGTGACTTCAGGCCAGCTTTGCTTCGGTGGAATCTTCGCCGGTAAAAGCTCTATCATCGGCTTGAGTGCAGAGGGCATCAGTGGCGCAAACACTTTTCCAAGCTTTCCGAACATGGCCGCGATACGAAAGCGGGTCGGATACGGCACCGTCTGAGCAGAAAGCCAACGCGCAAGTCTTTCGCCGACGGTGCGCTGGAATTTTTCCCGTGCCACCGCGCGGAAGGGACTGATCAAATCGCGATACGGAACACCGCTTGGACAAGCTGGTTCGCAAGCCAAGCAACCTAGGCATCGATCCACATGCGGTTGAGCAGCCTCCCAATCGAGAGTTCCTTCCAAAACTTCCTTCATCAGGATAATACGACCGCGAGGAGAGTCCATTTCTTGTCCCAACTCTTGATATGTGGGACAAGCAGCGAGACAGAAGCCGCAATGAACACAGCGTTCAATGGCTTCAGCCATCGGAAGGCCCAGCGGCCCAAACTTGTCAGTTGATATATTGTGCAGCATCTCAGTCAAATTCCTCCAAGCCTGGGAAACGATTCTTCGCGTCGAGGGCCTTCTTCACGGTTGCAGCGATCTTGAAATCTTGCCGTGCGCCAAGCCACAACGGAGCGTCGCCGCGAAGCGTCAAACAGGGGACCTTTATCGCTTGAAGCTTGGTATCTAGGGCTGTGACATCTGCGTTCGGCGAAAACGAGGCAAATGCAACATTTCCACCTGCGCTGACGAGAACCGTCCCGCCGGAGTCTTCGAGAGTCCGCCGAAGCGACGCGCACGTGTCCGGCATAGTTGGCATCTTGAGAAGCAGAGTAGACTCTGCCTTCGCATCACCGGCTACAGAAACTTTTGTCCATTCGAACTCAGCGAGCGAACCCCATTGTTGGTCAGCAACCTCGGCGGTCAGCCTTTCACCTGGAAAGCGTTTCAGTATTTCATCGGCAAGCGCACTGAGCGATTCAGCCGGGCCAACGAGTCGCGCTGCGATACGGTTTGCATCGGGAATCCAGTCGAGTGCGTCGAGTTCCCATCGCGAGCTCGCTGCCTGAGAGAGGATTTGCAAGGCAACGTCGGGAATCTTCGCCTCTAACATCAAGGTTAGTCTCGACGTGTGACGCGGGAAAACCTTGAATGTTACTTCGGTTAGCACGCCAAAGCGGCCGAGACTTCCGACGAAAAATTTTGGTAGGTCGAATCCCGCAGCGTTCTTAACGACCTTGCCGCCCATCCGGAGCAGCCGTCCGGCACCGTCAACAAATTGAACCGCGAGAATGAAATCACGCAAACCGCCAAAGCGAAAACGTCCTGGGCCGCTAACGCCCGACGCGACCGTTCCGCCAAGCGTCGCGCCGCTTGCCACGAGCATCGGATCAAAGGGTAGGTATTGTCCTTGTGCTGCGAGTGTGTCGGCAATCTCGCGAAGCGGTGTTCCCGCCAGCGCAGTAAACGTAAATTCGCTCGGCTCGTATTCCACAATGCCGGTGAGCTTCGCCGTGGAAAGTTTTACAGCCTTCACCGCGGACAATCGCGGCTTCGTGCCTGAGCCAAACGCGATGAGACGCGGAGTCGAACGCACGGCCTCGACTAGTTCGGCTGTATTGGCGGGAGTGATTGTAGTATTCATTCGCGAGAGATGACTCCTGCTTTCTCCAGTGGATGCAATCCGTGATGCATGAGCGCGGGAGCTTCGGTTCCGGGAAACATTTTTCCTGGGTTCGCAATGCCGAGCGGATCGAACGCAGCTCTTTCGCGCTTCATGCAGTCAATCTCTTCTTCACTGAACATATCGGGCAGGTAGTCACGCTTCTCCACTCCCAATCCATGTTCGCCCGTCAACGAGCCTCCCATTTCGACACACATCCTCAAGATACGACCAGCAAGCGCCTCAGCGCGTTCCAGATCACCGGGAACACGGCCGTTGAACAAAATGAGTGGATGCAGATTGCCATCGCCTGCATGGAAAACGTTGGCAACACG
>JANOAI010000461.1:0-5538 GCA_031411055.1 Pirellulaceae bacterium
CTAAAAGCCGTTGAGGAACTGGCGGCCGACGCGTCCAACTCGCCCGGCATTATTTACCTCGGTGCAGCCGATTGCCCTTCGAACGAAGGTTTATCAAGCGAACAGCTCTGGGATAGCCGAAACCTCACCTGCTTAACACCGATCAAAATTGTACAAGCTTGGGAACGCGTTTCACCGCAACAAAAGTGTCGATTGTTGCTGCCAACCTTTGGTGCTCAGATCATCGACGATGAACAATCGAGTTGCGAATTAGGCCAAGCGGCCATTATTGGATTGGGCCGCGTCATTTCAGCCGAGTATTCGCAATTTCAAACAACCCTCATCGATTTGTCATGCAAGCCGACCGACCTATCGATTGACGAACTCCTAGCCGAGTTGATGATCGCAGACGATGACGAAGAAGTTCTTTATCGCCATGGCAAGCGATTCGTTCGCCGATTCGATTCGTTGGATGAGTTGAATGCCTCGCCAATCGCACGATCGACTTTGCCGTATCGTCTCCAGCGCGGTCGGATCCCAAACATCGAAGCGGTCGAGTATCAGACGGAATCAATGACGGAACTTGAGCCGGATCAAGTTGAGATCGAGGTACGGGCAGCCGGTTTGAACTTCAGCGATGTGATGAAGGTGCTCGATCTTTACCCAGGCCTCACGGAATCACGTCCGCTTTTAGGAGCCGAGTGTGCGGGGACCGTTCGACGAGTGGGTGACAATGTATCGACTTGGAAACGAGACGACGCGGTCATGGCTGTTGCACCGGGAGCATTAGGCAATTACGTGATTTGTTCCACTGCCATGATCGCAAAAATTCCAACTGGCCTTACCTTTGAAGAAGCAGCCTGCCTCCCGATTGCGTTTCTGACGGCCGACTACGCGTTGGATCAATGTGGAGCAATGCAAGCTGGCGAGCGAGTTCTCATTCATGCAGCCAGCGGAGGTGTCGGGCAAGCCGCTCTGCAGATCGCGAAATCACGAGGTGCTATTCTGTTCGCCACCTGCGGAAGCGACGAGAAGCGTCGCTTTGTTGCCTCGCAAGGCGTTTCCCATGTGATGAATTCTCGCGATATGAGTTTTGCGGGAGAGATCATGACCGTCACAGACGGCGTGGGGATCGATTTGGTACTCAATTCGCTTCCGGGTGAAGCGATTGCGGCCGGACTATCGGTCCTCAAACCAGGCGGAAGATTCCTCGAAATCGGCAAACGCGATATCTATGGTGATTCGCCCTTGGGTTTGTATCCAATGCGAAACAACCTCGCCTTCTTCGCCATCGATCTCGACCAGCTATTCAAGCTACAGCCGAAGATGATGGGTGATCGTCTTCGTCGGCTCGTCCCTCGATTCGAATCAGGTGAATTGCAGCCGCCGCCATACCGATCTTTTTCGGCTGATCAAACACAGGCTGCTTTCCGCTTTATGCAACAGAGCAAGCATATCGGAAAGATTGTTATCAACTATCCGCCAAGCAGCGAATCGATTGCTATTCGCAACGGATCGTATCAGCCGATTCGCTTTCGAAACGACGCGAGCTACTGGATCGTTGGCGGCTTGGGCGGTTTTGGGATCGAACTGGCTGAATGGTTAGCCCGACATGGAGCCGGGACGATCATTCTCAGTAGCCGCCGCGCCAAACTATCGCCAGACATCGAACAAAGGCTAGATCATATCCGCACACTTGGCAGCCAAGTTGTCGTCATTCCGGTTGATCTCGCCAACGGTGATGCGATGCGTTCGGCATTGGACAAAATTCGATCATCACATCCAGAACTTCGCGGCGTTTTTCACACAGCGATGATTCTCGAAGACAAACTGTTGGTCGATTTGGATTCCGAAACACTGGATCGTGTTCTCTCGCCAAAATTGCTCGGTGGGTGGAATTTGCATGAAGTGCTTCAAAAAGTGAAGTTAGATCATTTCGTCCTTTTTTCATCGCTGACGAGTATTTTCGGCCATGCAGGACAAGCAAACTATGCGGCTGCGAACGCGTTTTTAGATAGCTTGGCTCGGTACCGTCAAGCTCGCCATTTGCCAGCCTTGGTGATCAATTGGGGGCATTTAGGGGGTGCCGGTTACATCGCGCATCGAACTGAGCTAAGCGAGCGATTGGAAAGACAGGGGGTTCTCAGTTTTTCCGTCGAGCAAGCTTTTGCCTGTTTAGAATCTGCGATGCAACGACGCGAAAGCCAAGTCAGTGTTCTGAGGATGGATTGGACAAAGTGGCGAGGACTCGGCACTTCGAAAATCTCTCCAAAGTTTTCGCATCTCATCAAGCAGGTTCACGATCATGCAGATCAAAACAGTACGTCAAACGTGTCGATTGGCGATTTACGCTCGATGCTGCCTTCCGTACGTGAGCCGCTAGTTGCCGAGTTGCTGAAAGCAAAGGTCGCCAAGCTGTTGGGAGCAACGGAGAAAGACATTCAAACCGAACGGGCCTTCGTCGAATTGGGGCTTGACTCGTTGATGGCAGTCGAGCTTCGCAATTGGATCGAAAGTCGCTTCGAAGAATCGCTACCCATCTCCGCTATTATGCGAAGCAGTAGTGTCAATGCGATTGGCGCGAGTTTAGCGGCGAAACTCGGAGCAGCCGCTGGCTTGAGTACGGTCAAGGACTCGCATGAATCGGATGATTCCCCCACGAGCAACCGTTTTCCAATGTCAGCTGGTCAGAAAGGATTGTGGTATGCCTTTCGTCGCGACCCTCAATCAACCACCTACAACGTTTTTCTTCCCACGCGCATTCGTGCGGCTATCGATATCGACAAACTGCGCGAAGCCATTGAAATGGTCGTTGCTCGACACCCTAGTTTGCGCACGACGTTTTCCGACAATGCATGGGAACTGACGCAGCAAATCCATTCCGAGCTCAAGCCTGAATTCCGCGTTCACGATACATACGACGTTGAAGACTCAGCGATTCGACAACAGCTCGTGACCGAGTCGCAGCGGCCGTTCGATTTAGAGCATGGCCCTCTTTTGCGAATCTGTGTTCTTCGAATACAAGACGACGATTGTGTTGTCATGGCCGTCGCGCACCATATCGTCGTCGATTTTTGGTCGTTGGTATTGGTGCTGGACGAGTTGCGGGAGATCTACCCATGCTTAGTCAACGGTAAGCCGATCAACTTATCAAGTCCAACAAGCAAGTATGCTCAGTTTGTTGCGAAGCAATCAGAAAGTCTCGCCGGTGGTAAGGGCGAACAAGAGAAGCTTTATTGGCAGAAACAACTTGAAGATACTCCGGCTGTCCTCGAACTTCCTTGCGATTTCCAAAGACCACCTGCATTCACAGGCCAAGCTGCGGTGGTCCCACTTTCGTTTGAATCAGGCATTGTCGACAAATTAACGAAACTGGCATCGAATCGTCGTGTCACGAGTTTTGCGGTGATCATGGCTGTCTTGCAAGTCCTATTGTCGAAGTACTCGAATCAACGCAAATTCGTGGTCGGCACTCCGTTCGCGGGACGAGGTCGGCAGGAATTTGAACGAACGGTTGGCTTCTTCGTCAATATGCTCCCGATCAAAGCGGATTTAGAAAATAATCCGACGTTTGAGGAGCTTGTTTCTCAAGTTGGCCAAACTCTTCTCAGTGCGATGGAACATGAAGACTATCCGTTGTCATCGATTGTCCAAGAGATTCGTCCGGCACGTGACCCAAGCCGAAGTCCTCTTTTCCAGGTTTCGTGTACGCTTGAAAAATCACAGATTCGCCTTGGGGCAAGCGTAGCGGGTTTCTTATTTCCGGATGGGCGCCAGGTTGGCAGCTTGAGCGGACTGCCTCAAGAAACCTTCTACGTCCCTCACACGACTTGCCATCATGATGTCGAATTCGTTTTTGAACAGGACGAAGGTGCTCTCAATGGCATGCTGATTTACTGCCGCGATCTTTTTGATGAAAGATCGATGATTGCGTTTAGCCAAGCCTACTGCAATCTGATGACCAAGCTTGTCGACTCACCGAATTCGCGAGTGTTTGATGTAGAGCTTGATACTTTCCATTTCCCAACCTGCACGCCTGATCCGCGAACGATACTTGACTTGTTTGATAGAATTGTCAGCAGTCATCACGATGACTTTGCATTATGTGCCGATGGTAGAACTTGGACGTATTCGGAATTAAGTAGCGACATCGACCAAGCCGCAAAAACGCTGGCAAAGTCAATTTCAAGGCATGACAGCTTCGTGCCTATATATGAGAAGAAGGGTGGAAACGCGTGGATTGAAATCTTAGCTACCATGCGCAGCCGAAACACACCGATCCCGCTCGACAGCGACAGCCCTGCCGTCGATTTGGAGGCCGTCATTGCTGACACCAAGGCCACGGTAGGTTTTGTCAACGGTTGTCCGACGACCTTGGGTCAGTCGAAGAGCCGTGAAACTTCATCGAATGCCGGTCATGCGGCGTACTTGATTTACACCTCGGGTTCGACGGGGCGACCGAATGGGGTCGTCATTGATCATGGTGGACTCACGAATTTGATGCTATGGAAACGGGATGCGATGCCATTGGACGCAAAGCATCGCGTCTTGCTTTCGTTGTCACATCAGTTCGATGCAGCCATGGGGATCGTCCTTTCAGCTTGGACGCAAGGAGCTGGGATGGTTATTCCGGACCAAGGACAATTACTCGACATCGAAGCGCTAATTCACCAGATTCGACGCGATGAAATCACCGTTTTGGCTGGCGTTCCCAGTTGGATTCGGTTGATTGTCGAGCATCCGAAATTCGTGACATGCAACTCCATTCAACAGATTTTGACTGGGGGAGAGCCACTCTCACCGACCGTCGCGCAGCAAATTCTTGCTCGCGGTCAGATACGACTTTGGAATCTATACGGTCCAACGGAAACGACGATCGAAGCGACGGCGACGGAAGTAAAATCCATTGATCGGAATCAATCGGTCTCGATTGGTCGGCCGGTGAAAAATACATCGATCCTTATCTTCGACCATGAACGACGTCGCGTCCCGAACGGCGTTTTTGGTGAGATCGTGATTTTTGGAACTGGCGTTGCGAGAGGTTACTGGAATCGCGATGAACTTACCGCCGAACGATTTATCGAATGGTCTGATGATCATGGTGAAATGCGTCGCGGATTCCTCACCGGTGACGTCGGAAGAATACGACACGACGGATCGATAGAGTTTCAGGGGCGTCGCGATGATCAAGTCAAGCTGCGAGGCTTTCGTCTTGAATTGACCGAAATTGAAGCAGTCGCCCTCATGCATCCAAACGTCCAGCTTGCCTCGGCGGTCGCCATCGAAAGTCCATCGGACGACAAGCGACTAGTTTTGTACGTCGTATTGAAAGATACTTCGAATTTCACAACGATGGATGTCGAATCGATTCGTGAACACCTCGCCGAAAGACTGGCAGCCTTTAAGCAGCCTTCGACGATTCTCGTCTTGCCCGAGTTTCCACGAACAGTCAGCGGTAAAATCGATCGGAAACAACTCGTTCGACTAGTACCAGCGAACGCTATGGCCCAAGAGTACGATCAACCTCGAAACGCGTTGGAACGATGTCTCGCCGACGTT
>JANOAI010000462.1:0-13521 GCA_031411055.1 Pirellulaceae bacterium
CCCCCTCATCCCCAGCCCTTCTCCCCGGAGTACCGGGGAGAAGGGAGCGATAATTCGTATGGCTTTCGCTTTCAAGAATTTCTCCAATCTCTTGATCTTCCGACATTTTCATCAGCCCTGCTTCGGGGAGAGGGGGCCGAGGGGTGAGGGGCTCTGGCTTTGCGATACGCTCTCGATTGCTAAGCTGTTCACGGCGACGGAGTTTTAGCGTTCGATCGGAAAGGACCTCCATCGTCCAGTTTCTACTAACGAAAAGTGTGCTCCCGTCGGTCAAAACAATCCCGGGACCAACGATCGAATCACCTGGTAACAATTGATCGCGTCGCCGCACCCACGGTTGTTGCGCTGAGTGTCCTTCGGTGGACGGCGAAGATCCTAGTTCATCGTTGTGTGCGCTTTCGGGGACTTCGCCTGAGGCACAGCGTTTACTCATGGTCACAATCGGTTCCAGCTTGGTGGTTGCCGGAAGCGTTACCTCGACTCGAAGCCCGACGACCTCGATAGACAAGTTGCGTCGCTCATAGCCGAAGCGTTCGAAATGAAGACGATGAAAGGAGTCGGCTAGTTCCGAAAAGCCGGGATACGCCATCGACAATGGTTGGTCGGTTTTAGCGTAGCGCATTTCGATCCAACGATGAACGACTATCAGCTTATCCCAAAACCTTAGCCCCTCGCCCCGTCTTCGGGGAGAGGGGGATGGGGGGTGAGGGGCCGAATCGCCTGGAAACAATGCCCCCTCATCCCCAGCCCTTCTCCCCGGAGTACCGGGGAGAAGGGAGCGATAATTCGTATGTCTTTCGTCTTCAAGAATTTCTCCAAGCTTTTGATCTTCCGACATTTTCATCAGACCACCCCCCGACTCCCACTCCCCGAAGCGGGGCGAGGGGGAGGAAATCGGTTTTGGGATAGGCTCTAAGCTTGGTTCATCTTCCGCTTCTTTTCTAATCTCGGCGTGGCCTTCGACATCAAGCTTCGTGAAAAGTTCTTCGATATCCTTCGACTGAATGGCTTCGAGCAGGCGATAGAATCCGGCGGATCGCCATCGGCCGATGTTCGCGAAGCCCATCCCCAATGCACTGAGCAAACCCGCTTCCGGGACATCAAGTATGGTATCCATGTTGAGGATGTCTGCGACTTCGCAAATGTGTTGTCCAGCCGCACCTCCGAATCCTATCAACGCGTGGGTGCGTGGGTCGGCTCCCTGCGCGATCGATATCTTGCGAACGGCTGCCGCCATGTGTTCATTCGCAATGCGACGCAAACCTTCCGCGATTCTTATGACGTTCGCTTCGTTCGTTTCAATGGCAGCCGTATCCATCAACCGACAAAGAGCATGACGTGAAGCTTCACGATGCAAAGCAAATGGAAATGCCTCCGATACGATTCTTCCGGTCAGCAAGTTAAGATCGGTGATCGTCAGCGGCCCACCGCGTCCGTAGCAAGCTGGTCCAGGATCTGCTCCGGCGCTCTGGGGTCCAACATGCCATTGAACGCCGTCAAAACGACAAATCGAACCACCTCCGGCCGCGACCGTGTGGATGGCTAGCATCGGAGTCACCAGGCGAACTCCGGCTTTGATGGCTTCGTATTCAATCGTTGGTCCACCATCGATCCGACAAACGTCGGTACTGGTTCCGCCCATATCGAGACCGATGACTTGTCGATAACCTACTGCGTCGGCAATTTTTGTTAACGCGACTGCCCCGCCAGCCGGGCCGGATAGAACACTGTCTTTTCCAGCATAAGATTGATAGCCGACCAAGCCGCCACTGCTCGTCATTACGCTCAGTTTCGTCGTTCTGCCAAATTGCAACGCTACCTTTTGCAGATAGTCGCGAACGACTGGTCCAAGATAGGCGTCGACGACTGTCGTTTCCGAACGACTTACAAGTTTAATAAAAGGGGCGATCTGGCTGCTTCGGCTGATCTCTTGAAAACCGAGCGCGCTCGCGATGGATTCGACAACCTGCTCATGCTGGGGATAATGAAAACCATGCAAAAAGGCGATTGCCAGCGATTCAATCTTTTCCTCCTTCAGCCGGAAGATAACGTCACGGACTTGTTTTTCGTCGATGGCAACGAGCGTGTCTCCATTCGCCGACATTCGTTCGTCAATCTCAACCACCCGATCATAAAGCGGTTCGCGTTTTTGGATGTTTAGCGCGAAGAGATCGGGTCGATCTTGATATCCAATGCGAAGGATATCGCGAAAGCCGCGGGTTGTAATCAACGCTACCTTCGCGCCGCGACGCGTTAACAGAGCATTTGTGCCTCGCGTCGTCCCGAGACGTACAGTTAGCTTTGGAAGTGGTGCTTCGAGCGGTATTTGAAGCAACAGTCGGGTCGCCAACACCGGCGCTTCGAGCTCGGATTCCAATTCGTAACTGCAGGACCGAGCTACAGCATCTCTCAAGAACTCTGCCGGGATCTGCTGTAGGAGTCGAAGTCGGCCAATCGTTGAATCGTGAGCGGTACATCTTGACGACCAAACGCGGTGACCATTCCTATCAAGCCAATGAAACGTGGCTCCGTTCCAGAAGCCATCGCAAGGGGCCGTGCGGTTCGAGTCGACAATCAAATTCGGGCCGTCGAATCGATCGATATGTCCTTTGACGATCCCGCTGCTTAGAACCTTGATCGATCGACGTTCGCGATTCGAAAGGACGACAAAGCAGTCGGTAAACGTCCCACCAACATCGCACCATACGTCGATCATGACTTCAAATACCTCGACCGCACCCGACGAAAACACCATTCTTTTGAGCCTGAGTCGCTAGCCGATTTTTTCTGCATTAAAATCGGCTAGCGCCTCAGGCTCAAGGGGATTTAATACCATTGAAGGGAAAAGAGACGTAGTCTTTATTCGCCGTACTATTCGTCGGTAACACAGCCTTCGGAAGCACTTTTTACGTTCTTGATATATTTGTAGAGCGTCCCACGCGTGGCTTTGAGAGGCGGCGCGACCCATGCGTCGCGACGTTTGCTGACTTCCGCATCACTGACCGCAAAACTAAGCTCATTCTTATCGGCGTCCAGCGTGACAATGTCACCATCTTGAACGAGTGCAATCGGGCCGCCAACTTGAGCTTCGGGTGTCACGTGTCCCACGATGAAACCATGCGAGCCACCTGAGAATCGACCATCGGTCAGTAATGCAACGTCCGAGCCCAATCCGGCTCCCATGATGGCCGACGTCGGTGTTAGCATCTCAGGCATCCCGGGACCTCCCTTGGGACCCTCATAGCGGATGATGATCACATCGCCTTTCTTAATCTTGCCATCCTCCAGCGATTTCAGCATGGCTTCTTCGCCATCGAAACAAACCGCCGGACCAGAAAAGCGAAGCCCTTCCTTGCCCGTAATCTTTGCAACCGAACCATCGGGAGCCAGATTGCCGCGAAGAATCTGGATATGCCCCGTCTTCTTTATCGGATTGCTCACAGGCTGGACGATTTTTTGTCCAGCTTTCAGATCCGGCAAATCATCAATGTTCTCGGCCAGCGTTTTTCCAGTACACGTCATGCATGTACCATCTAAGAAACCTTCTTTGAGCAGGTACTTCATCACGCCCGGCGTACCACCAATCGAATGCAAATCTTCTTGCACAAACTTGCCACTCGGCTTGAGATCAGCCAAATAAGGGACGCGATTGCTTACGCTTTGGAAGTCGTCGAGCGTCAAGTTAATATCGACGCTTCGTGCCATCGCGATGAGATGAAGAACGGCGTTTGTGCTTCCACCGAGCGCGATGACAGATACCATTGCATTTTCAAAAGCGGCTCGCGTCATGATGTCTCGTGGCTTGAGATCCAGCTCCATCAGATTACGAATTGCTTTGGCCGCTCGACGGCACTCATCCAGCTTGGCCGGATCATTGGCCGGAATCGAAGCTGAATACGGAAGCGACATACCGAGTGCTTCGATAGCCGATGCCATCGTATTGGCCGTGTACATTCCGCCACAAGCTCCAGCTCCCGGACAAGAACGCTTCACAATTTCCTGACGCGTGTTCTCGTCGATTTGGCCCGAGAGATATTGGCCGTAACACTGAAACGCCGAAACGATATCGAGCGATGTTCCATTCCAAGTTCCAGCTCGAATCGTGCCACCGTAGACCATCAAGGCGGGTCGGTTTAAACGCCCCATGGCCATAATACACCCGGGCATGTTCTTGTCGCAGCCAGGGAGCGCGATCAACGCGTCGTACCACTGAGCCCCCATCATGGTCTCAATCGAATCGGCAATCAGGTCGCGCGATTGAAGCGAAAACGACATCCCTTCTGTCCCCATCGAGATTCCGTCGCTGACACCGACCGTGTTAAATCGCATCCCGACGAGCCCTTCTTCGACCACCGCTTTTTTGACCTCGGTTGCTAAATCTAAGAGGTGCATATTACACGTGTTGCCGTCGTACCAAACACTTCCGATTCCGACCTGACCTTTGCTCATGTCTTCAAAGGTCATCCCGGTCCCATAGAGCATGGCTTGGGATGCTCCTTGGCTCTTGGGTTGCGTGATCCGAGAACTATATTTATTGAGTGCAGCAGCCATGTTCAATCGATGGTTCGAGGGAGTAATACATTGGAGACAAATTCGCCCCCAAAAGGTTCAAACACTAAGCTTACGTAGTCAGCTTTCGTTGGGAAGGACCAGACACCATCCACCCGCGCTTTTGTCCCCTTTTTATTCGGCAAACAGGCAAGATAGTTGGGGAAGTTGGAAGGCTACGCCCCTTGGAACGAACGCCGAGAATCACACATCAAAGCCAATTCCCTTGACACTCTAGGAGTCGCCTGTTAGCGATACCGCAACGACTTAGCCATAGTGACGCAAGGTAGCGTAAATCCGGCCGGATGCTCGAATAGCGATTCACCCAACGCCTGAAATCCAAGTCTCGAGTAAAAAGGAACCGCATTGAGAGTGGAAGAGAGCTCAAGTGATTCCAGACCTGAGCTCCGTGCTCGACACTCAAACTCTTCACCTATTTTTCTCCCGACACCGTTACCAAAATAACTCGGTTCCACAAAAATCGCTTCGATACGAGCCAGCTTGAAATCGGCGAATCCCCAGCCGACGATGCTATCGCGAATTTCGCAAACGACCGCGTCAAGCTGATCGAACGCATCCGCAAAACGCTCGGACATTGGCACGTTGGCCCATGTTTCAACATCCCTCGGAGAATAGAATTGATTCGCAATGGATCGAATGGCCAAAGTACGCACACACCAGATGGCGATAGCGTCATCCCTCTTCGCATCGCGTACTACGATCAATGGTTTCTCGGATTCTCCCAACTTAAACCTCCCACTAACTCAAAAAAATTCGATACGCAATTCTCCAACGAAGCTTCACCCAGAAATCGGCGCGATTAACGCTTCACGCCCAGACGCTCGTAAACGGCGTTCAGTGGGGCTGGATCGCATTGAAAACTGACTGAAGCTTCCATGAGTTGTTCTGCCGTGACAAAGTTTTTCTTTCGCAAGAACAATTCTATCAACTGGGCGAATGCCGCATCCACGTCGGTCCGAAGCAAAGGATTGGTCAAATCAAAGCTCAGAGTTGCACCATCCCGGAGAACAATCGGCTGCGTGGCCTGGTTTCCTGGCGCATAGATGCTTGTCAATTGTTGCGCCGCGAACTCGTGCTCTACATGAAGAAGAAAAGCTTGAATAAGAACGACTCCAGCTTCAGACGAATTCCCGGAGAGAATGAGTTCGTCTGGGAGAAACCGATAGACGCGTGAAGCCAACGGGTTAATGGCCTGTATCTTCCGTAGCGTTTTTACGGCATCGCCGTGTCGGCCAAGTCTCGAATAGACCATGAAAAGTGTCTCGTAAACTTGGACTGGCCCTGCCTGAGGCACGTCTTGGTTGCCTTTCTTCGCCAATCGCATGGAATTCGATTTTTTACTTTCAATCGTTTCACCAATGCTCGCCGCAGTTTCCAGTTCGCTTAAAGATTGCTCAAAAATCGTTCGTACTTCGTCCGTTAAGATGACGCTACCATTGACGTCACGCGTTGCAGCGCGGTCCGCCTTCTGACCGTAAAGCATTCCAAGGAAAAAGTGGGAAAGCTGATCGCCTTGCTCCACTGGCAATGACCTTGTGATCGCTGTGGCTTTCCTCGCAACGTCAATGATTGCATCCAGATCAAACGGCTCAGACTTTTGATCGTACATAGCGATGGCGAGTGAACGCTGGACGCGGAAGCTTGCCGGACAAACCTTGGACGCGCTCGTCCAGAGAGTCAGGTTCGATCGCCAGTCTTGATTGCGAAGATAGGTGCGGCACCCGAGCAGGCTGATGACTAAACCGAGCAGCACGACATACCCAGTTCGATGTATTCGTTGTGAGATCGCGTTTAGTGTTAGCGCGAACAAGCCAGCATACGCGACCAACGGCAGGTAGAGAAAGCGTTCCGCCATATTGCTATCGATCAAGAACAGGACATTCGCCGTCGGAAGCAAAGCGATGAAAAACCAGCCCGCCAAGAAGTAAATACTCTTTGCCCCACGACGGTGACAAAACCAAACGACAACGGCTAACGCAGCCAACAAGCCAAACGCTAAAGCGGCCTTCCAATCCTCCAGGCTCGACATTCTCCACGAGCTATTCGGAATCGCGTCAAGCGTGTAGTCGCACGAAAGTTTTAATGGAAAAACAAGCAATCCGAGGTAGTAGCCGATTACTTTCACCGCCGTGAAGCGCGCTGATAAAAAATCAGTCCCTCGCATCGGATTGTCTTTCCAGGCCATCATCGTTGGACCATGGCTCAACTGCATCGAATAGCGAATCGCGAACAACGCAACGACGATTGGCACAAGAACGATGTACCCTTTCCAGAAGAATCTCCAGAACGCTTCAAGACTTTTCGTCGACAAAATCCGCCGACTATTCATTCGGTAGGCCAAATCGTAGAGCGGCAGGATGCCGATCAGAACCACGGCACTCTCTTTTGATAACACGCCAGCGGCCATGGACACCGCCATCATGACAAGCCAAATCCATCTTCTGTACCCATGGGTATCGATGCTTTTCAGATAGAACAACGTTCCGCCAAGCACGGAAGCTGCAGCCAGCAAGTCCGAACGCCCGACTAAATTCGTTACCGATTCGGTGGCAATCGGATGCACCGCAAATAACGCAGCCGCGCCAATCGCAATCTCCCCCCTATTCACGAGTCGATTCATCAAGAAAAAGACCAGCGTTGCATTGAATAGATGTAGAATCAGATTGAAACCGTGATAGTAAGTGGGGTTTTGGCCAAAGCCAAGCAATGAATACTCAACGAGAAATGAGAGAGTCGTGAGGGGGCGAAAAAGTCCTCCGACTCCCTTCGGGTACCAATAGTCCTTGGTGCAAATCAGAGAAAGATTTTCCCAAGTCGCCGCGCGGAGTCGCGGATCGTCTTTGATAATGAATTCGTTGTCGAGGACGAAACCTGACTGAAAGGAATTCGCGTAAACCAGCCCAATTAAGCAAGCCAATCCGAGAGCGACAAGCAAAAGCTTGCTCCATTGCCGTCGAGAATGAGAATTTAAATTCGCCAACATACAACGACCGAGTTTGTGCTCATTTTGTGATTCAACGTCTAGAGAAATGGATCTCAAATGTACAAAATAGGAAAGCTTTCTGAGATCCTTGAACAAGTTAGTTTTAGAATGTACGCGACTTGTCGAAACGATGCACCGCCCAGACGCAACTTTCGAACGTAAAACCCCTTGCAAGACTTGCAATCAATGACTCTGCTTTTCCGCTCCGCACGTTTTACGAAGTCGGAAATCGGACTCGGACTAATATCACCCTGTCACCTAAAAACATTTTCAAAGAAGTGAGAGACTCCCAATTGAACCTTAAACCGCTTGTCTTTTTTCTAGCCGTATTCTACGCACCTATCGTCTTCGCCGATCAGCCGCTCGAAATCAAACTTTGGCCGGCAAAAGTCCCGGGCGACGAAAATTTTAAAATACCAGAACCGAATCCTAAGGCTAAACCGCCAGCCGATGATGGCGTACTCCGCATCGCATTAGTAACCGATCCGACCCTAACCATCTATAAGGCGCCCGCCGATAAAGCGAATGGAACCACCATTCTGGTTTGCCCCGGCGGTGGATACAATATTTTGGCGTTTAATAAAGAGGGAACAGAAGTTGCGGAATGGCTCAACTCGCTTGGCATTTCCGCTGCAGTACTGAAGTATCGGGTTCCACGGCGTGATTCCGAAACGCCTCATGCTGCCCCATTGCAAGACGCGCAGCGCGGATTGCGATTGATGCGACATCGTGCCGAAGAATGGGGGATCGGAACGAAGTCGCTTGGAATTTTAGGCTTCTCCGCTGGTGGTAATTTGACCGTAATGGTTGGTACCCACTGGGACGAAACAACTTATCCGAAACAAGACGAAGCCGATGACTTGAGTTGCCGTCCCGACTTTATGATTCCGATCTATCCGGCTTATCTTGGCGACGAAAAGAAACCTGGTCCGCTTAGCCCCTCGGTGCGTGTTACGACGGAAACGCCACCAACCTTTATTGCCGTAACCCATGATGATCTACTGCGAGGCATGAATGCTGCCCTTTTGTATGTAGAACTCAAGAAAGCCGCCGTTCCCGCTGAGCTACACATCTATACCAAAGGCGGACATGGATACGGCTTGCGTCCATCGGAGAATCCAGTCCACATGTGGCCGCAACGTTGCGAAGAATGGCTTCGAGCCATGGCGTTGCTGTCTAAAAAATAGCCGTTTAGCTACAACGTTTTTGACCAGATACAGCGATCGACGAGCCTCGAATTTACCGTCGTTCGTCGGCATGAGAATCGCGATCAATTTAAGAACGCTGAGTTGATTGCTCACGTGATAGTCAAGGATATACAATGCCCACCGAATTTGAATTAGGATAAAGCAAGCTCGTAAAGATTGCCTTCGTAAAAACGCTGTTACCTATGGACCTGTTTTTTGAATCTCGCCGCCGATGGCTTTCGACGATGGCATCCGGGATGTCAGCCGTCGCACTTTCGCGATTGATCGACTCGGAATTGCATGCCGCAACCGAATTGAAACCCCATTTCGAACCCAAGGCGAAGCAAGTTCTGCAGATCTTCTGCCCAGGGGCGGCATCGCACGTCGATTTGTGGGATTACAAACCGATGCTTGAAAAGCTTCACGGAAGCCCCATGCCCGGCGTTGAACAAGAAGTTACGTTTCAAGGTAAGAATGGCAATCTCATGAAATCACCTTGGGACTTTGTCCCCGTTGGTGAAAGTGGCAAACACATCTCATCGATGATGCCATTCATGGCGAAGCATGTCGATGACATGGCCTTTATTCACAGCATGACTTCTCGAACCAATACGCACGGTCCGGGTTGCATCTATATGAATTCATGTTTTACTCGGGAGGGTTTTCCAAGCGCCGGTTCCTGGATCAGTTATGCGCTCGGATCGATGAATGAGAATCTTCCAACTTATGTAGCGGTTCAAGATGTGCGTGGCGAACCTCCCAATGGTAAAGCCAATTGGAGCAATGGCTTCTTACCAGCGCAATATCAAGCCGTCGCCATGGCTTCGCAACAACCACTTCGAAATCTCGCACGCCCGAACTCGATTGGGTTCGAAGAAGAGCTCGCAACCCGCGAGTTTCTAAAGCTTGTGAATCAGCGACACGCTGTCGAACATCCTGGCAATGACGAACTTCGTGCAAGAATGTCCGCCTATGAGCTCGCCGCCAAAATGCAGCTTACCGCTCCCGAAGTATGCGACATATCTCGCGAACCGCAGCACATCCATGATTTGTACGGTACGCAGGATCCGAACAAATTGAAAGCTGCCTATGCAAAAAACTGTTTATTAAGTCGCCGACTGCTGGAGCAAGGGGTTCGATACGTGAGTCTTTACTGCGCGTCGCGCGCTAGCGCCGTGGATGGGCTACTCAATTGGGACGCTCATAAGACGCTGAAGGCCGACTACGAGCGGCATTTGCCGATCTTCGATCAACCGACAGCGGCTTTGCTGACCGATCTCAAACAACGAGGCATGCTGGAAAATGTTCTGGTTGTCTGGTGCACGGAATTTGGCCGAATGCCAACGCATCAGGAAGGGACCAGTGGTCGGGACCACAACCCGGACGCATACACGACTTGGATGATGGGGGCCGGAGTCAAAGGGGGCGTCAGTTACGGTGAAACGGATGAATTTGGTCGTCGAGCCGCGGTCGATATTGCAACCGTTTATGATTTTTACGCGACCGTCCTTCACCTGCTTGGAATGAATCACGAAAAGCTAACTTACTATCACAACGGTGCCAATCGCCGACTGACGGATGTACATGGACACGTGATCGAGAAGGTTTTGTCGTAATGGTGCTCAACAAGAAGTCGCTTGCCAAAGAAGTCGTGATGCCGCTCAACGCGTGGTTCTTTCGTCGCATCGTCGCAGTCTACCTATTCTTGCTGTTCTCCCAGTCGCTACTTTCGTCCACTATTGAAGCATCGCCTTCAAAGGATGAATTAGCGTTCTTCGAACAAAAGATCCGGCCGATCTTGATTGAACATTGTTATGAATGTCATAGTGAGAAAGCGGAAAAACTGAAGGGGAATCTCTTTCTCGATTCGAAACAAGGATGGCAAAAAGGGGGCGATAACGGTGAGCCAGCGATTATTCCAGGGAAGGCGGAGGAGAGTCTGCTTATCAAGAGCATCCGTCACGTCGAAAGCGGATTGGAAATGCCACCGAATAAACCGAAGCTGCCTGACGCCGCAATTGCGGATCTGGTGACATGGGTAAACATGGGCGCGCCGGACCCGAGAGAGGTGGGTCAGCTCGAAGCCAAACGCGCCGATAAGTCGTGGTGGTCCTTGCAGAAGCTAAATACGGAGATCAAACATCAGTCTATCGATGGCTTTGTACAAGAGCAACTGGCCGAAAAGCGTCTTGCGCTCAATCCTGCTGCCGATGCGCGAACTTTGATTCGAAGAATGTCCTACGATGTGACCGGCTTGCCACCCCAACCAGAAGAAGTGGAAGCGTTCGAATCGGCGTTTCGAAAAGATACAGATCGAGCGGTAATGGATCTCATCGATCGATTGCTGGCTTCGCCACGCTATGGTGAACGATGGGGGCGTCATTGGTTGGATGTCATCCGGTTCGGTGAATCGAACGGTTTTGAACGCAATTTCGTGATCGACGACCTTTATCCGTTTCGCGACTACGTGATTCATTCCATCAACGATGATAAACCCTTTAATCTGTTCATCACGGAACATCTCGCTGGCGATGTAGTTTCCAATGGAGATCCCAAAGTGGAGATTGGAAGCGCATTTCTGGTGGCAGGGCCCTATGACGACGTAGGCAATCAGGATGCTGTGGCGCAAGCCAACATCCGCGCGGCAACCATCGATGACATGATTACTGCCACAGCCAGCGCTTTTCTTGGTTTGACTGTGAACTGCGCTCGATGTCACAACCATAAGTTCGACCCAATTCCTACCGAAGATTACTATCGCTTGCGAGCCGCCTTCGAAGGGGTAACGCACGGTCGTCGAGTCATCGCGACAGCGGAAGAGAAAAAGGCGCATGCCGATACTCTGAAACCACTCACGCAAAAAATCAATGAGCTCGAAGCTGAAGAAGAACGGATTGAAAAGGAGATTCATGGTCGAGCGGAGGCCGCCTTTGCAATGGTTCAACCGACTCGAGGCAAGGTGGACCCGTTTGGGACAGAAGAGGTTTTCCCGGCTGTCAACGCAAAATTTCTTAAGTTCATAATCTTGGGCTATACGAGCGATTTTGAAGGATCAAAGCGGGCAAAACAAACGAATGGCAAGCTTACGGAATTTCAAGTCTGGAGCGCCGACGAAGAGTCACGGAACGTCGCTCTTGCAAGCAACGGGACGATTGCGGAGGGAACCAAATCGACGACGGCGGAAGATTTCCCGGAAGCCTATGGTCCCCAATATGTTATTGATGGCAAGCGTGGCGAAGCTTGGTTTATCGGCACGCCCCCAGTGTTGCAGTTGACGTTTGCAAAGCCGGAGACTATTCAGCGAGTCGTCTTTATTAACGCTCGTGGCGAACGTGGAACGGATGAAAGCAAAGTTCGCGGTGCAACCCCGTGTGAATACGAGATCCAAGTCTCGACTGACGGTGAACTTTGGCAAACGGTTGCGACCAACGAAGGACGGGAAGCATGGACAGAGGAGCATGGAATTGCCAAGGCCCGTGCGACTGTCGTTACCGAAGAAGAAAATGCCAAGCTAAAATCGTTGGCTGCAGAAATCGCAACCGTTAAACGCAATATCGCAAGGATCCCAAAGTTGCGTGAGGTCTGGGCCGGAAAGTTTGCAACACCCAAAGAGAAGACTTTTCTTCATCAAGGTGGGGACCCGATGAAGCCCACCGATGAAGTGGTCGCATCCAGTCTGGCGGTTCTTGACCAAGTGACAAAGCCCTATGCCTTGCTCTCCTTGGCAAAGGAAAGCGAGAGACGTGTCGCACTAGCCGAATGGATCACGAGCCCCGAGAATCCGCTTACTCCGCGCGTTCTTGCAAATCGAATCTGGCAGCATCACTTTGGAGCAGGGATTGTCGAGACACCAAGTGATTTCGGGTTCTTGGGAAGTCCGCCGACGCATCCTGAACTTCTTGACTATCTTGCGAATCGATTAATCAATAACGGTTGGAAATTGAAGGAGTTACATCGTGAAATACTTGCTTCAAAAGTTTATCGCCAATCGTCTGCTTTTAACGACGAAGCTGCTCGTGAAGATAAAGACGCTCGTCTCCTGTGGCGATTTCCGCCGAGGCGACTCAGTGCCGAGGAAGTACGCGACACGATTTTGGCTGTAGCTGGAAGACTCAAGTTAGACCCGATGGGTGGTCCTGGATTTCGTCTCTACAAGTTTACCCAGAACAACGTCTGTACTTACTTCCCGCTGGACGAGCATGGCGAAGAAACATATCGTCGCGCCGTCTATCACCAAAACGCTCGAGCCAGCATTGTCGATGTACTCAACGATTTCGATCTTCCAGATATCGCTTTCGCAGCTCCGAAAAGAGCGAACACCACTACACCACTTCAAGCCCTGACATTGCTGAATCACCGTTTTACGCTCGATATGGCCGAGGCCCTTGCGGAGAAGATTGAAACTTCGAGCAAAACAGTTTCTCCGAATGTGGCCAGCGCCCAGCCAGAGTCAGCTCAGTGGGTATCGGACGCATTTAGGTTCGCCTATCAACGCGAGCCCAAGAAGGATGAAATGGACGCAGCTACGAAATTGATCGAAGAATTTGGCTTGAAAGCATTTTGCCGCGCAATCCTGAATTCAAACGAATTGATCTATATCGATTGATACTTCTTCAATCCATCAACCTAGAGTAGCGAAACACGTCAAGCGTTTCGGCGCACCGTGCAGCTTACGCGTTACCTCGCCCACGTCTTCATGGGAGAGGTCGGGCTCTCAGGCCCGGGAGAGGGCCGCATTTTCCGTGGCTTAGGAGAAGACCCTCTCCCGGCCGCTACCGCGTC
>JANOAI010000463.1:0-28036 GCA_031411055.1 Pirellulaceae bacterium
GGCTTGGAAAACGGGGTCAGGTACCAAAAGCCGGAACGGCCCTACGGATAATGCGCAACGTCAATAACTCTGCTTTGGCGACGCACTCATTCTAAGGATTGGGCGAGCGGGTTGTTGATTTAGAAGGAATGCTTGGGCTACGTTTTGCAGATCAAGCGGTAGCGGCGAATCGTTTCTTTGAACCCAAATTCCAGAGCGTCAGCGATTAGCGCATGTCCGATGGAGACTTCGTCCACATAGGGGACTGATTTTAAGAACGCCCCAAGATTGTGTAGGTTGAGATCATGCCCAGCGTTGATGCCTAAACCCGCGGCATCGGCGGCCAGAGCCGTTGCGCAGTAGGCATAGCTTGCCGTCGCGTCACCTCGTTCGAAGCTCGCTGCATAGGGCTCGGTGTAGAGCTCGACGCGGTCAGCGCCGGCTTCGGTAACCAATTCCATCTGGTCCGGAATGGGGTCCATAAAGAGGCTCACGCGACTTCCGAAGGATTGAAGTTTGGCGATCACTGGGCGAAGCTTTTCCAAATCTTGTGGAAAGCTCCAGCCATGGTCGGAGGTGCTTTGCGTAGCACTGTCAGGAACCAGCGTACATTGATGCGGTCGTGCACGTCGGCAATGTTCAATGTATTTTCCCTCGAACGGATTGCCTTCGATGTTAAATTCAAGCGAAGGATAGGCTTTGAGAAGTTCCGCAATCGCATCCACATCGCCTTCGCGAATGTGTCGCTCGTCGGGTCGCGGGTGAATCGTCAGGCCATCCGCCCCGGCTTCGATGGCGATTTTGGAAAGACGAACCAGATCCGGAATGTTCAGATTGGGTCGAGTGTTTCGTAACGTCGCAATCTTATTGACGTTGACGCTTAGTTTGGTCATTCGAAACTATACCTGGGTTTCCAGCAAACGAGCCATTCGATAGAAGTCGCTATTTTTCTCGATATAGCGAACTTTGGTGACGAGCGTATTGGGGTCGACCAAATCGTTAAAGGGGACGAAAGTCACTTCGAATTGTCCGCCGACCGAGATCATGACGCCGTTGAGCTTCTCTTCCACGAGGGCGCGGAAGGCTCCGACGCCGATCTGTGAACCAAGCATGACATCAAAGGCCGTCGGTGGTGCACATCGGGATTCGTAGCCAAGCTGCATTCCGTTTACTTTTCGAGTCTTCCCGGTTCGCTTGTGATAGGCTTCGGACATGGCTTTGGCGAAGACCCGGTTGAGATTAATATCGGAGATCGAAATGTGGCCATGGTCGTCGCGCTTGATTCCTTGCAACGCAGCACTGGGCAGATATTCCGCTAAGCCTTCCGCCACCACGATCACGCCATAGTTGCGACCATATTTTTCGCGAGCCAACATGACATCGATCATTCGGTCGATGATCATGTCGAAGTTCATGATGACTTTCTGAGTTTTGGAACCATCGGTTGGATCGGTCAGCGTCTCTTCGCCACGCAATGGTCCGACGATATCTTCAACGCTCATGACCATACAAGCGTCGCCCGCGATGGCCGCTCCGTAGGCCAACCAACCGGCGCTGCGACCCATGCATTCGCAAAGGAAGTAAGCCTGACCAGCGGAGGCGTCTTGATTCAAGTTGCGAATCTCTTCGGCTAAAACCTCGGACGCCGTGAAGTAGCCGAATGTAAAATCGATGCCGGTGTAATCGTTATCGATTGTCTTTGGAAGATGGACAACCGGCATGCGAACCGAGCCGCTTGGCAATTGGTCTTGGTACATCTTCAGTTTATTGGCTGTCTTCAGTGTGTCATCACCGCCAATGCTCATCAGTGCATCCACACCAAGCGAACGCAAACCTTCGTAGACTCGTTTGAGCGGAGCGACTCGTTCAGCGTCTTGGAGATGGGCGGGGCTTGAAACACTTTTCCCCGGGTTCGATCGGGCGGTTCCAATGATAATGCCACCGGACGTTCGGGCATGTTCCAGTCGTTCGTGCGTGAGATTGATATAGTCGCGACCTTCGACGAGAGGCTGGCTGGCATTGAAGTCGATAAGCTTTGAGTAGCCATGCTTGATCCCGATGACTTCGACACCGGCATTCAAGAAGGTGTAGGCGGCGGAGCTGATAACAGCATTGGCTCCTGGAGCAGGTCCACCGGCGAAAAGGATGGCAACTCGTTTTAGATTCGTAGATGAACTCATGGAATATCGCTTATTTGGAACGAAATAACGTGGACCAGAGGCACATTCTATCGCCTACCGTCGATTCGCCGTAGGGGAAGTCGACGGGTTGTGAGTCCGGAGATGCGCAGGCTTTGGTTGAGCGTTGAGGTCTGGAACTGGGCTGTGGTTTTCCGGCTGCACGCTTCCGCCTTGGAATGGCGGGCGACATGGGATTATCGAGCTAGCGAATTTGCATGACGTCCGATTGCGAAGACCAGTCGCCGGGGGTTTCCAGAAAGATTCGTCCTTCGAGATCTGTCAGTTGGAGCATCATTCCGTCAGTGAGCGGTAGCATTCCAAAAGGCTGTAATTCGGGCAAAACGGGAACGCTGCCCGACATCAAAAGGGCCTTCGGAATGGCTTTGAGGGAACCGACCCCGTCCCAGACAACCTCCGAGTAGGTTGGCTGAATGCCTCGGGGCCCAGGAATGCCTTCCACGCGTTCTAAAACGCGACGGTTGGCTTTCTCGACGATTCGATAAGAGACGATCGCCAAGTGCTGCGTAAGCATTCCGGATTCGGCATCACGCGACAAGAATCCGCCGAGCGTGACTGAGTCGGGAGTCACGCTGTAAGCTCGCGCATTCGCCAAATCATGCTCCATCTGCTCTCGCAACAGCCAACTCGATGCAATCGGAAGCCGAATTTGATTGGCAAGTTTGCTTTCCTGTAGCCCCGATCTCATCAAGCTACTTACTAACAAGCCAAGCATGCTTGCTAAAACACATGCCAAGAGTACTTCAAGAAGCGTGAAAGCCGATCGCGTCATCGAAGCCTGACGTCTCATCATCGGATTGAGAGTGATGTGAAGAGGCATATCCATGGTCACCGTTCGCTCCTGCGAACGCAGCGTGAAACCGATGACTCGTCGCAAATTCGCGACGGTAGAAGGAGCCAAACGATTCTTAGTCGGTACACATATCTTAGTCGATACACACAAGTCGCGAGAACGAACGGCAATGATCGCGCGGCAACCGTGACATTCGGCCAACCCGTGTATTTCCGACGACGACTCAAGTGTAACCGAAATCCATTGGGAGTATCGCAAATCCCCTAAGTCGCGTTGGATTCCGACTCCGACGAATTGTTTGGTGGATCGCTAGCTTGGCTGGTTTGTGCCGAAGTTGCTGGCGTGACCGGTTCGGAAACGGGGGGCGATGCGGGTTCAGCCATGCTGGCGTCGGGAGGCGATGACGCTGGTTGGGATTTGGCCGTCGGTTCTTCGCGTTTCACTTGATAGAACTGAAGCAAGTCACCAAAGGTTCGCATCGGCTCGATACCTTGTTGCATCGCATCGGTAATTGGGGGGGCTGGCTTCGGCGGCTTGTTTGGTCGAGCTTGTCTTTGACCTTCCCCAGATTGCGATCCTTCGTCGTTTCGGCCGTTATTCCGACGATCACCGCGGCCACGATCATCTCGGCCTCGACCACCGGCAGACGAGCCACGCTGTCCTTGATTACCTTGATTCGACCCAAAGCGAGGTTGACCTGGTCCTCCGCGTCCCTGGCCCTGGCCTTGGCCACCTCCGCGATGCTCGCCTGCAGGGCGACTCTGTGGCTGCCCTTCGCGTGCTCCTTGGTTTGGACCGGGACCACGTTGATCGCCTCCGCGATCATTGAAACGAGGTCGGTTGCCATGTTGTCGTTCGGATTGCGGGCCTCGACCTTGCGGAGGGCGACCGGCGTTGTCTTGCTCTTGGTCATGGAAAGAGGGACGTCGCGATTGTTCCACTCCGGGTGGCAGGGCTGATAATGCAATCCGCTTCTTCTCAAGATCGACATTGATAACCCAAACTTGAAGCAGGTCGCCCATCTGAGCGACTTCATGCGGGTCTTCGACAAAATCCCTGGAAAGCCGGCTCACGTGAATGAGACCATTGCAATCGGGGCCTAGATCGACAAACGCACCAAAATCCGCTACCCCAACCACAATTCCCCAAGCCGTCATCCCTGGCTTCAAGTTCTCGATGGTCGGAACGTGCGTTAGAAGCGGAATTGGCATGTGCGCATCGCGCGAGTCGGAAAATGGCTGCTGTAAACAACGAGCCACCATGCGCATTTTTTCTCGGCCCACTTGCCAGCTTCTCGCGAGTCGTTCAACATCGATCGCGAGGGCTGGCAGCTGCGTTGGCTCAGTGGGATTCTCAGGCGAGAGCGAGGCTATCTCAGGAGCAACTTCGGCAGGTGCTACGGAAGCATCTGACGATGCCACTTCCTCGGTTCCCGAATCGCTTTCCACCGAGCTGGATTCAGCGCTCGCATCGGATTCGGTTGGAGTGGCAGTTTCCGGCTCGGCCGTAACATTCACGGTTTCCGCGGTTGCCGCTTCCTCAGCGACTGGCGCTACGGCTTCCGCGGCGACTGGCGCTGCGGCTTCGGTATGGCTATCGGGCGCCTCGCCCGCTTCTGCTTTCTCAGGGGCTGTCGTATTCGATGCCAATAGGGGCTTTTTCCAGTTCTCCGGCGCAGATTCTGGCAATGCCAGCTGACCAGCGGCGATCAATCGTTCGGCCAGCCGATAATCCTCGGGATGGATCATTGTTCCGTCGAGCGTTTGTTCGCTTTCAAAGACACGCAAGTATCCGATCGCTTGGCGAAGCTGGCTTTCGGATGTCTTCTCTTTCAAGGCAGCCGCTAGCGATTCACGCGTTGAAATTTGGCCAGCGTTGCGGAGTTCAACGATCGCACGCGCAAGGGCCTTATCGACACCGGGCAAGCAAACCAGCGATTTTTCGTGACTATTCCAGACATCGACGCCGCGGGCGGCAACACTCGCTGATACTGCGTCCGTCAACGCAGCTTCAAGGACGTCTTGTGGCAACTCTCGCTGGTAGGAACCCAGACGCAATCGAGCTGGATCCA
Source organism: Pirellulaceae bacterium (assembly GCA_031411055.1). GTDB lineage: Bacteria > Planctomycetota > Planctomycetia > Pirellulales > Pirellulaceae > JAIYDQ01. The sequence goes on from JANOAI010000463.1 coordinate 5,042, forward strand.
CTTTCGTTAATTCAATCAATGGGTCTTGCAATCGCCAAGCCAACCACACTGCCGCCCGATGACGTTTCGAAATCCGTGGCAGTTCATGCAACGACTGGCGATTCTCACAATAGGAATCGGCACCGGTTCGATCAACGATCGTCCAGCGCAAACCACCCTCACCCGACTGTTTCATCAATTCGTTGACGGTATGAACCATATACCGGCGCGTATTGCCGTTACTAAGTGCAACCAGACTGACTTTATATTGGTGAATCCATTGACCCAGCGTAGTCACGTTTTGAGTCACAACATCGGACCGGCTGCTTACCGAAGACAAATCGCCTGTAAATTCGACATGACCTCGCGGGTCGACAATCGCAATGGCTGCGGTCTTCGGCCCCATGGCATCAATGACGAGAATTCGATGTCCGCGTACGGGGCGGCGCTGTACCATTTCCTGTAAGTGTCGCACCGCCATTTCGATCAGCTCGCCATGGGCTGCTTCCTCGACTTCGGCGAATACATCATGCTCGAGTTTTGGCAGGATTGCTTTTTTGAGCGCTTCATCAGCGACTTCTGTTAAAAATCCGTGCAACGGATGATTACCAGGGCAGAATGCTTCACGAGCAAGACGGATCATGGCTTGATGATCGTAGTCCATTTTCAACGAGATGATCTGCGATCGTTGGCCACGGCCGAGCATCAGGGCTTGATAATGACTCAACCGATTGAGCGGTTTCTTCATTTTCGAGTAACGCTGAAGAATACTTCGGAGCCAACGACGTCGACGCTGACGTGGCGAGAGTTGCTTGATCGATACCGTTTGGATCTTCTTTTTAGCTTGGACGATCTTGCCAAGCGGACCGGTTCCGGAAGCCTTATTCGGGAACGACAACAAAGGATCAGCTGTCGTTGAAACCGGCGCCACCTCGGTTGTGTTTACTTCGCTGGGTGTGGCATCTGTAGTTTCGACAGGCGCGTTCGCAACTTCAACAGCCACATCCGCATTTTCGACAGATGCGTCCGCATGTTCAACAGGCGCATCCGACAACTCACTGAGTGGCTGACTGGGGATGGTCTCATTGCCGGTCGTCGATTCTGGAACGTCTTCATGCGATGGAGCGTCGGCATAGGCTGCCGACAAAGCGGCTTCGGTGGTTGCCGACTCAGGTTCGTTCGAAGTTGCGACTTCTTCTGATCCTTCGGCGGACAATGCTTCATCGGAACCGATACTAGTGATGTCCGAACGGGTTTCTTCGGATTCCGGCTTCTCGGGCTGATCTGCTAAAAGCGTTACCGATATCTGACTGCGCTTAATGATCTGTCGACCAAGCTTATATAAGAGTGCCGCATCTTCGCTCAACAAGACTTGTAGCCATTGTCTCGTTTCGTGGAGCAGCTTACCGACGTCTGCAACGTCAATGCCAGCTTGCTGGGCCGCCCATTGCTCAAGATTTTCGGGAGGCGAGCCGGTCATCGTCAGGATGGCATGACCAAGCTCGGCCGGCTTTGGATTTTTTTGGGCTAACAGCCTAGAACTTTTACGAGAGCGAATGTTTCGCGTCACACCATCGATTTCAGCAATCGACTGGGCTTGATCGAGGAACGGCTGAATGGAATCGGTCCACCAGCCTTCCGCATGGCCTTGCGATTTAATCTTCTCTTTAAATTTCGCCAAACGATCGTGATGATCAAGACCTCGTTTGAGACGAGCCAGCATGTTCGTATCCATCTGCCCGAGTTCATCGAGTCGATAGGTTCCGAGGAAAGCTGGTTCGTACCCTTGCTTTAAAAGTTCGGCAGGGCGTTTCAAAACATCGACAGATACACGCATATCGCGTGCGATCACTTCAAGATCGTTCATACAAAAAAGTCCGTGGTCTTCATATTCTTCGAAGACCGCCTTATCGGCCTAGATTACTGCTAGCAAACACGCATTCACTACGGCGAAACCCTGGGAATCTATTGAAGGGGGGGGGCATTGTCAAGCTACGCCACCGGAAGGAAACCGCCTGAATTGCGTTGCCCCCCGAAATAGCGTTGATTGCCCAGAAAGGATTTTCGGAATAATCGTCCAGTTCATTTCAATTTCACTGGCAACATATTCCGAAATTGAAGATTAACTGTTTACCTCTTTACCCCTGCGAAGGAATGCTCGTTATGGAAAAATCGCCCTTTCGAATCTTTGGCCTCGATACCAGTTTTGGCCTCGAAAGCGATTCGCCATCCAAAAGGGATTTTAGCCCCAAAACACTAGCTTCGAACCGAAAAAACGTACTCGCAGTCCATGCGGACCCGGCAGTCGGTACGGGGCCAAGAGTCAGCGTCCGCCTTGGTGATCTCCTGCCACTTCTGATGGCCGCCTCGCAGGACAATCGGATGTGGATCGACGATTTTAACGACGACCTGATTGAGGTCACCCAGGATCTGTACGAAGTCGCGCTTGCCTATGGATCGATGCGAAGAGCCGCTTAGATGCCTCGGATTTTTTGAAACAAATAATCTTGTAGCCCTCCCGCGAGGTGATTTTCTGGCCTTAATAAACCGTTTAAAACGCTTCCGTCGGTGAAGGGAGCCGACGACGCTGGTCGTTCAAACGCGGACGAAGTAACTTCGGTTGTCTTTGTAGTTATGATAGAGGCATACACGAAAGAGAATTGCAATGCCTGATCCCTATGTGCCCCCGCCGATACAACCCGAAGCTTTAGGGGAAGACGAGAAGCACCGTCCACAACCGATCGACGAGTCGCCTCTGATGCTCGAATCGACCGACCTCATCGATATGATGCGTCGGACCATCGATCAACTTGAAAAAGACAAAACCAGTCGCGGTGACTTGAAGATACTTAATCGCACACTCCGCGAGCTGCGATATGCCTTCAAGATTTTTCAGCCCTATCGCCGCCGTCGGAAAATCACCATTTTCGGCTCGGCACGCACCAAGTCCGATCATCCAGCCTACTTGGCTGCCGAACAACTTGGTCGAGCGATAACCAAACATGGCTGGATGGTAATCACGGGAGCGGGCGGCGGCATCATGGAAGCGGGGCACCTCGGTGCTGGCCGGGAAATGTCGATGGGGCTCAATATTATGTTGCCTTTCGAACAGAGCGCGAATCCACACATTGTCGGTGACCCAAAGCTAGTTACGCTGAAGTACTTCTTCACGCGCAAGCTGATGTTCGTCAAAGAGTGCAGCGGTGCTGTTTGTTTGCCGGGTGGTTTTGGGACCGTCGACGAAACATTCGAGATACTGACCCTTCTGCAGACTGGCAAGCAAACGATCATGCCGCTTGTCTTTCTTGATCAGCCCGGTGGAACCTTCTGGAAGCACGTCGAATCGTTCTTTAAAGACGTTTTGCTCCCAGATGGCTTGATTAGCCCGGACGATATTCATCTCTACAAAGTCACCGATAGCGTTCAAGAAACGGTCGACGAGGTTTTGAATTTCTACCGCGTCTACCACAGCATGCGGTACGTCGATGATCTGCTTGTCCTTCGAATCAATCAACCGTTGTCGGCTCAGCATGTCGAGCAGCTGAACGATGAATTTTCCGGAATTCTTGTCAAAGGAAAAATCGAGCAAAGCGATGCCCTCTCGGACGAACATAACGAACCCGAAATAGCGCATCTGCCTCGACTTGCACTTCATTTCAATCGCCGCAATCTTGGTCGACTTCGTCAACTCATTAACGCAATTAACGCATGAATGCTTTGCAACGCTGGACGCTCATCGACAACGAACATCCTAGCCGGAGCAGTTCAGGAAAAGCTCCGCGAACACCGGTTATTGATGACGAACGTTGGATCGTTGCGCCTGTCAAACAGGGTGAGTTTCGATTTCGATTGCTCAGGCTGAGCGGCGGTCGACGCGAGGGGGTCGAAGTGCTTGAAGTCGAAACAGAAACGTTTCGCGCAGCCATTCTCCCTACGCGCGGCATGAGCCTTTGGAAAGCTTGGCTCGATGATTTTGAAGTCGGTTGGCAAAGTCCGGTCTTCGGACCCATCCATCCGAGTTTTGTACCGGTCTACGATCCAAGTGGAATTGGATGGTTGGATGGCTTCGACGAACTGGTCGTGCGATGCGGCCTTGAAAGCAACGGGGCGCCCGATTTTGATGCTCAAGGAAAATTGAAGCACCCACTCCATGGAAAAATTGGCAACATCCCTGCTCAAAGCCTTACCGTCATCGTCGATCCCGAAGCGGGGTCGCTAGCGGTCGTCGGAACCGTTTGCGAAACGCGATTCTTAGTCCAGTCGCTTGAACTGCAAGTCCAATACAAATTCCAACTCAATCAGCCTTCCATTGAATGCGTCGATACCGTTACGAATCGTTCGACACGACCCAGCTCAATGCAAATGCTCTATCACATCAACATCGGATCGCCAGTTCTTGAAGCGGGCTCGCGGGTTGTCTTCCCGTTTGCCGAACTCGCTCCAAGGGACGCGCGAGCCATTGAAGGGATTGATTCCTGGGATACCTATCTTGGGCCAACGGCTGGATATAGCGAACAGGTTTACTTCGCGAAACCCTTGAGTGCAGCGAACGGTTGGACGAGTTCGTTACTTCATAATGCGTCGCGCAGTCGAGGCGTTGCCGTCGGTTTCGATACGCGCACCTTGCCCTTCTTAAACCTCTGGAAAAACACGGCCGCCGAACAAGATGGGTACGTAACGGGACTCGAGCCAGCGACCGGATTTCCAAATCCACGATCGTTTGAAGAAGAGCAAGGGCGCGTCGTCGGCTTGAAGGGTGGCGAATCCCGCTCGTTTCATTGGCGAATGGATGTTCTCAACGGAGCTGAAGCCGTTCAGGAAAAGTTGTTCGAGATTGCGAAGCTCATCGCCACGACAGGCTCATCCATTTCGAGTCGAATCCATCGCGCTCATAACCCGAAATGGTCGCGAGGCTAAAATCGTGTTTCAATTCATCTGCTATTGAGCCTGAAGTGCCCGTTTTGAAGCGGCACACTTTCCGCAGGGCCGCAGGCCCGAAACAACCTATGCCGGTGAGCAAAAGCCACCGGAATGCAAGTTTTGCAGAGTATTAAGCCCGGGAGGGGCGATACAAAGCGCGCAATGTCGCCCCTCCGGGGCTTGGTTGACGAACGATATCCAAACCGGGGCTTTGCCAGCCCCGGCATAGGTTGTACCGACCCTTTGGGTCTCAAAAGCGATACTTCGGTTTCAATTCCGCATCTTCAATGGCGCTGGCCAATTCTAGATGCAAATAAATCGGCTCGCGGCTCAGGCTTAACCATTGCTTGATGGTGTCGTGATCATAGGTACTGTCGATGTCCGAGTTCGGTAAGTTGCTTGACAACTTCTCGGACACGTTCTTCCTCGGACTTGGGAGCGACCAGGGTTGCATCGGGCGTGTGCACAACGATGGTGTCGTGCATCCCAATCGTGACAACGAGGTGTTCCGAATCGGTCCGCACAATCATGCCGCTTGAATCGATCGGCAAGTACGGTCCATCGACGGCGTTTCCATGGCCGTCTGGTTTGATAAGTCGAGCAATGGCTTGCCAGCTACCAACATCGTCCCACGAAAACGGGGCTTCGATTACAGCAATCTTCGGGTAACGTTCCATGACCGCAAAGTCGATCGATTTGCCTTTGATCTTTTCAAAATGCTCGCGGAACGTTTCTTGAAAAGAATTCGTACCAATGCCGGTAGCAATATTTTTGATATGGGCGGCCATCTCCGGCTCGAAGTTTTCAAGAGCCGATAAAATGGTTGAGGCCTTCCACATGAAGATGCCACTATTCCAGTAAAAACTCCCAGCGGCTAGATACTCTTCCGCGGTTTTACGGTCAGGCTTTTCACGAAAACGATCGACCATGAACGCCGATGAGCCAGGCGCCACCGGGACGGCTTCACCCCGTTGGATATAGCCGAACGATTCCGAAGCGTACGTGGGTCGAATGCCAAAGGTAACAATCAGCTCTGGGTTTTTTTCAATCAAGTCGTAACCCGCTTTGATCGAGCGATGAAACTCAGCTCGGGGTTCAATGACGTGATCGGACGGCATTACGACCATCACACCGTTTGGATCGGCAGCACAAACCAACGAAGCGGCCACGCCAATGCAAGGAGCGGTATCGCGTTTGAAAGGCTCGCCGATAACATGCTCTTGAGGCAGCTCAGGCAATTGATCGAGAACGGCGTCGCTGAGCTGTTCATTCGTAAGAATCAGCACATGTTCGCTCGAAACCAAGCCATTCAAGCGATCGAACGTCGATTGCAGCATCGATCGGCTCGTCCCCATCTTAAGCAATTGCTTGGGCTTCATCTGACGACTTGCCGGCCAGAATCGAGTCCCAGAACCACCAGCCATGATTACCGCATGCAACATCGCAAAGGCCTTCCTGTTTCAATGATCATCTAAGAAAAATATGTATCGGTCGCAACCTTAAAGCCGGGCGGCAACTTGCCAAGCACTTCCTCAGCATCCAGGGCCCAGTTCGGATGGATCTCCACGATCGCATTGTCGTCAATGGTTGCTCCCGCCGCTTCTAGCCAAGTGCGATGGAGATTCGAAATAGCTTTGCGCGTCGCCGACGGTGTATCGGTTGCAGCCCCTTCTGCGTTCTTGACGGGCGCAAAGACTTGTGAAGTTTCACCTTCGACCACCAAGGCATTGTCGGCCATGGGAAGTAAGTCAAAGATGAAGCGTTCAAACTTGATCGCGTTCGGTGATTTGGGCTCAACGCGATTGCCACTAGCGTCGACATACGGAACGGCTTTGCGAGCTCGGTGAAAAGGTAACCCGCTTGCCGAGCGCTGAACACGCTCGAGAAATCGAAGCTTAAACACGTGGACCGCAATATTTCCAGCCCAAAGTTTCAGCGAACCATCGGAATGGGTTTGTTTGGCGACGGATTCGGGAAGATCGCTATACTCAATAATCTGAACGCGACCGTCGACACTCACGACATTTCCAACACGATCGAGTGGGGTTTGCTTTCGAACGACTTGCGTTGTCATGTCAGACTGGGCTTCAAGATGATGGCCGATGAGCACCGGGTCGCATATTTCAACCAACGGATTGTCGACCTGCCCGTAGAAGAAATGTTCGATTCCCCGATCCGCCGCATCTTCGAGGCAACCACATGTTGATAATGCTTGGAGCATGCCGCCATGGCCGTCTGGGCTAAGCGACACCTCATCGGGAGCCGATAGGAGGATCTTGCCAGTCGTTTCGTCAATGGCCGGCATCGTGCCCTGACAGAAAATACGTAGCTGATCGCTTCCAAGCCCAAAGCCATCGTTTTCGCTGAAGAACAAGCGAGTATGGGAATCGGTCGCGGGACTGGTCATGAGATAGAGCGGAATGGAGACATGAAAGCGTTTCATCATTGCCCGTAAACGGTCGACATGCATTTCAAATAGAGTCCGACTGGAAAGTGGTCCAATGCGGAACATCCCTTTGGGGAGATCAAAGCCTAATCGCGTCCCCTGGCCGCCAGCAACCAAAATCATGGCCACTTTTCCACTTCGCAAAGCGTCTTCGCCTCGTTTCCGAGCAATCGTGGTTGCTTCGGACGTGGTTTGGCCAAGCTCAATTGCCGGTGGTGGAGCCGCATGTTTGGCTAGTTCTCGCCAATCCGGCGATTCATCTTGTCCGCCGTGAAGCTTCGCAATTTGCCCAAAGTCGATAGACCGAAGCTGATTGTCGAAACGGTTCCGCTGTATGTCAGTCAACCTATCTCGAAAAGCGAGAAGATGAAGTTGGTCATACTTTTCGAGCTCGGCGCGGAGTTTATTTTCGGGCATGTGCCAATCCATACTTCGAAGCGTCGTTGGGAAACAATTGCCCCGCGGTGGCCCGCTCATGTACGAAGGAGCGACTCTCACAACGGGCTCGACAAACGACTCGGTTTCGAGCCAAGTATGATAGCCGAAGCCGAATACTTGCCCAAGCGACGATCCAACCGGCCCTAAGACATTTCGTCGAACAGCATGGAAAAGGAGTTTGAACGTCGTCCTGTTTTCGCAGTTCGTTACGGTTGCCTAGAGCCCGAAATGCCGGAAGATTGATTTGAGCTCAACAGCATTCCAGACATTCACCGTTCCTACTTGGATATCCCGATCCGATATAACCCAGCTTCGGCGCGGATAAGTAAGTCATTTCCGACGACGGCGTACGAAGCGTACGTTAATCCAGGTAGCGTCGCCTTGGAGATTTCTTTGGGCGGCTCGGTCCCATCCTGACTCAATTCAAGAATCACGGTTTCGCCTTGTTCACTCTGGAAATAGACTTGTTTTCCGTTGAGGAGGGGCGAAGCGGAATAATCGCCCCCTAAACGTTGCTTCCAAACTTCCTTGCCGGATGTAACGTCGATACCCGTCGCGACTCCTTTGTCGCTACACATTACAACGCAGTTTTCGTAGGCGATAAGCGAAGGTGTTTTCGGCACGTTCTGACTCTTCAACTTCCACCGTACATGAGATTCAGCCACGTCCCCGCTACCCGTTGGATCGATGGCATACATTGTTGTTGGACCGTAGCCAGTACAAACGAATACGAGCCCATGATGCAAAACCGGTTTTGGAATCACCGAATATCCATCGTAGTTTACAAACCAAAGGACGTTCCCGGTTTTCGGATCGAGGGATTGAACGATGTTTGAACCTGGCGAAATGATTTGCGGACGACCTTCCGCTACGATATAGCTGGGAGTACTGAACGAGAATTTTCGATCGACTTCATTCTGTCGAGGTGCTCGCCAAACCTCCCGACCAGTGGCTCGATCAAGCGCCAAGGTGTACGGTTGGTCTCCTCCATCGCAGGTCACGATGAGTTTGTCGTCAACGACGATCGGCGAACCGCCATTTCCGTGTGTTGGCGGAAAGGAATGCTCGCGATTCTCCCAAAGCGTTTTTCCGTCAAGATCGACGGCGGCTGTGCCTTGATGTCCGAAGTGTACAAGGAGCCGCTCGCCATCGTAGATCGGCGTCGGGCTCGCGTGTGAGTTCTTTTGGTGAACTTTCGGAGCATCCTTCGATTGCTGAAAAATTTCGCGAGAAAAAATTTCCTTGCCGGATTCAAGATCGATCGCTATCAGCCGAAGGACTTGGGGTCCCTCAAGACTTTTGTCATCGTTACCCTCAGCCACCGCCGAAGTGACGTAGATTCGGTCTTTCACAACGACCGGCGATGACCATCCGAGTCCCGGAATTTTTGCAAACCACTTAGCGTTCTTAGAATCACTCCACTCCAACGGGAGTATGCGGAATGGGATGGATCCGTTTCCGTCAGGGCCACGAAATTGAGGCCAGGACTCGGCCGAAAGATACGACGCGCCCACGAAAAAGCTGGACGCAACGAGAAAGAAGAGGTGGAGTTTGAGTGCTTTCATGCGACAGATGCTTTAGATTTGGAAGGGAAATTTTTCATCGAGCGGGGATTGCGATAATTCGACCAAAAAAGGAGCAAGCCGATCGCAGATCACCTTCATAATAACTTGGCCTTTTTCAGCGGAAGCGGCGTGCGGGTTGCCACTGCCAGAATTGGTCGTCAAAAGATGCCAGGGACGGGTCACGCCGACCCAGCCTTTTTCGAGCGCTTGGAATCGGAAAGACCGGGTCTGGCCCTGGTCGGCGGAAAGCGATCCATCTGCGTTTCTTGCAACTAATTCAGGCCGATAGGCGAGGATAAGCGACGTTTCCATCTCGCCCGCATGATCGTCGGGGCATTCCACAATCTTCAGGACTTCGTCGCGGATCGCTTGGAACCAGTTGCAGAGAAAGAGATGAGCTGGTGTGCGACCGTAAAGCTCACGAAGAAATGGTTTCAAATCGTTCCCCCCATGACTATTGAGAATCACGACCTTTCGAATCCCCGAACGGGTGATCGATTCGACCAAGTCGCGAAGGATCGCAAGAATCGTGGTCGGCTGAAGATTCAAGGCGAGTGGAAAGCTTGCTAAGTTCGATTCGGTTCCATAGGGTATCGTTGGCAGGAGTACGATACGTCCCCCCATTTCATTGGCTTTTTGGCAAATTGCATTGCCAATGAAGTCCGCTTCGAAGACATCCGTACCATACGGCAGATGTAAATTGTGCGGTTCCGTTGCCCCAAAAGGAAGTACCGCAACTTCGTATTTCGCCTCGCGTACCTGCGCTAAATTCGCTTCGATGAGCGACCAAGGGACACCTTTTGAGCTTGGGATGGAAGAATCCATTTTGGGTATTTTGCGTTGGTTGGTGGAGAGAGTACGAGGTTTGTTAAAGTGTACGGTCGAAATAAACAAGGAAAACTAGAAAACGACGACAATCGAGGCCAAGTTTAGAAATATTGGAGCCCACATAGCCGATAACACTTCTCGTCTGACCGAACTGCAAAAACGGAATTTTGCGCGGCAATTCTCTCGCTATCGCCCAATTGGGAATAGAATAACCTCTGGCAGAGCTTCAAGCTAATCCCGCTGACTTATGATTGCACAGAGCATTGACGCGATGGCGAAAACAAGATCCGAGGCTCCGCGTCTGCGCACGCGACAACGCTTCGGTAAGTATCGAATTGAAAAGCAAATTGCCCAAGGTGGGTTCGCGCATGTTTATCAAGCTGTTGACACGATCGAGGGTGTTCGCGTTGCTTTGAAGATGCCGCATCAGTCGAATGTCACGACATCGATGCTGGAAACTTTTCAGCGCGAAGCGCGACTCGTCGCTCGACTTGATCATCCAAACATTCTGCCCCTCAAGGACGCTTCGTTCATCGATGGACGTTTTGTCATCACTTCGAAGCTTGGCGAACAGACGCTGAGTGATCGGTTACGAAAGCGCATCTCGTTTCCGCACGCGATGAGCGTTATCGAACAGATGATTGATGCAGTCGCCTATGCCCATCGCAATCGGATCATTCACTGCGATATCAAACCCGACAACATGGTTTTGCTTCCCGATGGCCGATTGCAATTGATGGACTTTGGAATTGCCAAGGTCGCGCAGAAGACCATCATTCGCACGATGATCGCTTCCGGGTCTGGAACCGTGGGCTACATGGCACCAGAACAAGCGATGGGGCGTCCTAGCGCTCGATCTGATGTCTTTGCCATTGGTTTGATCGCATACAAAATTCTCACCAATCATCTACCTGAATGGCCATTCGACTGGACACCCCCGGGATACGCTATTCTTCGCCGTAAGGCCCACCCCGATCTTGTGGATATCATTCGACGTTCGATCGAGTTGCGCCCGACTCGTCGCTTTCGCGATGCCAATGAGTTGCTGATTGCCTTTCGCCGCGTAAAACCGCGATCACTTAAATTCGCGATCGCTCGAGCAGCAAAACGATAATCCTGGCCTATCGGGTGCTCGGAAATCGTCCTCGCTACTTGCGACTAAGTCACAGGCATCTAAAAAGTCGGTTGCGATGGCAGGTCGCTTCGCATTAGAATTCTTCCGTCGCAGTACTTTGCGATCCCGCCCCCTTAAATCTCTAACGGAAGATCGCAACCCATGCGAGTGAGACCTGAATCGGTTGGCTCAACGAGCTCACCAATCCGTCGTCGGCATTGGTTCCAGAAAACGGCCGGTGCGGCCAGCGTTATTCTGGCAGCGCCCACGATTATCCCAAGTCGCGCGTTGGGACGCGACGGTTTCATTGCGCCTAGTGAACGCATCGTGCTTGGTGGGATCGGGATTCGACGGCGAGGAACCGTCGTCCTAAAAGAGATGTTGGCGCAGAAAGATGTTCAGTTTGTTGCCATCGCGGATGTTCGAGCCGATCAACGCCAAGCGGTAAAAGAACTCGCGGACAAGCAAAATGGCGACACGGCATGCAAAACGTACCGAGACTTTCGCGAGCTGTTGATTAGAAAAGATATCGATGCCGTCGTTATCGCGACCGGTGATCGATGGCATGGCCCGATGTCGATGTACGCTGCCGAAGCTGGGAAAGATGTTTATTCAGAAAAGCCGTGCGCGATCACGATTGGTATTGCCAAACAACTTGCCGAAACGATCCAACGTAGTGGTCGCATTTTTCAAGCGGGCACGCAACGCCGAACGGTTGGGAATTTCGTTCACGCCGTGAACTTGGCTCAGTCAGGAAAGCTTGGTCGCTTGAAGACGCTCCATGCCTCCATTTACGAATTGATGGATCGTCACGACTGGCTCCCAGCACAACCGCAGCCCGACCCGGAAGTCATCGATTGGGATATGTGGTTGGGTCCCGCTCCTTGGCGACCATTCAATCAAACGTACGTCGACGGTGGTTGGCGTGGTTTTCATGACTTTGATTCTGGGAGCAAACTGCTCGACTGGGGCGCGCATACTTTGGATCTTTGTCAGTTTGCCAACCAAGCCGATGAAACGACGCCCATCGAATTCGAACCAAGACCGGATATCGAAGACGATAACGTTATCGAGTGTAAATATGCAAACGGTGTGAAGGTCGTTTTAAGACGTTCCGGTTGGATGGGCCTTGGAACATGCCCTGTTCGTTTTGAAGGCGAAGAAGGCTGGGTTGAAACAGGTGACACCGGCAAAATCGTTGTCTCCAACGATACGCTGCGAAGTCGATTGCCACCGCCGCGTGAGCCTGGAACGCTCCCAACGAATCACGTCCGTAACTTTTTCGACTGTGTGAAGAGTCGAGCTCAACCAGCTGCCAACGCGGATATTGCAAGAAAGTCGCATATTGCATGTCACGCAGCGGCCATTGCTTGGATCTTGAAACGTAAAGTCCTATTCGATCCGGCGAATGAAGAATTTATTGGTGATGAGGAAGCGAATCGAATGCGAACCCGAGCAATGCGAGAGCCATGGTGCGTATGATGCGAATCAGAACAATCAATCATCGAGACGTAGCTCATGGGTTCCGACTCCACATTTCCTTTCCAGTACGATATTCGCTTCCGCCTGTTTTCAGGGTGTTTTGCTATCTTCTTTTTTCGACGTTCATCGCGGCTCAAGATGCTTCGAATGACCTTCGTTTCACTCGCGATTCCAAGCTCCTACTTACAGCGATCGAGCCTCCCTTGGATCCTTATCGAGTTGCGAAAGCATGTCAACGATTAGCCGAGGTGGGTGGCGACGATGCGGTAGAAAAGCTGGGGAAGCTCCTTCCGCATCCTGATCTTTCAAATTATGGTCGACATGCTTTAGAAGGGATTGCATCAGAAAAAGCTAAAGCCGAATTGAGAAAGCAACTGAACCAAGCAAAAGGGAAAGAGTTGGTCGGTCTGATTCATTCGATCGGACGGGTTCGTGACAACGCCGCCGTCGATGATTTGCTGAAGCTCGCAATAGCCTCTACCACGACTCAAGAAACGCGAGAAGTCATTGCCAAAGCGTTTCTACTCATCGGTTCTCAAGAGTCTCTAGCCGCCATCACGAAAATTCTGCCATCGAATTCGCTGTCGAAGTTACCGTCGTCCTCCAATCATGCATTGGAACTGGATTCGTTACTTTCACAATTGCGTTCCACAACGCCCGGTGAATCGTTTGCCGCAGTCCGTCGACTTCGGAACGCCACAGACAACCGTGAGACGCTCGCCAAGCAACTCCTTGAAAAACTCTCGGGTCTACCGAGTGAAGCCAGATTGCCGGTGCTTCAAGCGATTGAAAGTTGGAAACTAAAACTCGATTCTGCTGCAGTCTTGGGAGTGGTTCGCGATGAGTCCGCCGAAGTGCGTGCGAGTGGAATCCGCTTGGCAGCACCCGGCGCTACGGAATCGATGATCGCGACCTATTTCAACGCGGCGGGCTCGGAGGAATGGGTCGTTGCCATTGCGGCCAAAGAGTGCTTGATCGATTGGCTAACATCAATAGAAATCGATCCTTTTCTCATCACGATGACCAGCAACCAAGAACAGCTAAAACGATTACTGGCCGTTGAGCTGATCGGCGAGCGGCGGATTCTGGCGGCCACACCGCGATTGGTCGAAATGCTCGATAAGTCATCCGGCGCAGAAAGAATCGCTGTGATTCGATCGCTTGGTGGATGTTGCGATGCTTCGGAACTTCCGAGGCTTCTTCTCTTGGCAACGGACTCTTTGGAGAGTCCCGATCGAACGGCCGCACGCGAAGCAATACGCTTAGCTTGTATCCGACTTCCCCAACAAGCGTGTGCCGAAGCAATCGCGTCGACGATTCCGAAATCGGATGAGGCCGCCAAGAATTACTTGTTTGAACAACTAACTTCGGTGGGTGGCGAGGTTGCGATGACGACCGTTGTCAGGGCAGCCAAGAGTAGCGACCCGGTTTTGCAAGATCTAGGGACAAAGAGTCTTGGCGAATGGTCGACTCCCGATGCAGCCGAATCATTGCGCGAGCTGGCTCAGAACTTAACCAACGCCAAGTATCAAACACGGGCCATCCGAGCCTACCTTCGAATTGCTAAGCAGCTGGATATCCCCATGGCATCGCGAGTCGAAATCTGCAGAAATGCAATCACGATTTCGGATCGTCCGGAAGAACAATCGCTGGCTCTTGCTGTGCTCAAGCAATATCCATCGCTCGATGGCTTGGATGTCGCGGCATCACTTTTGGATCGCGAAAAAGGGGGCGAAGCTGTTTGCGCAACCATCGTCGCCATGGCGACCAAACTCATCGATCGATCGCCCGATAGGGTCAAGCCGATCCTTCGACGTGTTTCCGAAGTAACACAATCGCTCGAGCTCAAGAATGCATGTAGCCGCTTTCTTGGCGACAAATCATAGCTCGGGCGTTATTAGAATTGGGTTGGTAAGCACTCAGGATTTTCCACCCTTCATCGGCTAGCAGGCTGGGTCCGAAATCGCAGTGATATGGATGGAGGAACCTTAAACGAGTGGCCCCTAGACGGGTGAGTCCAGCCAGAAATCTCGCGAATTTGGTGACTTCGAATGGATATTGCGAGCAATCTTGGAATATTCCTTTTAGAATGCGAGGTCAACTTTCGGGGTAAAGCTCCACCGTTATGAGTCATTCTCACATGCAAAACACCTTTTACTTTGCGTCGCTTTGGGCGATTTTGCTCGCATCGACAATGGGCCTTACCGCGAGCGCGGAAGTCGTCACGCTTTTTCCGATTAAAGACAACACCATCTACGACAACGCGAACAATAGCAACGCGAAGGGAGCTCTTGCGGTAGGACATATCTACCAAGCGACTGGCCTACGGCGAGCTCTCATGCAGTTTGACATTGCCGCGAATGTTCCCGCGGGAGCAATGATCAATTCCGTTACGCTCCGCCTGACGCAGTTGAAGTTGTCCAATGCAGCACCACTCCCGAACGATGTTTTGGAGCTTCATCCACTTTTCGAGAATTGGGGTGAAGGAACATCCAACGCTGGGGGTGTGGGAAGCGCCGGAGCGGGCGCTGCAGCGACCGTGGGCGATGCGACTTGGAACGATGGTTTTTTTAATGTGACCCCGTGGAATACGCCCGGAGGTGAATTCGGAGGCGTAAGCGGTACTGCGAATTTCGGACCTCTCGAGAACGCAAACTATACGTTTGCTTCACAGACAGGCATCGTAGTTGATGTGCAGAGTTGGCTTAACAATCCGGCATCGAATTTCGGATGGGCTTTGAAATTGATCGACACAAGCGAGGATGCGCAGGGGAGTGCCAGACTCTTTGCATCTCGTGAATCGGGGCCTTCCAGTCCTTTGTTGACGGTTGATTTTACGGCTGTCCCCGAGCCCAGTTCGATGGCTTTGTTGGGTATTTCGGCAGTCGTAATGTCGACTCTCCGATCACGCCGTCGTCGATCCGACTCGATTCTCTAAAACAGGTTGGCTGGGTCGGTCGTGTTCAACTTCCGAACTGCTAAGAGGCCAGCAAACAAGCACATGGCCAGGGTGAGGGCGAAGACCATCAGGATGCGAGCCGGGGTCAAAATCATGATCAAGCCGGTCGTTTCCGTTAAGACTCGATAGAGTCCAAAGCTTAACAAGATCGCCGGCACGAAACCGAGGATCGTCAGGTAAAACGACTGCGTCAGAACGATTAGCAGAAAGTAGCGGGGGGAATATCCCATCGCTTTCAGCGTCGCAAACTCGGCCATGTGATCGCTAATGTCGGTAAAGATAATCTGATAGCAGATGATTGTGCCAACAACGAGCCCCATAATCGTCCCCACGGTAAAGATAATTCCGATCGGTGTTGCGGTTCCCCAAAAACGAATCTCACGATCGATAATTTGCTTCTTTGTCAGGACTTCCCATTCATTGGGGGCGATGGCATTGAGTTCATCGATGATCGGTTTGACTTCGCTGCCTGGCTTTAGCTGTACCAAACCAAAATCAACAATCGAAAGTGGATCGCCTCCCATCTTTCTCGACGGAAAATAGCGGGAGAAGTTGTCGTTCGACATGACGAGCGATCCATCGTGTACGAAATCGGTACCAATCTCGATATAGTCGACAAACCTAAGGTGACGCCCCGACAACTCGACGCTTTGCGCGGCGAGTAGTTCGGCATTCGAACGCTCTAATCCGTACGTCGATTTCGTACGGCTATCGAGCAATGCGGTCTCCGGCGCCGCGATTAAAGAACGGCGGCGGTCCATGGTCGGATCGTCGAAGACAATACCTTCAAGCGGTATACCAATGACGCGAATGGATCGACTTGGTCTGCCTACGACTCGAAGTTCTGTGGTTGCTCGCTCGATATAAATAGGCTGGACGGTATAGATTCCGTCGACGGCCGCGGCTCGTTTTAGAAGTGACCGATCAAACCGTTGTTCGCTGGGTAAATTGTACCTGGCTTTGGAAACAATAATAAGATCGGCTTTCATCAAACGGGCGATCTGAACCGTACTGTCAAACAAGCCATTGCGAAAGCCGATCTGCGAGAGCATGAGCAAAACGGCAAACCCGACTCCGCCGGTCGAGAGGAATAGCTTGCCCCAGCTACTTGTAAGATTTTTCCAGGCGAGTGGTGTCCGATTAAGCATCAGGGCCAACTGTCTAGATAAAAAGCATCGCTACCATCAAAATCACAGCCACGATCAGCATGAAGACGGTAAACCAAAAGGCCGTCGAGATGGCTTGACGAATGATCAGCGAAGCATGCTCGTGCTTAGTCCCGGCGAGCACGAGCGAAACACCGATCAGTAGCGGAATGTAGTAAAGCAAGTACTGAGGCGACATCGGAATCGACATGACCTATTCCCTTCAACTTTCCGTTCGCGTTACGGCCGCACCCGTATTCATCAAGGCTTCGGTGAGATCGACACGCGGACTATCGGCCCACAAACCTTCCAAGTCATAGAACGCTCGCGTCTCTTCGTCGAACAGATGTACGAGAACGCCTCCGAAGTCGAGGACGATCCACTTGCTTTCATCGTAACCTGAGCTGCTGAGAACCTTCTCGCCGGAATCCTCGAGGGCATGATCAATTTCGTCGCTGATCGCATGAAGCTGCCGACGGCTAGTGCCGGTCGCGATCACGAAATAATCGAAAATGGGGGTCTGTTTCGAAACGTCGAGAAGAACAATGTCTTGGCCTTTATTTTCAGCCGCTGCGCGAGCAGCGATCTTGGCTAGGCGAAGACTGGCTTCGATTTGTTCCGCTGGAGGAGCCACCATCGCGGCGGGAATCTCATCAAGCGACATCGATCGGCGGGGAACTTTGGACATGCGTGGACTGGAAACTCTCCAAAAAATGAGTTGACCTGCAACAATAATCGTATCGAATCGTACTTTTTGCGATTTACGACTGTCGCCTGAAAGCATTAAACCACGAATCCAGACCCATTACTACCGAAAAAGGTTCTCACAATGAATGATTGGCTCGAACCCGGCACGAAAGCCCCAGCATTTACCCTTACCTCCGATTCGGGGGAGAAAATCAAGCTCAGCCAATTTAAAGGGAGCCCAGTCATCCTCTATTTTTACCCCAAAGACGACACCCCAGGCTGTACAAAAGAAGCCTGTGCCTTCCGCGATGCTGAGAAAAAACTGGCGAAATCCAAGGCAATTGTGCTCGGCGTGAGCCCCGATACCGTCGAATCGCACGTCAAGTTCCGCGACAAGTTCACCTTGAATTTTCCTCTGCTAGCCGACCCAGAGCACAAGGTCGCCGAGGCGTACGGCGCGTGGCGCGAGAAGAATATGTATGGTAAGAAGTCGATGGGCATTCAGCGAAGCACTTACCTTATCGACGCAACTGGCAAGATCGCAAAGGTTTGGAAGAAAGTGAGCGTCGATGGGCACGATGCAGAAGTGCTCGTCGCGATTGCAGAGCTCGACACGTAGTGCTTCGTCGCACCTTAAAATGCGGGTTGAGTTGAACCGGTACGACGGACCTCCAGTCCGTCGGTGTTAATGTTTGTCGACGGACTGGAAGTCCGTCGTACCCAAAAACTTAACGGTGACGAAGCGCTAGTGTTCGTCGCGATCTTTCTCCGCTAAGCGCCTGCCACGCGAGAAAAAGTGGAAAGTCCTCTAATTCATCGAAACGCGTCGATTGTTCGACGACGATGATTTTCGCTGCGGAGCATTGCTTAACGGATCAGGTGTGGGCTCTAGCTTCGACGTCGGTTCCGACGGCGTGGCACTACCGTTGTTCACCGGCTTAGCCATGGTGGGCGCTAAGTTCACGGGCTCGTGATGCATTCGGACATTGCTAGGCTGTGGGCCACCCGCAACTCCATCGCGACAGCTTGGACAATACCCTGAACCGTTGTGCTGAGTTACGTAAGCATCGTGGCCGCAACCTTGATCACACGAGTCGCATCCACAACTGCCCACGTACGGCGTCCCCATCAGCATTTTGATGCGCTGCCACAAAGGCCGGCATGGTCCACAGTTTTCTCCCGTGAACTGGCCATTGCAACCGCATGGGTCACATGTCGGCGGTTCATTGACTTGTTCGTCACAGTAGAGCTCGCCGCAACCTGAGCAACATCCACCAACCACGGCATTCTTCACACGCCGCGCGATCTCTCCATGAAGCAATCCTGTGCATCCACAGGCTGGCTCGCAGCTTGTCGAACCACATGCATTCGGACCACATGTGCCGGTGTCGCAGCCTGTTGAACAATTGGAGCCACAGCTCGCAGTAATCCCTCGACCACATGGCGAGACGCACTGCACTCCGCAGCAACCTGAAAAAAACGATATAAAGCCAGCCAATAAAGCTAGCAAAAGCTTGGGCGATGAAGCCATAAAAGTTCCCTCCCTGAAACTCGTTCCTGCCCCATTCATCGACGCCCTACAATCGGCAAAATCAGTAAATCTTGCCAAATGCCATGCGATTCAACTGGCGAGATTCACTCGAGCGTATTTGAGAGAACACTGTTGAGAAATCATCGTCCTCGCTTTCGGCGAAGCTTGGGCGATTTCTTCAGAAGTAAGTCCCAGGCCGCTTCCGAAATGGTGGTTCCCTGAACATCAATTTGTTCAAGCCGCGTCATCGAAGCAAAGATTTCAATCGAAGCATCCGAAATTTTTGAATTGCCACTCAGCCACAACGTCTTGATCGTTCGATTTCCCTGAAACGCCTTCAATCCTTGATCGGTGATATCGCAATTCGACAAATCAAGCTCTTCCAACCGGGGCATCTTTGCGATACTCGGTAACGCGTTATTGCTGACGTGAGTACTTTCGACGTTCAATCGTCGGACATCCCAATTGGATTGGGCATTCATCTTCGTCGCGTCCAAAAATAGCGAATCATCGATGTGCGTGAACGAAAGATCGAGCCATTCCAGTCGACGGTAAGCTTCTGGCCAAGCCAACAGAGTTGCCGAATCTACTTTGCACCGAGATAGAACAATATCGCGCACATTCGACCTCGGCTTCCAATTGCTTTCGTCATTGGGCTTCAGCAAGAATTGATCGAAGGCGGTACGCAATGCTTCGTCTTCGTTCCAGGTATTTAACGCGGTGGGATCGGGCTGGCCTTGCAAAACGCTTTGAGCATAGCGGATCATCGAATCGCGTTTCTCAGCATTGGAATCCATCCAAAGATGAGATAGTCCCGCAGCTTGAGAGTACCATATCTTGATCGCATCACCGTCACTAAAGCGATCATTGCTTCCCCCTCGAAACTCGTTCCATTCAATCCATGTCTGGTCATGCAGTCGTCGATATCGGGCTGGTTGGAGTCGAGCGGCATCCCAACCGCCAACCGTTGCCTGGTCACACACGGAGCCTTTTTCGATGCGCGCCGATTCCATATACAATGCCAAGCCTTCAATGATCCAAAAATCACTTGTCAGAAGGCTTGGATCAACCGTTTTACTGCGAGTCCCTTCTTGAAAAAACTGGTGACTCAATTCATGACGCAACGTTGGCTCCGAAGTGGCTGCATCCCAATAACAAAAAACGGCTTCCATTTTCGGACTATAGTATCCGGTTGAAACGGCGACGTTGGGTTCAACGCGAGTCAGCTGTTTTAGATACGAATCGCGATCACGAAATAGAACGACTTCGAATCGGTGCCCCGTCTGGGGAAGTTCCAAGGGTTTTCCCATTTGAATGGCCGTTTGCAACGACTTCGAATCCGACCACATGGCGAAGAAAAGCTGTTGCCAAAGCGAGTACGTTTGCTCACACAGCTTGGCCACTTCGACGGCCAATTGGCTGGAGGCTTGCGTCGTGATTCGAAAATGGGGCGATGAGACTTGAGTGTATCCGGCAGGCCAACCTAGTTCGACATTGGGACGTGGGACTCGCGATTGGAGGTCAAATTTGAGTGGAGTGGTCGCGGTCGATGGTAAAACCTTGGCCTCTGGTAGGGAGCCGTCGCCCAGCCAATGCCAACGCATTAAATCCCGATAGACGCTTGCCGCTTCAACAGAACTCCACTCACGAGCCAGTTCGGCTTTGCCCAATCGATTTTGGAGTTCGATTCGAATTCGCTCGCGATCCGATTCCGAATGGGAGGCAATCGGTTTTTTGTTACGCGCCATGGTGGAATCAACGCTACGAATCCAATACGTGCGAAGATCGTGAGCCTTCTCTTCAGCCATGGCTAAACTGGTGAGCATCATGGCCGCTACGAACAACCGCACGACCGCCGTTCGCGCTAGCCATCCCCATAGTTCTTTCAAAGGCATCACTTCTTGGGATGATGTTCGACCACCGGCGTAGGCCAAACGATTGTAAATCTGCGCAAGGTTTTGGAACTGGTCGGACTGATCTGGGAAGCGTGCCATCAATCGCAGAAGAAATTCCTGAGGTGTTTCGCGATCGTTGCGCGTCATTCCATGCTCGCGTCCCCAGGCTTCAAGAGCTTCGAAGGTATGTTGGATTACGTATGCCGCCGTCATCGAAGCGTCCTTGCTCGCAAAGGGATTCGAAAAATCGTGAAAGGATTTGAGTGGCGCGACAACGGCTGAAGTCGAAGTCTCTGACTTGATCGTTGCTGCTTGTTCGTCCGTTTTGAAAAGCCCCTGCCACCAAGCCAGAAAATCTCTCCACGCTGCACCGAATTCGCGGCGATATCGGATCAGCCAGTAGCCGATCAACCCAATCAAGACGAGGCTTACCAACCATCGAAACAAATTAGCGAATCCGCCGGCAAGCGACATGGACCATTGGGAGCTAGGCTTTTGCGGCGTCGCGTCGGGAGGGGGCGTTGGATTCTTTTCGGCTTCGGCTTGTTGATGGCGTTGATTATTCTGAGCTACCGCATCTTTCGGCGGGTTGTTCTTGGCATTGTTCTTTGGAGAGGTTTTATTGGGATCCTGATTGGCTTTTTTGTTCAGTTCCGCTGATTTAGGTTCTTCTTTTTTCGAATCG
This sequence comes from Pirellulaceae bacterium, assembly GCA_031411055.1. Lineage (GTDB taxonomy): Bacteria > Planctomycetota > Planctomycetia > Pirellulales > Pirellulaceae > JAIYDQ01. The sequence continues at coordinate 26,716 of JANOAI010000463.1, forward strand.
TTGCTCTTATTCGACGACTCTTCATTGCGATCCTCAGAGGATTTCGGCTTGTCGGAGCGTTGGGCGGATTCGCTTTTTTCGGACGCTTCCTTTGAGGATTCGCCATCCTCAGAATTACTGTTCGCTTTGCCTTTCGATTTCGCTTTACCTTCGTCGGTGTTTTTCGAACTGCCGTCACCCTCCATTACTTCTTTTGATTTCGTTTTCTCATCGACTTTCTTTTTTGCTGCGGCTTGATCTTGTGGAATTCCCTCCTCTCCCCAACCTTGATTGCTGGGTGTAAGTCGTTCCGAGGAGGTGATTTTGAAAGGCAAATCGGCCAGTCCCAATGAGCCGTTGGGCAAGGGAATCAAGGCTGTTAAGCTTAGTAGGCTCAACATGCCTAGGATGCCACTGGCGATCCAAACGAAACTTAACTTGGGGGGCATCGCGACGTTTCGCTTACGGAGGTAACGCCGCATACTTAGAAAGCTGGTAACGACTAAGAGGCTGAGGCTAAAGAATAGATAGCCGAACAGGCATAAGAATGCGGAACGCCGAGACTGCTCATCGGCGGCGGGGATCAGCAGTTGTCCAATGCCAAACAAGGGTATCGCCATCAATGCGAAATAGAGAACCCAGACGCCCGGGTTGTGACTTTTCTTTTTCTTACTTGTCCTCGAAATGCTGCTTGAAGGGTTGGGTTCATTCAGACTCTTGTTCTGACGCGAAGTCCCTTGCGGATTTCGCAAAATACCCAGCGACTGCAGTAGCCCAACGCCTGAGCTATCTTCGGCTTCGTCGATGAGCGTGCAATCGAAAGTGATACGATCTGCCAGGAACCCGATGAGGACGAGAAAGCCGGCAATGATTAAAGGGCTCAACGGTGCGAGCGCGGCTGGAAACGCAACGAACCGCATCGTTACAAAAAATGTCGCCCCGCCCAAGACAAGGGTGTAACCGAAAGCAACAGCCCGCGATTTTTCGATTGCAATGCGAGCCACGAGAACGATCGCAAAGGTAAAAAGCCCCAGGATGTACATTAAACGCTGGGTAAACTCGCCTTGATAAACAATCAGGACTAGAAAGAAAACGAGGCAACTGATCATGCCGATGATCAAGGCCGGCGTTAATGCCGCGACCAAGCCGTCCAGTGTGGTTGGTCGCAGTTGAGGAGTTTCATCGTTATGCAAAACAGGCTGAGCCATTCCATGGATCGTACGCGAAGACGGATTGCCCATCAAGTTGGAGGTCTCTGCCACACCCAATCTCAATCGTGGCGGAAAACGGGGTCAGGTACCAAAAGTGCAAAGCACCCGAAGGGCCGTTCCGGCTTTTGGTA
>JANOAI010000464.1:0-4773 GCA_031411055.1 Pirellulaceae bacterium
CCAAACCAGCCTGCACCACCGGTTGCTGCAAGAAATAGCATGCCGGGGGATGCGCTGAGATTTTGAGGAATGGTTAAAGTTTGTAAAACCAGATCTCAAGTGGCGTGTCCGTTCCGGAACTCGGAATCGAGAACGACGACGAAAGTAGCCCACTTCGGAATGAAGTGGGCTTAAACGCTTAATGAACGTTATCGGTGATATGATCGTCTATAAGACAATCATCGAGAGAAACGCTGAGCGATTCGAAAGCTTATGGGCGATACTTGCGTGGATCAGCCTTAGAGTATTCCCATAGGTTCTTGTGGTAGCCTGAAGCATTCGATCGATTCATGGCCGTCGGCTGATACGAGAATCGCTGGTAGTTTTGAACCGTTGGGGCTGATCGAACGACACTAGATTGGTTCTGAATGACGCCATTCATGTTCTGTGAGGGGATAGCGGTCGTCGGCTCATAAGAGAATCTTTGGTACGGTTGAGGTGTTGCAGGCATCGGATTGGCAACCGAAACCGAATTCCCTGAAACGCAACAGCAAGGATTGCTACTCTGCGCTGTGGCTTGACTTGCGGAAAACCCGATCCCGGCTAAACCGATGCAACTCGCAAATAAAAATCTCTTCATCATCTAACTCCCGTCCTCAATGGACTTTTCTTGGGTTTGTGCATCGTGCGAAGTTTGAAGCTGACAAATCCAATTGCCGCCACCTATGCTCTTTAGATGATTGGTTGTTTGACATCCTTCAGTCAAAATCAAACTATTCTTGTTCATGCGTATACGCATGATTGAATAGCATCGGTCGCTGCATCTGCTCGTCCTTGATGCAACTCAAGCTTGATTCGTAGGCAGTTCAACAATGGAGGACGTTGGTTCTTAAATATTTCGATTTTTCGCATCTCGTTTAACAGAGACGAGTTAGCTTCGCTCTTAGGGATCGGCTCGAACGAAACGGCACGGGCTTTGAATACTGGTCGCCAGATGGTTCGAATCAAGGCAATGTGATTGGAATCCGTCAAAAAGATTGGATCCCCCGGAGCTAGATTAATGTTTCGACATCTATTGTTTCTTCTGATAATGTGCCCGAGTTGGGTGTGCGTAAACGCACAGACGCTTAGCGATTTGGAGGCCATTCGATCTTCATCGAATAGTTTTGAGATACAGAGTTTCCAGGGTGGGCCCTCCGCTTCACGAGTATTGACGCTATGTGAAAAGCTTCGCTCCGAACTATCTCAGGTTTGGGGAGACGACGATGTGTTGGCAGCTTGGGAACCGCGCTGCAAAATTCAACTTCACCAAAATCGCGAAAGTTATATGCAGAAGGTGGGGGTCAATGGTGGTCAGACGAGCGGGTGTAGTTTGATTCGAATGGATTCAGGCAAGGTCGTTTGTCGAGAAATCGAACTGGTGTTGAATCAACATGGCGAGCTTCCAGCCTTGCCGCACGAGTTGACTCATATCGTTTTGGCCGACAAATTCCGCGGACGGCAACCGCCCCATTGGATTGACGAAGGGATCGCCATGTTGGCGGACACCCTCGCGAAACAGAATCTCCATTCCCGCGATTGCCATGAGGCGATCCTATCGGGTGAAGCGCTGCCCGTGCACCAGATAGTTACTATGGAGACATTCTCGTCACCTGATCAAATGCCTGCATTTTATGGACAAAGTCTCTCGCTAGTCCGTATGCTTGCTGAACGAGCAAGCCCTGAGAAAATTGTTGAGTTTGCCAATGATTCAATCGACAGAGGATTTGATACCGCGCTGAAAGATCACTATTCGCTCGATGGGATCGCTGAACTCGAAAAAGCTTGGAAGAACTACGTATTTCGTAAGTCTCCATCGGGATCTTACGTTGCAATCGTTTCTGTAAGCTTCAAGCCTTAGAATCCTTCTGTACCGATTTCGCTGCTAGGCCGAGGCTTGAGCAGATTTCTTCTGAGTCGATCGCGACGCATCTGCTACAATTTGATCGTTGAAAGATACGAGTTCGGCTGTCCGAGATTCGTCCTGAAGGGATATTTTTCTGGATCACGCGGTGTGTTAGGGAGCGGTTTTCTTAAGGTTTCGAGCGCCAATCACTGGCATGTGGTTCGTCTTAAACGACTGTGTCCAGTCGAATTAGTTTAGAGCAGAATGCAGGTACCGCGTAAATCAATGTCGATCGACTCTGCTAACCTGCCACAGCTCTCGACGGTTCCGCTGGTTGGCGTGGCCGTGAATGCTGCGCTGGCGATTCTTAAAATTCTTACCGGGGTATTTGGCAACTCGTATGCGTTAATTGCGGACGGAATCGAGTCGACTTCGGATATTGTCACTTCACTTATTGTATGGGGTGGCCTACGAGTAGCTATTACGCCAGCCGATGATAAGCATCCGTATGGCTACGGCAAGGCCGAAGCGTTGGCTGGCATCGTCGCCGCTCTCGCATTGCTAGGTGCTGCGGTGATCATAGCGATTCAAAGTGTTCGCGAGATTCTCACACCACATCATTTGCCACACTGGTCGACGCTTATTGTTTTAATCCTTGTCGTTGTCGTTAAAGAAAGCCTCGCGCGGTGGGTTGGCAAAATTGGAACGGAGGCGGAAAGCACGTCGATTCAGGCAGACGCTTGGCATCATCATTCTGACGCGTTAACGTCAGTCGCGGCATTCACGGGGATCACGATTGGTTTGGTCGGCGGGCCTGGCTACGAGCCAGCGGATGACTGGGCCGCGTTAGTCGCTTGCCTTATAATCACATACAGCGGTTTCAGACTGTTGTCGATGGCTGTCAGGGATCTGCTTGACGCATCACCCCCGAAGCACTTTGAGGAGCGGGTGCGAGAACTTGCCTCAAGGGTTGAAGGGGTGCAAGCTATCGAAAAGTGCCGCATCCGAAAAAGTGGAACTGCCTATTTTGTTGAAATACATGTCGAAGTAGATGGCTGCGCTACAGTACAACAAGGTCACGATATTGGCGGACATGTTCGTTGTGTGCTACGTGACTCGCCGCTTAGAATCGCTGACGCCTTCATCCATATCGAGCCACATGCGGTATAGAATTTTCCGAGGGTGTTCGCGCCGACACTTGTTGCGACATTTCGGACGACACACGTCGGTCTGCACGCGACGGTGTCGGTAAAGAGCTGGCTGCTTAACATTATTAAGGTCCGATTCGACGATTTCTTGGGCCGCGATTCGAAAAGTTGGAGTCTTTGCACCGGTTTTTGGTACGATTTTATCGTCTGTTCGCCAATCCGCGATTTTCGAATTGCTGCCATGACACTGGCTCAAGGAGCATGAATATGATCATCAAACTTTTATTTCATTGGATGCCACGTTCGCTTGGATCGACATTGCTTCTTCTTGGGATGATCGTTCTATGTTGGTTTCCGTCTCGATCGCCGCTGTCGGCCCAAGATTCAAAGGATGGACTTTCGCAGAACCGACCCTCGGCAGCCGATATCTATCAGTCCCGAATCGTGCCGCTCCTCAAGTCGCCCGAGAAAAGCAGTTGCAGCGAATGCCATTTGCAAGGGATCGAGCTGAGTGATTTTTTAGCCGATGATCAACAACAGACGTTCGCGAATCTAAGGGCTCGTGGGTGGATTGATGTTGAGCACCCCGAAAACTCAAAGCTGTTGGAATTTATTCAACGTCATACCCAGGAATCGAGTCCCTTGATTCAACGGGTACGCGAAGCGGAATTGAATGCGATGAAAAGCTGGATTGCGGCTGCCGTGCTGGAACCCGAACTCCTCAGCCAAAAGCTCCCCGCCGAGAATGACTTGGAACTTCCTACGGAGTTCATTCGCCATACACGTCAGGATCAAATCATAGCGAGATTCAGCGAGGCGATATGGTCTCAATTGTCGCGATGCGCGAACTGTCATTCTCCTGAACGCAACCAACAACAGGTAAAGAAGCATGGAACGCAAATGTCGTGGATCGTCCCACGCCAACCCGGTTTGACACTAGCGCTCTTGGTCGAGAGAAAACTCATCGATTTGGATCACCCCGAACAGAGTGAATTGCGCACTAAGCCACTGCTTCTGGTCGAACACGGTGGCGGTCCGAAGTTTGTCATCGGCGGCCAAACCGATCGAAGCTGGCTCGCGTTCTTGAAGGATTATGCAAAACTCGTCCAAGGAGAACTTTCCAGATCGGACAAGCTTCCTAAAGCTCCAGAGCGACGGTCTTGGCTCAGCGAAATGCAATTGAAAGTCACCGACTTGCCAGAATCATGGAAAGGTCGATTGCTTGTCATATCATTACACCCGAAGAACGGCGATGGAACTTGGAGCGACATTCCGATCGCGATCGGTGATAGCCCAGTCAATCGTCGGCAGTTGGTTTGGCAACAGTCTCTGACGGTTTTCCAAGCGGTCGATTCAAAAATGGGTGCGAGGGAATGGGCGAATTCACTGAGTGCAACCGAAGCGATACCGCCCGCGCGCTATCAACTGCGCCTTCGCCTTGGTCGCCTCGTTGTGAACGAAGATTTCAAGCCGGTAGAAGAAGATGGCGAGTCCACTTCGTTGGTTCTCGTCGCAACCAGCGAACTCGACGCGCCTTGGCCACCGGGTTATCAACCACCCAAAATAATTAGTTTTACGTCCTTAGAACAGGTGAAAGATCCATCGGGTTCGAGCGAGATTCAAAGAAATTCTCGAGACTCCAAAGAATAGTCCTGCAGCTTGTCACGACCAACTATGAAGTCCTGGGTTTGCAAGTGGCGGTCGCCACTATTTTGGAAAAGGGCTTCTTTTCACATTTTGTGTCCCTTCACTTGGTGCCTT
>JANOAI010000465.1:0-10959 GCA_031411055.1 Pirellulaceae bacterium
GAAACCGACCGATCAGCTCCCGGCTTCGCCGTGGGAACAACCGTCTAGGGGGTATTCGCAGTCGGGTTCAAACCCACAAACGCGATCAAACTTCACTCCGACTGGCCAAGGCATGCCGACCATGCCGTCCATGCAGGTCGCTACTCCCCATCCGAACAATATGATTCGGCAACCGTCGAGCAGCTTCCAAAGCTCGGCTGGCGTGTCATCCGACCGACCATCGAATCATCTTACCAGCTACCCAATCGCGCCGCCCCAACCAGAACGGCCATTTATACCGATCCAACAGCAGATGAGTGTTCAGGCGGAAATGCCGAACACACAAGCCGAGTACGTTTCAAACGCACCGAGCAGTGTTGTTGGCGTCGTCGTTGGGAACGGCATGGAGTCCAACTTCGCACCGTCCATCGAAGAGCGACCTCTTGAGACATTCCTACCCGAGCAACCGGCCTACGAAGCCATGCTTGTTTCGGGGCCGATGCTCGTTTCGCCGTCCAAAAATGAATCCGAAGCGATGGAAGCACGCAAGAAACTGGCTGGTCGGGTAAGCGCAAATATTTTGCATGACGATCATCATGCGATTGTAGAAGCCCCTCGCGCAATTGAAGCACCAGCCGGCTGGAAAAGCATCGAAGAAGATTTGCGAGTTCGTTTGAATCGCTGCGACGAGCTACTACGGCGGAATGCCATCCTCAGCGCTCGCGATGAGGTTTTAGCTGGATTGCGAACTTTGATTCGAGCCATCGATCTTCGCACTGGCGTATGGGCTGGCGAGCCATCACTTGATCGGGCATTGACAGCTTTCGAAGAAGACGCCGACTTTCACGATTCGATTAAGAACCCGACGCGTGGTGCATCGACCGCCGATATCGTAAACCGGCATACAACCCCCGTTCTCAAGAACACCGATTTGAACAACGTATCGCCGGAGTTAGCTTCTCAGCACTACCGTAATTTTGCTCGTCAACAGTTGAATCTCGCTGGACAGCAACACCCCTGGGCGGCCGATTTGTTCTATGCACTTGGTCGGACCTTCGAACGCAATGCCGACGCTTGTTCCGATGAGAACAGCCGTTGGAGAAATCAAGCGATTGTGTGTTACGAAGCCGCATTGACGATCACGCCGACACATGCCGGTGGCTCGAATCAACTCGGCTATGCGTTACTAAAATTAGATCGGATCGACGAAGCGCAAGCGGCCTTGAACCATTCCATCCAAGCCAAACCGACGGCGGATGCATGGCGTAACATTGCGGAAGTTTATCGTCGCCGCGGACAGTCTTCCCAAGCGGAGTATGCCGTCAATCAAGTCGCATCGCTGGAAACGGTAAATCCGGCAGCACGCGTTCCTGAAGTCATTCAAATAGACGCACAGGCATTTGCAGGAATCAGCCCAAACCAATTTGTGGGACATGCGTCCGCCAACCAAGTTGTAAGCCCCGCGGCTCAAACTGCGCCGCCCGCAACAACGAAAGCAGGCTGGTTCGGAAAACTTTGGCGTTAGACCAGTCAGCATGTTTCTCGGCGTGACATTAGCTTGGTCGTCGAATCAATGGCAATCAATCCGTTGAAAATCTACCTTCGTAGAATTGCAATAAAATGACAAATCAAATTCAACCTAGCAGTCGTAGTCGTGTAGCCAATTTCACGTTGTTGATAATCCTGATCGCGTTTTCTGCAACCGCGAGCGCTCAAGTTCAACCTGCGTCCGGTTTAATCGTGCCGCCGGATTCTTTGACGGTTCGAAACCGATATGCAACCGAACCGATCGGCGTTCATGGAGCATCGTGCGGCTGCTCAGCCTGCGGAATGCGAGCATTGATTCCTGATCCACTCTGCACGCAAGCGCCAGAACAAATGGTTGGCTTGACCTCGGGAGCTTGCTCTTCATGCTATCGCGGGATCGACTGCGCAAACTCAGGCGGACTCGAACAGCGATGGAAGGATGTTGAACCGATCAACTGGAATCCACTTCGGCATGGCGAATATGTCGGACCAGTGCGTCTACCGTCGATGTTAGAATATCGAGCCCGCGTTGGCGACGAGTTTCAGTTTATCTATGTCTTGACTCGCGAACAAACAAACGTCGACTATCGCCTCATGGTCGGCGATCAGGTTTTGGTCGAGTCGGTTACGGATGCAGAAATTAAGCGAGGTGACTTTACTAAGGGAGTGGAGGTCCAGGCGGACGGGACAGTCGTTCTTCGTCTCATCGGTCCGATTCCAGCAGCTGGCAAAACGATTTCGCAGCTTCGCAAAGACATCGAAAAGGCTTATGGGCAATATTTAAAGAATCCTTCGATCGATATTACACCGGTCAAAACGAATACACGACTCGAAGACCTTCGGCAAGCAGTGAGCAACTTTATCGGCAACACCGGAGCTCAAAATATTACGGCCATCGTCACCCCGGATGGCAAGGTTCAATTGCCTCTCATCGGAAGCGTCTATGTGGTCGGGATGACAATCGACGAGATTCGCCGTGAGGTCAATCTACGCTATCGTGATCGCGTGATTGGTGTCGAACTCGAACCACGATTAGTTCGACCAGCAACACACTTTGTCTATGTTTTCGGACAGGTAAATCGACCGGGCCGGTTCGAAATCTCGCAACCCACCACGGTCACGCAAGCCTTAGCCATGGCTGAGGGTTTGCAACTAGGAGCCAACAATCGACAAATCGTCATCTTTCGACGAGCTGAGGACTGGCGATTGGTCTCAACCATGCTTGACCTTCGCGGTGCTCACTTAGCAAAACGACCCAATCCAGCCGATGAAATTTGGCTGCGTGACAATGATTTGATAATTGTTCCACCTAAGCCAGTCAAAGTCTTCAATGACTTCGTCCGCCAAGTCTTCACAGAAGGGCTCTATCCGCTGGTTCCTGGTTCGTTAGCAGTGAGTTCGTCGGGTGACGTCAGCCTTGCCGGTGGACGATAAACAAAGTCAGAGCCGAATGGCACTTAATTGACATAGGGCTTTATAGCGTGCGGAGTTCATTGGGGTAGACATGAAATGGCCTCCGATGCGATGTGTTTGAGAATAGCAACGCTCGCTCACATGGTTGGCAAGCAGAACTCAATCTAAGGTCGCTCAAGACCGCAATGCAAAGGGAGCATTTGCGATGTAAAGCACCACATCGGGTACGCAACGAGGTTCGCGCTCACATGATCGCGTACAAGTTGATACGGCAACTTATGTGCGAAGCAGCGATGAAAGGCAACGGTCAACCTTGGCAGATTAGCCTTAAGAATACGATGCAAACGCTCAACGAGATGCTGCCGATACTCAGCGTCATTGTCGATCACGCGAGTCTAAGCGAGTTGCTACTCGAATTTTGTCTGAAGCATGTTGTCGGGTACCGACCTGACCGATACGAGCCTCGTGTCGTCAAGCGAAGGCCCAAGCCTTACGCTTTCATGACCAAGCCTAGAGATCAATACAAGCTCAGCAAATCATAGGGTATTCAACGGATTAAGTGCCATTCGGATCTGACCACTAAATCCTCCCGAATTGAGCCGCGTCCCTTTTAAGCCTTCCCAGGCTCTGTCTGGGAACGCCCCGTCTTGGAGGCTCTGCCTGGGAACGTGGCAACGAGTTATGGAAGATGGAAGTAGCCATCGATCGCTACGGAAATCAACTATTCGCGTATGGTGTGATCAAACAGTAGTACAGCAATCGTGTTCCCGTCCTTTCGACCGCTTGCCCAAGGATTCGCTCGAACGCTTCGTATTCACCGTCTTTTTTAAAAAAAGGCAATCTAGCATCGGCATGATTGAGAACGTGATAAATCAATCCTCCATCAGCCGCTCGCTTGGGTCTTCCCATGATGCAATCAAAATAGCCCGATCAAGCGCAAATCAAAAAACGGTTCCTGACACCTTTTTGCCTCCGAGAATATTTCCTCCCCTCGCCCATTCTTATGGGAGAGGGGTCGGGGGTGAGGGGTGAAATCTGGTGATGCATACAACCTACGTCTACACTCGAAAACCGCGGAATTCCTTGGCTCGGAACGAGCATTGTATGCGATTCCCACATTTTTTTCAGACCACCCTGAGTCTCTCTTGATGAACGCTTTGCTCGCTAGCAAAGAGTTAAGCAAGTGTTTCCAGAACGCTACAAAATCGGTCGACGTCGGCTAGCGTGTTGTAGAGATAGAAAGAAGCTCGGCAGGTTGCTGAAGCGCCAAGCTTTTGGTGAAGTGGCATCGCGCAATGATGACCAACTCGGACGGCAATCCCGGCGGCGTCGAGACGACGTCCGACTTCGTCAGGATGTAAACCCTCTACGTTAAAGGTCACGATGCCAGTCTTCTGTTCCGGCGACGGTCCATAGATTTGGATGCGAGGAATTTTTTCAAGGCGTGCATGGACCGCGGTCACCAGTAACCGCTCGTGCTCGAGAATCGTTTCGCTTCCTACCGATTCGAGATACTCGACCGCATCGTGCATCGCGATGGCTTCGACGATCGGTGCGGTACCGGCTTCGAATCGATGGGGAATACCGGCTGGCGCAAATCCAGTCCAATCGACAGAATGAATCATGTTCCCACCACCCATAAAGGGAGGCATGCTTTCGAGAAGCTCTCGCTTTCCATAAAGGACGCCGATGCCGGTTGGGCCAAGCATCTTGTGACCGCTGAAAACAAAGAAATCCGCTGGTACGGCTTGAACGTCGACACCGCCGTGGGGAATCGACTGAGCCGCGTCGACAAGCAAGCACGCGCCTTTGGCTTTGGCAAGCTCATAGATTTTCGGGATCGGATTGATCGTTCCAAGTACGTTGGAGACTGCCGTGACAGCAACCAGCTTGACGCGCGAAGTGAGCATCTTCGCCAATCCCTCGATATCAAGTTGATAGTCGCTTTTTACTGGCAACCACCGAATGCTTGCTCCAGTGCGACGAGCCAACTGCTGCCATGGAACAATATTGGAATGATGTTCCATTTCGGACAAGATGATTTCGTCACCGACGCCAACGTTATCGTCGCCCCAAGTACGAGCTACCAGGTTGATCGCAGCCGTTGTGCCACTGGTGAATATAATTTGACTCGCACTCGGCGCATTGATGAATCTCGCAATGGATTTACGAGCTTGCTCCATGGCGATAGTGGTTTCGGATGCTAATTCATGACCCGAACGATGGACGTTACTGTAGTGTTCGGTATAAACCTTCGACATGGCGTCGATCACCTGACGCGGGCGTTGCGAAGAAGCAGCATTGTCGAGATACACCAGTCGCTGCCCGCTCGTGTGCATCCGCTGCAAGATCGGAAAATCATCGCGAATCGTCTGAAGACTTCGGTGCGAAATGGGGCTGGCCAAAGGTTGGGGCGAATCGAGTTTTGTATTGGGGAGGCCGCTGACCAGATGTTCCTGCTCGGCGATCGACTTCACACGCACAACCATCGAGTGCAACCCGTTGCTTCGCATGGGTGTTATGAATGATCGCAGTTGAATTCGACCGAAAAATTCCTCGATATCGAATTCGACAATCTCTTGCGGAGACTTGCCCGAGTAAGCCGCGATGAGAATTGCGATCAAACCACGCACCATCGGTGCATCGCTCGTCGCCTGAATGTAGACTTTCCCTTGCGAACTCTGCGATACCAACCAAACCATGCTTTGGCAGCCGAGCACGCGGTTGGCTTCGCTGCAATTTTCCGCGGGAAAGGCCGGTAAGGTTGCCCCTAGTTCAATCAGATACTCAAGACGTTCGTTCGCATCGTCGCAGTCCTTGAGTTCCTCTTCAATATCATTGAGAGTCAACGGCGGAGGGTTGGCGGCGGTCATCAAAAAATACCTAACTGATCTCGCGCATCTTCTGTCATGCAATCGGGGGTCCAAGGCGGACTCATGACCACTTCGATATCGACCTTGCCCGAGCCTGGGATGGCTTCACAAACCTGTCGCGAATTCGCAACCAGCTGAGGGCCGGCTGGACACATCGGACTCGTCAAAGTCATTTCGACATGGATGTCGACTTTTTCTTCCTCGCCGGGCTTTAAGTCCACTACATAGACCAAGCCTAAATCGACAATGTTCACGAACAACTCAGGATCGATGACCTTTTTTAATTCTTCTCGAATAAGGTCTTCCGTTAAAGCCATATTAGGTTCCTCTTTCATTGGTCGACTAAACGAACCGTGACCATGCCAGCATCGATTTTTACTTCATAGCTCTTCGTCGGCTCTGTGGCAGGCATCGTTACCGCTTCACCGGTCCGTACATCGAATTTAGCTCCATGACGCGGACAAATGATGCAATGACCATCCAATTCACCCTCGCCAAGCGTTCCACCATCATGCGTACAGACATCTTCAATGCAGTAGACATCGTCTTGATAGCGGACCAAAAGAATGAATTGGTCATCCAGCTCGAACGTCTGTGGTACGGCTGGTTTAAGGTCTGTCAAAGGGCAGATCGTTGTAAATTGAGATTCGATGGGCACGGTATGGATGAATCTATTCGTATTGCCGAACTTGACGTGCGATTGCATGACCAAGGGCTTTCCGAACACTTTCTATTGAAATGCGATCAAAAATTTGCTGAAAGAAACCGGTAACGATCAGATGGACGGCTTCTTGTCGTGTAAAACCGCGTGATTGAGCATAGAAAATCAGTTCGTCATCGACTCTACCGGTCGTGCTTCCGTGCGTGCATCGCACATCGTCGGCCTTAATCTCCAAGCCAGGGATCGAATCGGCCCGCGCGTGTTCGCTGAGCATAAGATTATCGTTGCGTTGATAACCGTCGGTCTTGAACGCACCGGGTGCGACCTTGATCATGCCTCGCCAAACGGTTCGCGAGCGATCTTGCAATGCTGCCTTGTACAAGAAATCGCTGGTGCAGTGAGGGGCTTCATGAGACTGCAACGTGTTATACGTCATCTGCTGCTTGCCACGAGTGAACATCGTGCCGTTGACTTGGCTTGTCGCACCTTCTCCAACCAGTGAAACCTGTTGAGCGACTTGAACGAACTTAGCCCCCATCGCGGCTAACGTCCATTGAATGGAAGCGTTTCGATCAACGACGGCACGTTGTTGCGCAAAATGCCAAACGCGATCGCCCCATTCCTGGAGTTTCACGAATCGAAGTTGAGCGCCTGGCTTTAAAATGATCTCCAAACCACCACAATGAAAACCATCGGATGTTTCGGTAATGCTCGAGCATTCACAAAGCACCGTCGCCGAGGCATTCTCTTCCAAGACGATCAGAATATGACTGGTGTCTACCCCACCGTCCGTCATACCGCTATGGATATGCAATGGTTTGTCGACCGAGACATTCCGCGGAACATGAATAAATGCGCCGGAGGCCCAGCTGGCTGCTTGAAGGGCTGAAAATTTGTCGGCTTTGTAGTCGACCGTTTTCATCAAATACTGTTCGACGACATTGCCAAGCGTTTGACAGGCTCGTTCAAGTGAACCGAAATAGATCCCGCGGCTGGCGGCTTCTGGCGACAATTGCTCGTGTTGAACAACACCATCTACCGACCTTAGCTGTCCGTCCGTCTCGACACCGTCGAGCAGCCAAGTCGGACAGGCTTCTTGGGTAACTTCACGAGCTTCAAGTGGGCGATATTTATCGAGATGAAAGCCACGAAGATCCGATCGCATCCAGTCTTCTTCGCTCCGGGTCGGCCAGTTCATCGACTGGTACTGTTCCCATGCAGCGAGACGCAAATTTGTTAACCAAGTCGGTTCAACGCGTCGGTCCAGGAACTGTTTGAAGGCTGGATCAACGACGGGCGTTGTCAATACTGTCGTGCTCATCGAACTAACCCACCGATCCTTCCATTTGAAGTTGGATTAGTCGATTCAATTCGACGGCGTATTCCATCGGTAGTTCCTTGACGAGCGGCTCGATGAAACCATTCACAATCATCGTACTGGCTTCGGTTTCGGAAAGACCGCGGCTCATCAAGTAGAACAATTGTTCTTCACCGATTCGCGAGACGCTTGCTTCATGACCGACCGAGGAATCCTGTTCCAAGACTTCGATGTACGGAAAGGTATCGCTTTGCGATTTAGGATCGAGAATCAAAGCATCGCAGACGACGTTGCACTTCGATTTTTTAGCACCTTTTTCGACGCGGACGAGACCGCGATAAGTACTGCGGCCTCCCCCCTTCGAAATCGATTTGCTAATAATTTGGCCGGTCGTGTTCGGAGCAGCATGAACAAGCTTGGCTCCTGCATCTTGATGTTGGCCTTTCGATGAAAAGGCGATCGACAAGATTTCGCCGCGTGCACCTGGCTCCATCATATAGACCGCTGGATACTTCATCGTCAGTTGACTTCCGAGGTTACCGTCCACCCATTCCATGGTCGCATCGGCGTAAGCGACAGCTCGTTTGGTAACCAGGTTGTAGATATTGTTGGCCCAATTTTGGATCGTCGTATACCGGCAACGACTTCCACGCTTGCAAACAACTTCGACCACCGCCGAGTGAAGCGATTCGGAGGAATACATTGGTGCCGTGCAACCTTCGACGTAGTGCACTGAAGCACCTTCATCGACCAAGATGAGCGTTCGTTCGAACTGACCCATGTTTTCCGCGTTGATTCGGAAATAGGCCTGTAACGGGAAGTCAATTTTGACGCCTTTGGGGACGTAGATGAACGAACCACCTGACCAAACGGCCGAATTTAGAGCCGCAAACTTGTTGTCGGAAGGTGGAATAATCGTGCCAAAGTACTCGCGAAGCAAATCCGGATGTTCACGAACCGCAGTATCGGTATCGGTGAAGATAACGCCTTGCTTGGCGAGGTCTTCCTTCAACGAACCGTAAACGACTTCGCTTTCGAATTGAGCCTTCACGCCGGCAAGGTACTGACGTTCCGCTTGCGGAATCCCAAGCTTCTCAAAAGTGTCTTTGATTTCCTCGGGAACTTCGTCCCAAGTCTTTCCTTGTTTGTTGGTCGGCTTCAGATAGTAATAGATATCTTGGAAATCAAGTCCCAGTTTGCCACCCCATTTAGGCAGCGGCTTACTATTGAAGATCTCAAACGACTTGAGACGAAAATCCCGCATCCACTGCGGCTCGTTCTTCATCTCAGAAATTTGAGCGACGATTTCGGCATCAATTCCCTTGCGGGCTTTGAAAACGGCTTCGCTTTGAGTGCGAAAGTCGTATTTGTTGATTTCGCCAACGGCATCGGCGTTTGCTAAATCGGTTGACATGAGGTATTTGCTTTCAAGTGGATATGTTCGGTCGCGACAGGGGTCGCTTTTTGTATTTCAAAACGGTGGCTATCAAGTCATGACAACCAACACGCGATTCATTGGACTAAGCCGGAGCCAAGACTGGTTCGTCTTTCGTGGCCATTTGGCTGTTGGCTGCATCGGCGTCGGGATAAGCCTTACGAATCCGATCGTAGCCTTGATCGTGAAGCTCACGAGCGAGATCAATGCCGCCTGTTTCGACAATCCGACCGCCAAGCATCACATGGGTAAAATCGGGTGGATTGTGTTCGAGCAACTTGTCGTGATGGGTGATGATGAGCAGTCCCATCTTCTCCCGACCAATTTCGGCAATCGAAGAGCTCGCCAATCGAACCGCATCGGCATCCAATCCACTATCGGTTTCGTCAAGGATCGCAAACTTGGGTGCAAGCATCGCCAGTGTTAATATTTCCGCTCGCTTCATCTCACCACCCGAGAAGCCTTCGTTCACATAACGACGAGCAAACTCAGGATCCATTTTAAGTTGTTCCATTTTGCCTTTGAGCTCTTTGCGGAACTCACGCATGGGAATCAAGTCTTCGCCTTCTTTACGATCAGGGCGACGGACATTGGTCGTCGCATGACGCAAGAAGTCAGCCATCTTCACGCCGGGAATCGCAATCGGACGTTGAAAGGCCATGAACAGACCAAGTCGTGCTCGTTCGTCCGCTTCCATTTCGACGACGTTTTGGCCGTCGAGCTCAATCGTCCCTTCGGTGATCTTATAATTGGGGTGGCCCATAATGGCCAAACCAAGCGTGCTTTTGCCAGAACCGTTTGGTCCCATCAAAGCGTGCGTCTCACCGTGCTGAATAACCAAGTTTACGCCGCGAAGGATCGGCTTGTCGTCTACCGAAACGTGGAGGTTTTCAATCTTCAACGTGTGTGTCATTTGTTCTGTAATTCTTCAAATCCCAAAAGGCGGCTTGATCAAAAGTCAGGCCGATAAAAAACTAAACCGAATCAACTGTGGGTCTAAATTGGCAGGTTCCATGACCGTCAAGTCGGCAACACGATAACTCAAGCGACTTTCCAACCGCTTGACTCAATACTTCCTTTTCAAGTTCACAAGCACTTCGCCGATCGACCGCCGCCAAATCGGGAAACGGACAAGCGTGGACAGTTAAGACAGGAAGCTCCGTCGATCGATCGGTGTCACACGGAATCTTTCGCTCACGTAGCACGCTTGCCATTTCGGTCATCCGGCCTGACACCGTTTCCGAAGTCAGCATCTTGCCATACGCTTGCCCCATGCGACGCGACACATTTTTCATGATCGCTCGACGAAGATCTTCGTCCGGCAGCTCTTCAATTTCTTTCCAAATGGCTGTTGCCAAATCGGTGTAGCTCACACCAACCTGTCGCCAGCCGAGTGCACTCAACAAGTACTGGAAAACCGGCCTGCCGCGTCCGACCGCATGTTTTCGCTTTTCAATGAACCCCAATTCTTCGAGGCGATCCAGTCGCATTCGAACGGCCGTCGGAGTTACTTCAAGCCGTTCCACCAGATCGTGAACCGTGAGACCTTCTTGGCGACGAAGAAGTTCAAGCACCAATTGGTCGACGGGGCGAATGCCAGCAGCGAACGCGCCGTCTGATTCACCAGCGGGAGAATGGTCCGAATTCAGCTGTTCTAAGGTGGAAATCATAACCTTAACGCGAAAGTTCCTCGTGCTACTGACTTAAGTCTAGTGGTGCGACCGAATTTTGACAACGGCTGATGCGAAAATAA
>JANOAI010000466.1:0-6137 GCA_031411055.1 Pirellulaceae bacterium
GAGGTTCAAGCAACCTGCTTCGTCGGCTCGATCGCGTTTTACACAGAAAAGGAAAAGCTAACATCTAAAATCGACAGTTGGTTCAATGCGCCGCCGCCAGGAAAGAAACGTGACGTCCCGAATCCATCAACCCCTCCCCGCGAGCTCAATAGCCACTTCCATCGTGGCTTTATGTATCAACCTGGCATGGAACCACCCGTTCCATTCCCTGCTCCTCCACCTCCTATTCCTGGACGTCTTCCGAGGACAATCGAATACAAGGTAGGGCCAAAACTAGTCGCGTTTAACGTGGTCACGGCTGTCGTTCCACATGGCAAGATGGAAGAAAGCTACAGGAAAGAACTCGAAAGCGCGGTATCCGTGTTTAAGGCAAATCGTGACAGCCCAAACTACTTGTTTTACGAAGTTCAGCGTGTTGATGTTACGGACAACCCACTACGCAATGTCGACGAGGGGGAGTGGAAAGAAGCCACAGAATGTATGCTCGAACGGCAAATCAAGGAACGGACCGGCTGGGCGGGATTTTGCGACGAAGTTACAGCCAGCACCAACCTTGTCCCAAACGTCCTTACCATGCCCATTCCACCTATTTTGCTTTGGGACTACAAGTCGATGGTAACTCATCCACTTCTATCAACCCCCTCGTCTTTAAAAGCGGACGGCTCGGGAACATCATACGCGTCCGGAACTGCCGTTGGTAAAGAAATCAGTAGAGATGAAGGCGATGACAATCCAGGGATCTCAACCGCCCTCGACGAAGAATTGGCTCCACTACCATACCAATTGCCCTCGAGCACGTACAAGTTGATTCGATTCTTTGATTTCGGTATCGCACCGCTTGGTAAAGTCTATCGTTATCGGGTTCGTGTGGCCCTCGAAGACCCGAACTATCCAAGAGCGAGATCGCTGTCGGTTTCGAGCTCAAATTTGAAATCGGACGTTCTGGCTCGTATACAAAAGCTCGAAGAAGAGGATATGGCGGCGCGGGCAATTCCTGGACAGGAAAAAATCCCGCGAAATAGCAAGCGATTGACTGAATGGAGTGAACCAAGCCGTCCTGTCTTTACGCAACGCCCGGTCGAAGTCTATGCGAATTCCGTACGAGGCACCTGGATTGCCGCCAAAACAGCTACCGGGAAAGACGCTTTCGTCGAGTCGTTGGCTCCAAAATCGTTGATCGTCCACGGCGAGTGGAAAATCGATGACGCCATTTTTGTAACTCGAAAGATTGATGTTGAGCGAGGGAGTGTACTTTCAGGCCCGCTTGCGACTACAGAACCTGGCTTGGATGTCATTCACCCGATTACCAAAATCATCAAGTGGTTGACGCCTTACAAGTTCACGCAACCCATCACGATCGCCGATCTTCGCGGTGGACAACCGTTAGCAGCCGAGAAAGCCCGACCGCGTGAGAAGGATTCGCTCCCGTCGCAAGGCGAAGTCGTTAGTTTTGACCCGCTTACAGGAAACTTGATCATCTCGCGAGAATTCGAATCGGTGGATGGTTACGATATGTTTACGTTTGCTGGCGAAGCATCGACGGGTGGCGGCGAAGGTGCTGGAGACGTAGCATTATAGAATAGATAGGATCGATACATGCAGTATCGATACTGGGTTGGTTACAGTTGCGATTCGATCAAATGCCTCGGCGAAACGCCGTAGATGCTTTTGAAAGCCCGCGAAAACTGGAATGGATCGCGAAACCCAAGTCGCTCGGCAACGTCCTTGACGAGTAATTTTTCTTGGCTCATAAGCTCGGCAGCGTGGCTCATCTTTAGCCGTAGAAGAACTCGATAAGGACTGACCCCCGCGAACTACCTAAACAACCGCGAAATGTGTACCGGTGTAAGCCGACATTTTTCGGCCAGCTCTTCTATCGTTGAAAGTTTTAGAAAATGCCGTTCGAGCTGCTCTCGAACACGTTCGTACGTTTCAAAGGAGCGCAACAGGCTCGTCTGATGGGGAACGCATAGCTGCCGAATTTTTTCGAAGAGTAGAACAAGGAGGGCTTGGCACATCGGTTCGGTACGGCCGCCGTTATAGCGTGCCTCACGATCGAGCCATTCAAAAATTTCGATCAATTCATACGGTCGAGTCGCATGCAACGGTGCGGAATTCAACAATCCCAGCTCCCGCAAATGTGCTTCTGCATCGCTTCCCCAAAAATCGACATAGTACTTCCGCATCCGTTTTGGCGGTTTATTCTCAATCCGATGTTGCGTGGAAGGCCCGTAGGCGAAAACCGTTCCTGGCACTAAATCGAAACGATTGCCTTCTAGCGTAAGAGAACCCGCCCCTTCGGTTACTAGCTCAATTGCACAGTACGGAAAAGAGTCGCGATGAACGACATATTCGCGTTGCATCCGCTCAACACCACCGCACACCACCGTGACCGATTGTTTCTTGCCCGGCTTCAGATTCAAGTAATACCGTTTCGCTTCCGCGACTTGACGCGATACGAATTCAGGCTCATTCAGCGGCGTTTTCATCGGGCATTCACCTTCGAGCAATCCTAGTTCGGCGACCACGAACATGTTAAGAATTGCTATGCTTGTGTCAATCTCCGCTATGGACTCCAAGCCATCTTGTTTCAAAATACCTCGCTCCCTTATTCGATGAGAATGAAACCCAATGCTTGCGATAGAAAAATTTACCTTTGGTGTTGGTGATCGATTTGCCCACCAAGCGTCTGCCCAACTCCAAGCCTTCCAAAAGCTACTCGAAGATGGAGTCGAAGTCACACCGGTCTGGAATAAATCCAACCGAGAACATACGTTTGTTGGTTCTCTACCGCCGAGCGTCTACGACGCAGC
Source organism: Pirellulaceae bacterium (assembly GCA_031411055.1). Taxonomy (GTDB): domain Bacteria; phylum Planctomycetota; class Planctomycetia; order Pirellulales; family Pirellulaceae; genus JAIYDQ01. The sequence continues at coordinate 2,814 of JANOAI010000466.1, forward strand.
CAAAGCGGCCGTTGAGAAAGCTGGCTGGAAGAAGCCTTGGCATGTCGACGCCGATCATATCAATCTCTCGACCGTCGATAAATTCATCCCTTACAGCGATTTTTTTACGCTCGATGTAGCCGATGCCATCGGCAAACCTGCAGCTGAGGAAGATTTAGCCGCCTTTGTGAAGCGACACCCTGAGCTCGTCGGCCAGCTTTCATTTCCTGGACTATCAACACCGCTCAACGTTTCCTTGGCCGATGTCCAACGAATTGCAACGCGCTATCTGGCAGCCGTCCAGCAAGCGGGCGCGATCTATCGCCATATTGCGGCCATCAAAGGAGACGACCAAATGATCACTGAAGTCTCGATGGATGAAACCGATACGCCGCAAACTCCCCCCGAACTCCTCGTGATTCTGGCAGCAATGGCGGATGAAAAGATTCCAGTTCAAACGATCGCCCCCAAATTTACGGGCCGATTCAATAAAGGGGTCGACTACGTTGGCGATCTTGCTCAATTCAAGCGTGAATTCAACGATGACATCGCCGTCATCAATCACGCGATTCAATCCTACGGATTGCCTTCAACCTTAAAACTGAGTGTTCATAGCGGAAGCGATAAATTCAGTTTGTATCCGATCATTCGCGAAAGTCTCAAAACAACCGGCGCGGGATTGCATTTGAAAACCGCTGGCACGACTTGGTTAGAAGAGTTGATCGGACTGGCCGAAGCCGGTGGCGACGGACTTTTACTGGCCAAAGAAATCTACGCCTATGCATTTGAACACGTCGAAGAATTTTGTGCACCCTACGCCAGCGTGATCGATATCGCCGAACGAGAACTGCCGAATCCAAGCATCGTAAAAGACTGGACCGGCAAACATTTCGCGGAAGCCATTCGGCATGTACCCGACAATCTACGCTTTAACGCTCATATGCGACAATTGCTGCACGTCTCCTTTAAAGTCGCCGCTAAAAAAGGGACGACGTACACCGATATGCTGAAAGCAAATGAAGCGATCGTTGCCGAACAAGTCACCAAAAATATTTACGACCGTCATCTTCGTCCACTTTTTATAGGCTGATTGCAACATGGAACGACGCAAGTTAGGCAAAACCGATCTCGAACTTCCCGTGATTGGATTTGGAGCCTCTTCACTTGGAGCTGAGTTTCGAAAAGTAAGTCTCGATGAAGTGTTCGAGAGCGTCCGCGTAGCGCTCGAACTTGGAATGAATTTTATTGACACCGCCGCATACTACGGCCGCGGAATGTCGGAAGTCTTACTTGGGATTGCCCTTCAAGATGTACCACGCAATTCGTACACGCTGTGTAGCAAACTCGGACGCTATGACGCCAACCACTTTGATTTCTCGGCGAAACGCGTTGCCGAAAGTGTGGATGTCAGTTTGCATCGGCTCCGGACGGACCATCTCGATATCATCATCTGCCATGATATTGAATTCATTCCGCTTCAGCAGATTGTCGACGAGACGCTCCCTGCATTGCGAAAGATTCAGCAGTCCGGAAAGGTTCGCTACATTGGCATTAGCGGCTATCCGATGAAGATCTTTCGAACGATCGCCGCCCAAGCGGAATTGGACTGCATTTTATCCTACAACCAATACACGCTCCAAAACACTCGGTTGGTCGATGAGCTTGTGCCGTTGATGAAATCGAAAGGTATCGGCGTCATGAATGCCGGTCCTTTTGCAGCCAGATTGCTCACCAATGCCCCGCTTCCAGCTTGGCATAAGGATCCAGCTAACGTGAAAGAGGCAGCGCGTACCGCTGCCAAACTTTGCGAAGCCAATGGAGTTGATATCGCGCAACTTGCAGTTCAATACTCGTGTGCCCATCCAGATCTCGCAACAACCATCGCAGGCAGCGCCAATCCCAACAACATTCGGAATTGGGTCAAATGGCTTGAGTCACCCATCGACCAAGCTCTTCTCCATGATGTGCTTGAGATCTTCAAACCTGTTCATAACGTCGGCCACCAAGAAGGCCTGCTGGAAAATAATGACGGAAACTAACCATGAAAGCCCTTCAACTCTTAGAACCTAAATCGTGGAAGCTCATCGATATTGCTGAGCCCAATCCGCCCACGGCCGACGAAGTACGCGTTCGTATTCACCGGGTTGGCGTGTGTGGCACCGACATCGCCGGGTTCTTAGGGAAGTTCCCTTTCTTTTCTTACCCGCGTATACCAGGGCATGAGCTTGGTGTGGAAGTCGTTGAAGTCGGGGCCAATGTAAAAAATGTCCGCGTTGGCGATCACTGTAGCGTTGAACCCTATATCAATTGTCAGACGTGTTACGCTTGCCAACGAGGCCACACGAATTGTTGCGAGAGCAACCAAACTTTGGGAGTCATGTGCGACGGTGGTTTAACGGAATACATGATCCTCCCAGCTCGTAAAGTCCATTTAGCGAACAACCTCACTTCAGAGCAAGCCGCCCTCGTGGAGACGTTGGCTATCGGCTGCCACGCGGTCAATCGAGCGCGCATCACAGCCGCCGATACCGTTCTCGTGATTGGTGCGGGCCCCATTGGATTGTCGGCGCTTGAGTTTGTCAAAATCGCGGGGGCGAGGCCGATTGTGGCCGACTTGAGTGACAAACGCTTGCAGTTTGTAATGGAAAAAATGGGGGTCGAATCGACCATCAAGATTGAAGGCAGCGACGCTGATATCCAAAAGCTTGAGTCGCTGACCCAGGGTCGACGAGCCGATGCCGTGATCGATGCGACCGGCAATCATCGCAGTATGAGCAACGCCATCAACATGGCCGCTTTTGCTGGTCGCGTCGCCTACGTCGGGATCACGCAACAGAATTTTGAATTCCCTCATGCCCCTGCTATGCACCGACGCGAGCTGACGCTCCTAGCAAGCCGCAATGCTCTTCCCGGTGACTTCACGCGAATCATCCAGCTTATCGAGCAAGGCACGATCAACACCGATCGCTGGATCACGCATCATGGGAAATTCGAAGACGTGCCCGAAATGTTTCCGACTTGGACCGATCCCGAATCGGGCGTTCTCAAGGCGGTTATTCATATCGACTGATGACACGGCCCAATAAAAAACCCCTCGCCTAAAAGAGATCGTTCGACGTAGCTTCACCCTCCTTTTCAAGGAGGGTCGAGCGCAGCGAAGGGAGGTTTTTTCCCTCTCCGCTCGCAAGACTCGCGACTCTCCCAGAGGGCAACGCCGTAGCGGATTTTGAAAGCGGAAACAATTGGGTTTGCAAGCAAATGAGCATAAATGAGATAAGCCAGACTCCCCCAATTCTCAAACTGAAAACGATTCAGCCCGAATGGAGTCTGGCTTATGAACACGAC
>JANOAI010000467.1:0-16933 GCA_031411055.1 Pirellulaceae bacterium
TTGTCCATAGAACGATGGATTTTGATATCCATAGTTACTGCCATAGTTACTCCCGTAGTTGCCACCGTAGTTGCTTCCATAAGAACTTTGAAAAGAACACTGAGCGGAGGCTTTCGACACTGCGAAAACGCCCGTGACGAAGAGGCCCAATCCAAGTGTGAAGAACCATTTCCGAGATAACATTCCTATAAACTCCTAAGTCGATTTTTTTCTGAATGCGAGCTAACTCGAACACTTCGAGATGCTTCGCTTCGATGGAGTTTGTCAAACGCACTTCATGAGCCAATTTCGAAATTTTTTTATGAATCGAGATAATTGGGCGGAAGATCGGGTTTGAATCGACGAAGTCGCAAAGCCAATGTGATCAAATTGAAATCACTGACCTCAAAGCGAGTTTGAAATCGGGCTGAATTTTATCTAGGATCGCATTTCTGCTACTTATTCAACGGATAACTCATGACCTCACTGCTAGCTTTCATTCCAGGAACGACCTGGTCCGTTTTTTTGTTCGTTGCGGTATGTGGAGCGGTCGTGCTGATGCTCTTTGGGGCAGTCGTATATTGCGAATCGAAGCGAACTTCGGACAAGCGAACTGTCGCTGGGTTTATTGCAGCATTCACTGCCTATTGCGTTCTGATTGCTGTTATTGTGAATTCCGGATGGTTGGATCGCTACTTCATTCCTCTGGGGCCGTTATTCCTTGGCTTTACGGTATCGTTTGCCGCGGTCATCGGACTAACGCCGCTCGGTCGAAATTTGTCGGCTGGTATTCCAATCGGTTGCTTGGTTGGCTTTCAGAGCTTTCGATTGCCGCTCGAGATCGTCCTTCACGATTGGGCTTCGACGAAGACTATTCCCGAGACGATGACGTGGACTGGCAGCAACTGGGACATCCTGACGGGTATCGCAGCATTGCTGATGTGCGGTGTGGGAGCCAAAAAACGTTGGTTGGCTTGGAGCTTCAATCTTCTCGGCATCGTCTTGCTCGTCAACGTTGCTCGTGTCGCCGTTTTTTCTTCGCCGGTATCGTTCGGCTGGCAGGTCGATCCGCCGCTTGAGCTTATTCTCCATCTCCCCTACGCCTATATTGTTCCGATTTGCGTGGGAGGAGCAGCCCTGGGACACGTGTTGTTGACGAGAAGACTATGGGCTGAGTCGACGAAAGTGGTGTCAAGCCGAGGAATCGGTCGCTCGTCGAATCACTAGGCGTCAACGAAACTCTTTGAATACCAGCCAAGCAAACGCAGATCATCGGCGTTTGCCCATCGCGATGGCTCAGCCCACAAATCAATTTCCGTCCCTGGAAAAACACAAACCTCAGCGCTCGGTTGCCGAAATCGAGTCGTCTTGCTCAAACTCGTGTCCGTCCAGGTGGAATCGCATTCGTCGCAAACGACACAGCGTAGAAACTGCTCGTTGGAATCGTAAACTCGAACGCGACATAAGCCTTGCTCGCAGCGAGGACAAGTTGCGACATAGTATTGTTGGCTCATGGACTCAGTGACTTAGGAGGTTCATGGTTCGAAGAGAGTGTTCTTGTGGGCAGGGCTGCCTAAAACGGAAAGGCGGTGATCAGATCCTGTCCCCTCGCAACGATTCGTATGCTCTGAACAGGGGGATTGTTCTTGCGCTTTCCTGCGCTGCCACCCATATAACCAATTGGTTTGCTGAAGGTGAATTCATAGACGGTTGAGCCATCTTCACTATACTTTTTGGCCATTCGATCCCCTTTTATCGCTTTGCCATAAGCTTCGTCAATCCATCGCAAAACTTGGGGCATATCACCGTCGAAAACGCCGTGTGGTCCAGGACGAGTCGGTTGATCCGCCAGGTGTCGCTCAAGGTGTTTCAGCCGATGCCCTTCTTCACTGCCTCGACCGTAGACGAGTCCAGCCGGCGAACGATATCGATCCTTCCCGATCTCCTGAAGGAAGCCGTACTTCTGATCGGAACTTCCGGTGACGCCTGCTTTCCGTGCCAGTTCAGCTAGTTCCGCTGGCGTCGCTTTTGAATTGGAAGTTGCTTTCGATGTTGGCGAAGTTTTGGGCGGCGTCGCTGTACCGGTCGTCGTTGGCTTTGAATCGGGTTGCTTCGGTTTGGTTGGTTCGACGACCTTCGAATTCGAAGCCCCATCCGGTTTCGTGATCGCGACTGGTTTGTCGGAAGACTCGATGACCTTGGGGGGAACGGCCTCTTCGGCTGGTCGTTGGGGGCGTGGAGGCGTCGGCTTTTCGTCACCGATCAAGCTAGCGATCGAGGGTAAATTCCAGCCAAAAGTCCGATTGAGAAGCGGCTGGCCCAACCAATAGACCAGCACGATTCCGATAATCGCAACCGCCCATTTAGGCGGGATTTTACGCAAGACTTGAACGATATTGGCAGACTGATTTGATGTCGACATATTTTTCCGAGCGAGATTTCGAAGTCCATTGCCATTGTAGCCTTCATGGGAACGGAAAGTGACTGTACTTTTATGGGTGCTTCGTCAACGCTAATTTTTACGGTACGACTTTTTACGGTACGACGGACTTCCCGTCCGTCGACAAAGGTTGGCGCCGACGGACTGGAAGTCCGTCGTACAGGTTCAGCTCAACCCTCACTTTAAAGGTGCGAAGACGAACTCGTTCGAAAGGTGCTGGAGTTGTCGCACCAACCCAAGCCGTGGTTGCTCTTGCTGGGAAGAATTGCGCGTTTGGCCGCTTTTGGGTTGATCCGCGCATAGTTTTCTCGGGCAACCTTATTCCCGTTTTGGACTATCGGCCCCGTCGCTCTAGAATAGGTCAATCGGAGGCTCCAAAAGTGTATCGATTTTTCCGATTAAGCGGTTTTTCCGTTGTCGGTTAGTCTTAACGATGGGTTAGGATTTCCTTTAGTTCCGCCACGGTCGCTTTAACGAGGTAGGCTTGGCTGTCAAATTTTCCGGTTTCAACTGCTTGTGGTTCTTCTATGAAAATGCACAACTCTTCCATGCTTGGTTGGTTTCGACGACTCAGTTGCTTTGCAACATTGGCCTTGGTTTCTCAGATTGCTTTCGGCCAAGAAACTCCTCAACCGGATTTTCCGCCTTCCGATAAGATTCTCGAAGGTTTCACCAAGGCTGAATCGCGATCACCTGATCGCCAGTCGCTTGGCAACATCTACACTCGCGAACGCGATTCGCAGATGTTCTTGGAGTTGCCGAAAGACTTCGCAGCCAAGAAGTACTTCGTTGCCTTGACCGTAAGTAGTGGTGACGATTACGCCGGGCTTCAGGCTGGTGATTACTACGTTTATTGGCGCCAGTACAACAAGCGTTTAGCGCTCATCCTTCCGAATCTTGAGATACGGTCAACAGGTGAACCGGAATCGAAGGCTTCAATCAAGCGACTTTTTACCGATCAAGTGCTGCTCGACATTCCCATTGTGTCGATGGTTCCGCGTGGTGGTCCGCTCGTCGATGCCGACGCATTATTCGTTGGTGAATCCAGCAAATTCTTTGGACCTCAAGCTCGTATTACTTCGCCGCAACTCACAAAAATTATCAAAGCCAAGATCTTCTCGAAGAACGTCGAGATCGCCTTCGAAGTTGTCGGTCGGGATGGTCAGTTGCAAACACTTCACTATTCACTGAGCGAAGTTCCAGAAGACAATGGCTATAAACCTCGTAAGTCGGATGACCGAATTGGCTACTTTGGTACCGCCTATACCGATCTTGGTATTTACGACAAAGACAAACTCAAGACTCGCTATATCAATCGCTGGCGGTTAGAAAAGCGGGATCCGAGTCTCAAGATTAGTCCGCCCGTGACGCCGATTCGATTTTATGTCGAACACACGACCCCCGTTCGTTATCGACGATGGATCAAACAGGGAATCGAGTACTGGAATAAGGCCTTTGAAAAAGTTGGATTCTCGGATGCGATTGAAGTTGCCTACCAAGATGCAAAAACCGGCGACAACATGGACCTTGACCCCGAAGATGTTCAGTACAACTTTATTCGCTGGTTAAACAACAACATTAGTACGGCCATCGGACCGAGCCGTGTTCACCCGTTGACCGGTGAAATTCTCGATGCCGATATCATCTTGACGGATGGCTGGATTCGACATTTTCATTTCCAGTTTCACGACATGATGCCCGAACTGGCGACCGAGGGCATGAGCACCGAAACGCTCGCTTGGTTGGCTGACAATCCATCTTGGGATCCTCGCGTTCGTTTGGGCGCTCCTGCCAACCAAAAATATCTCGCCGATTCGATCTCGCGAAAATCCTATGCACCATGGTCTTCGCACCCCGCCTCCAAGGTCGATGGTCGACTCATCGGTGACGATCAGTACGATGGACTGACTGGGCGTACCAGCCAAGTCAATGGAATGTGCATGGCAGCCCACGGCAAGCAGCTGGATGTTGCCATGGGGCGGATCGCCCTGGCTCTCCTTGAAGAGTCGGAAGAAGACGAAGAAGAAAAGAAGGAAGTGGAGGAAAAGAAGGCTGCCGCTCAGGCTGAAAAGAAGGACGCCAAAGTCGCGGACAAAAAGCCTGAAGATAAAAAAGAGGATAAAGAAAAACCTAAATCGGAAGATAAGACTGAAGCCGAAAAGAAGGAGAGCGATGACAAAGCCAAGGCCGCTAAGAAGGCAGCCAAAGAAGATATGCTCGATGGTATGCCTGAGTCTTTCATCGGTCCGTTATTAGCCGAACTCGTCGCGCACGAAGTCGGTCATACTTTGGGACTCCGTCACAATTTCAAAGCCTCTGGAGCTTACAAGCTCGAACAAATCAACTCAGCCGATATGAAAGGCAAGAAGCCACTGGCTGGTTCGGTGATGGATTATCTCCCGGTCAATATGACCAAAGATATTGGTGAGGCTCGCGGTGACTGGACCATGATTGGTATTGGTCCTTACGACTACTGGGCTATCGAGTACGGATACGTGCCGGAAGAGGCCAAACTGAAGGACGTTCTCAAACGAGTAAATGAACCTGAGTTGCAATACGGTACCGATGAAGACACCGCCGGTCCCGATCCGCTCGCCCGACGATACGACTTCGGTTCTGATCCGTTAACCTATGCGGAAAATCAGATGAAGTTGGTCGACGTTTATCGAAGTCGAATCACCGATAAATTTGTCAAGGAGGGCGATAGCTGGGCCAAAGCACGTGAAGGTTACGAACTCACCCTTGGACAACAAATGAAGGCCATCAGCATGGTCGCGAATTGGGTTGGTTCCGCTTACGTGAACCGCGATCATAAAGGCGATCCAGGCGATCGACTTCCGCTAACACCCGTTGATGCAGAAACGCAACGAAAATGTTTAGCCTTTGTCATCAAGAATGCCTTTCAAGACGAGTCGTTTGGGTTGAAGTCAGACTTGCTTCAGCGAATGACGGTTGAGAAATGGTGGGACGACGGAATGACCGTTATGTCGGAATCGACGTTCCCGGTCCATGACCGAATCCTCTCGATGCAAGCTTCCGCCCTCACGATGTTGATGAACCCAACAACGCTTCGTCGAGTGCTTGATAACGAGCAACTGGTGCCTGCCGACAAGGATGCATTAGTGTTGCCCGAGTTGATGGACAAGCTGCAAGCCTCGATCTGGACCGAACTCGACTCCAAGCCAGAAGGGGAAGTTACGGCCCGCAAGCCGCGTATCAGTTCACTTCGTCGGAATCTTCAACGAGAACATCTTGAGCGATTGATTGATCTGATGCTTAGTGATAGCAGTGGCAATGCCGCCATGAAGCCGATCGCAACGTTGGCAACGATGCAGCTCAAGGATATCAAACGCAAGATCGACGCAACCCTTGAAGCCGGTGCTGGCTTGGATCCGTACTCCAAGGCTCATTTGTCGGCTGTTCAAACGCGCATTCAGAAGGCCGTCGATGGCCAGTTCATCTACAACATGCCGAAAAACTTCGGCGGTGGACGAACTCAGTTCATTATCCTGGGTGAAGAAGCCAAGGGAACGAAGATGCAGTCCAACGATTACGAGCCTGCATTACCCGTTGTTCCTGGCGACCAACCGTAGTCTACCGTCACGATTGAAAACGGATTCAAGTAGCACGCCCATGCGTGCTACTTTTTCTTTTTCGGCTCATCGTCAATGAGAAATCGGATGGAAGACGATTCCAGGTCGTCGTATTGCCCGGAAAAAATGCATCCGAGGCAGGCTAAACAGCTCGCACCACCAAGTAGTAGTGCGATGGGCAACGCGACATAGAGCACACTCATGATGGAATAACCTCGCTCAGAGGGACATTCGACGGTAATTTAGATTCAACGGATGGCTTGTGCGAGAATGTTCTCGACGAGACGGCCATCGTGAGGACTGTAAGTCCGCTTATGGGCATGAGCACGGCTGCCAACAAGGGATGCATCGAGCCAGAGATTGCCAAGCTGATTGTGACTGCGTTGTATAACAGCGATGCTGCAAAGCACCGATGGATACTTCGGATACTTGCCCTTGAAGCGTCAATCAGTTCGGTGACCGCTGACAATCGATCGCCGGGGATGTAAACAGGAGCCGCTCTCATGGAAAGATCGTCGTTGCTTCGCACGGCAATTCCTATGTCGGCGACCATGAGTGCGGCCGCATCGTTGATGCCGTCGCCAATCATCATTACCTTACCCGAGTCCCGTGATTTAGAGGCCTTCACGATTGCCAGCTTGTCTTCAGGAGAAAGCTCGCCAATGAAATGGGTTCGGTCCCGAGATCGTAGTCCCAAACGGTTAGCAATAGCTTCAACGACTTCTTGTCGATCGCCTGACAGGACGCCCACCTCCCATCCACGACGATCGAGTTCTTGGATGAGTCTCACCGCATCTGGGCGAAGGCTGTCTCCGATCGAAAGCACGCCGCGTGTTGTCCGATCGATCGCGACGATCAAAGGGGTGTTCCCATCCAGAGCGACTAACTGGTAACGTTGACGATCCGCTGACTTGACATGGATATCTTGATCCTCCATCCATTGAATTGTCCCTGCCGCAACGTGGTGCCCTAAAACCTGTCCGTGGATTCCGCGTCCCACAACCTGTTCGATCGAATAATCATCGGACAGCGGATTAGTCTGGAATTGGTTCGTGTTGGTACTCGCGTAGGTTACGATAGCTTCTGCAAGCGGATGCGTTGAGTGCAATTCAAGAGTGGCCGCGAATACTAATGCTTCGTCGTCGCCCGTCCAATCAACGACTCGTAGCCGACCGGTGGTCAGGGTTCCGGTCTTGTCAAACCAAGCAATTCCAGGTTGCGAAAGCATTTCCAAAACGTTGCCGTTGTGAATCCAAATGGAACGGTGTGCGGCTCTTCCAATCGCGACCGTGATTACCAGCGGCGCCGCCAGGGCCAATGCGCATGGACAAGCAATCGTGAGTAACGACACAGTGTGACGCGTTGCTACAAAGACCCCTGAAGTGATCGTCCAGCCAACGAAAGTACATAGGCTAAGGCCTAACACAACCCAGACAAACCAACCACCAACGCGATCAGCCAACTGAATTAAAGGCGTTTTCTGTGAAGTTGCCTGACGAATGAGCTGATTCAAACTGCCCATGCGAGATTTCTCACCGACTGTGTCAACTCGGATTTTTAAAGGTGAACGCAGATTAAGAGTCCCACCGATAACTTTATCGCCTTCCTGGACTTCGATGGGTTGGCTTTCACCGGTTAGCCAAGCACAATCGAGGGTCGAATCGCCTTGCACGATTCGTCCGTCGGCTGGGAGCTGCTCCCCAGCTTTCACCAAAACAGTGTCACCGGGCTTCAAATCGGTTACGGCAACGGTCTCAATGAGACTTTCCGTGTTGATTCGCGTCGCAAAGGGGGTATTCCATCGGAAGAGTCGATCGAGCGATAACCCTGTTCGGTATTGGGCGCGGAACTGAAGGTAGCGTCCGACTCGCAATAGCAGAATCAAAGCCGCGATGGAATCAAAATAGATGTGCTCGTATCCAACGGCACAACCGATAAGCGAGCTAAAGGTACCGACCCCAATCGCGAGTGCGACGGGGATATCGACGTGTGGAGTACGTGTTCGAATTGCTTGAAAAGCTGTTTCAAAAAAGATGCGGCCGGGAAAGACGGCGGCCAAAGCTCCAAGCGAAGCCCCGACGCAACGAAGAAATGTCGCATGGGCCGCTGTCATTCCCGTCGATTCGCCAGCATACAACGCTATTCCAATCCACATGGAGTTGGCAGCCAAGAAGAATGCTAAAGCAAGGCCCCACCAGTGCTCTCGACGGGCTACTTGCATCGCATCGCGATCTTCCATCTGACTCATCGGTGCTAAGTTATAGCCTAGCTTTGATAGCGGTTCTGCGATTTTCGATAGCGATGTCTGTTTGGGATCGTAAGTCAACTGAATCGAATGATCGTTCATCCGTACCTGCGTGGACTGAACTCCATGCAGATGCGGTTGCAGTTTTTCGATTAACCATACGCAAGCCGCACAGTGAATTCCATTGACCGAAAGTCGAATCGTGCACAATCCATCGGGAGTTTCAATGGCTTGCGAAGAGAGTGCATCCAACTGGGCCCAGGCTTCTTTTGAGGCATCGACTTTGGTCTGCCCCGGTAACGAGTGATGCTCGGTAACTGTCTGCAAATCATAAAACGATTCAAGCCGCAACTGATGAATCAACGCATAAGCACCTTGGCATCCATGACAGCAAAAAACAGGCGCGTCATGAATCGCTGACAGTACTGGTAGTCCGCAATGGGCGCAGGGAACAGCCTTTCTTATTGTCGACAGCATGGGGGCAATTCCTCGACAGCTTGATTCAGTTTCTCAACGCCAACAACCGGCGACGCAGCGAAAGATCGTTGTTGCTCTCGAAGCCAGTCCCCCATCGAGTTTTGGCTACGAGCCCAAACAACATGACCTCCAAACACAATGAGGAGTATGGCTGAGATTACGGGTGTCCATGCTTGAACTTGGGGACGCATTCTTGACCACAGAAGTGTAATGCCCATTAACGCGGGTAGCGTTCCAATCCAAAATGCAAACATGATTCCAAGTGATCCGCCGATACTTCCGGCTCCGGCTGCTACCAATGCGAATGTATAGAGCCAGCCGCACGGCAACCAGGTTGTCAGTAGCCCCCACATCATGGCTTTGAGCGGTCCGGACAGTCCTTCCGACCATCGTCGAAACTGTTGTAGCTGTAACAGCCACCATCGAGAAAAGCGGCTATGGTTTGTGGTAATCGCATTTGCGGTCCGAGAATTCCAAAGCTGCCATAGGCCGAGGCCAATCATCATCCAGCCGGTCAGCCAAGTTGGCATGCCGATCCATCCCCATGACTCCGTAACACCATCCAATGCCCAGCCGAGCAATCCCGCCGCAAGTCCCAGAATCAAATACGTCCCGAGACGTCCGCAATGATAGCCGAGCGATCGAAACAGACGGTCCCACTTGCTCGATCGCGAATCCTTCATTCCCGTTGCGATGAGGACCATGGGGCCGCACATTCCAACGCAATGGGCAGAACCCAATAACGACGCAACGCAGATCGCTCCGAGATAGGTAATCATCGGCCAGGCTTCTCTCGATTCAAAAGTCCGTCAGCATTGAGATACCAGGTATCGTCGCTAACATACATTTCCCCTTTGGGGGTTTGGAGTTTCATTGCAATCTGCCATAAACCTGGCTTCGCTAAATCGATCGCGACTTGGTAGTCGCCCGTCGCAGTTGATTGGATCTGCGCAACTTGAATTTTTCCGGCTGCGGTGAAGTGAAAGGCACGCACCTGCCCCGAACAGCCGGCTATGTCTTCACCACGGCTATCGCAAAGATCCACAGAAACCGAAGTAGGCTCTGAAGACTTGCTTAAATGGTATGTCCACCCGAGGGCCTTCGACTTGTTTAAAGCATCGATCCGTTCTTGCCAGGTAACAGCTTGTTCACCATAGTCTGGCATAGGACGTATTGAGACATCCCCGACAGCCATCTTAATGGCAACCGCGGCAACCCCTAGGTTGATCCCCATCAAGAGCAAGATCATCATGACCCAGAATCTTCGACTCCGATTTTCGGAACTGTTTGAACATGGTTTCATGACACGAAAACGCCGATCTTAACGAGGACCAACCAATTGGAATGGAATAATATGTTCCGCGCCGGATTCGTCTCGAATAACGAGCTTCGCATCGCAACTTCCAACAGGCGCTGTCAGTTGGGCCGGAAAACGAATTTTTACCAGAGCGAGTACCGAACCGTTTGGTTCCAATCGTGGGGCATTCCCGTCGGACCACTCAAGCGTAATGCCGCTCGGTTCTTTGATTTCGATCGAATAATTTTGTGCTTGCTGTGATCGATTAACCAAGCGCAGTCGCATGTTGTTTTGAATTGCAGCTATTCCATCTTCGTTCACCGCCACGAATGGAGCTCCCGGGGATCTTAGCAATCGTGCATCGAACGAAAACTTTGTCGACAAGATGTACGCAAAGAGTGACACCGCAACAATAATCAACGTCGGATAGATCACTGTTCTAGGTCGTAGCCAGCGAGATTTACGACCCTCCAAGGCATCTTGGCTGCTGTATCGGACTAAGCCGATTGGTCTTCCAAGCTTTTGCATAACATCATCGCAAGCGTCAATGCATTGCGCGCAATGAATACACTCGAGCTGCAATCCTCGTCGAATATCGATCCCGGTTGGACATACTGCGACACAGCGATTGCAATCGACGCAATCACCGATCCCTTCTTTCTTAGCCTTTCCTCGAGGTTCACCTCGAGTGCGATCGTAGCTGACAATCCACGAGTGTCGATCGAGCATAACCGATTGGAATCGCCCATACGGGCAAGCAATCATGCAGAACTGCTCACGAAAAAAAAGAAAATCAAAGAGCATGCCTCCGGTCGCAGCACCCATGACGAGGAAAGCTACCGGATGTTTGAATGGCGATCCCAAGATCCATTTTGCCAGCTGATCTGTCCCGACGAAATAACTTAGAAACGTATGAGCCAGGAACATACAGCAAACGAGATAGACGACATAGCGAAGTCCCGTGCGCCAAGCGAACTGCGTTTTGTTGGATCGTCCCCCTCGACCGGTAGTGCCCGAGAAAACACGATCGATCGGTCGAAACAAGAACTCCAGATAGACGGTCTGTGGACAGCCCCATCCACACCATACTCGCCCAGCCGTAGCCGTTACAAACATGATGGAAAAAAAGGCGGTAAGAACCAGCAATGCTAAAAGTGGGCTATCGGTCGGATAGAACGTATGACCAAAGAAAGTAAACTGACGATGAATGATATCGAGTAAGACTACATGCTTGCCACCGATGCGTAGATGCGGCAGTGTCAGAAAGAATGCGATCAACGAATACGCAACGATTCGGCGTCGGTTCCAGAAAAAACCTTGGGCCAAGGAAGGATTCACCCATCGGCGCGATCCGTCACTTTCGAGCGTTGGAAGTACATGTTTATCCGGGGACAGTAACGCAGCATCGGGCCGCTCGCTCGAATTCGTGAGATTGTAGAGCGGAGGAGTAAATTGGTTTGCTCCGTTTGGATCGAAATTGGGGAGTTGGCCGTTCATAGATGATGGGTCGATTCTCGATAGCTCCTTATGCAAGCCAACTTTCTGCGCGACCATTCATTTTCCTTTGCTCGCGTCCTTTTGAGTGCCATTGGGCTTCGGGTCTTCCAGAATGGGTGGAGCAGGTGGCCAGGGAGGAATAGGCGTTCCGTCGGCGGCTTTGGGTGTTTTGGGCTGCGATCCTCGAAGACTTGCAACATACGCTGAGACGAGGACGATATCGTTTTTATGCCCAAGTCGATTTCCCCACGCAGGCATCGCACCACCTGCGACACCGTTGTTTACAACCTTCACGATGTCAGCGACTTGCTTAATGTTTTTGTAGTTGTCGTCGCAAAGGTTTGGACCGACGCTACCGCCACCGTCTGGTCCATGACATGAAACACAGTGCGTACGAAAGATCGAATTGCCTACCTTCATCCACTGATCTTTTTGCATGTAGGTCAATAATGTCAGCTCGTCATCTTTGAGCTCACCGATCTCTGCGTACTGCTTGCGCATATTTTCGCTGTTGGCCGCTTGAAACTGTTCCGCGATCGTGCGACCAGGAGCACCAGCATGGAAGAATCCAAGGTAAAAGGGTGAGAAGATGACCGTCAATACAAACAGCCAATACCACCAAGATGGAAGCGGATTGTCATACTCTTGAATTCCATCGTAAACATGTCCTGTTTCTTGGAAACGCGGATCTTGCTTTTCATTCATGCTAGGCATTCTTACGCTTTCTAGTGTTTGGTTTAGTCATCGGCTTGCGAGGATCTATAACTCGATCGGCAAGTGGTATTTGACTAAACCGATCCGTAGCCTCTCTCGTTAGCCACAGGGCGCCGAAGACGATTAAGAAGAATGACAAACCAAACAGAACGATGGCTAATTCTTCAAAGTTTGAATAATCGAGTTTGCTGATGACTTCTTTGAGCATGCTGGGTTACTTCTTCGAGACTTTTACAGTGACGGCAACGGGAATGTCTGATCCATCGGCCGGAATGGACCGGTCTTGGATAGCGGTCGATGGAGCCGGTGGCGTTGCAGTAGCTGGTGTCGCGGCGGGCGTTTCAACCCGATTGAGATCCGTACCCATGCGTTGCAAATAGGCAATCAACGCGATGGCGGTTGCATCGCGGACCAACAACTTCTCATACTCGACAGGGCCACCTTGCGCGATGATTTCTGCTGCAACCTTTTGAGCCTGCGCTCGAGCCATGCTATCGGCTTCCGTCAATTCTTTGTCGTATGGTGCGCCAAGATAGTGGGCTGCCCAAACTCGCTTGCCGATTTCACCATAGTTCAGCCGCTCCGTAAGCAGGTGCCGATAGTGTGGCATGACAGACCCCGGAACGAGAACGCCTGGGTTCGAAAAATGGGTCCAATGCCAGAAACTGCTTTGCTTACCACCCTCACGCGCCAGATCGGGGCCAATGCGGCGCGATCCCCATTGGAATGGATGATCGTAGACAAATTCGCCGGCTTTGCTGAACTCGCCGTAGCGTTGCACTTCGGCCACCATCGGGCGAATCATCTGCGAATGACAGTTGTAACAACCTTCGCTTACGTAAATATCGCGTCCGGCGAGTTCGAGGGGTGTGTAAGGTTTGACACTGGCAATCGTCGGAACGTTGGCTCGAATCAAGAAGGTTGGAATGATTTCAAAGAGACTTGCCGCAATTACAGCAATCACGACCCAACACGTAAAAACGAATGGCAATCGTTCCCAGCGACGATGCCAATCTGCCGACGAAAATCTTTCGAGTGTACCCGCGACGTCGGCAACGGGTTTTCCAGCAAGTTTGCTCGGCGGCAAAGGCTTATCTGTATAGTTCGTGGATAACCTTGGAGAGGTGTAGACGGGTACTTCATACGTTTTGGGACGACTGAGCCAAGTCATGACTGTGTTCAAAACAAGCATGAGGACGCCGCCAATGAAAAGCCCGCCACCGAGGAGTCGGAACCACCAATAGATCGTGATGTTCTGAACCGTTTCGACAAAGTCTGGATATTGCAAACGACCAAGATCATCTAAGGCTCGCCACATCAATCCTTGCGTGATTCCGGCAATATAGATGGGGATGATATAAAGTAGGATTCCGATCGTGCCGATCCAAAAATGCCATTCGGCCATCTTCGGACTCCAAAGCTTGGTTTGATACAAACGTGGCAGCAGCCAATAGATCATTCCGAAGCTCATGAAGCCATTCCAACCCAATGCGCCCGAGTGGACGTGCGCGATCGTCCAGTCGGTGTAGTGCGATAGCGCATTGACACTCTTGATGGAGAGCATCGGGCCTTCGAAAGTGGACATTCCGTAGAACGTAATGCCCACGACAAAGAATTTCAGGACCGGATCCGAAGTAACTCGATGCCAAGCACCTCGCAACGTCAAAAGACCGTTGATCATTCCACCCCACGAGGGCATCCAGAGCATCAAACTAAATAGCATCCCAAAGGTCGTGGCCCATTCCGGCAAGGCTGTGTAGTGCAGATGATGCGGACCGGCCCAAATATAGATGAAAACCAAGGACCAGAAGTGAATGATACTGAGCTTGTATGAAAAAACGGGACGCTCGGCCGCTTTGGGAAGAAAGTAGTACATCAACCCCAAGAACGGTGTCGTGAGAAAGAACGCAACTGCATTGTGACCGTACCACCACTGCATGAGTGCATCCTGAACACCGGCATAGACCGGGTAGCTTTTACCTAAACCGATCGGGACGACAATGTTATTGAACAGATGCAGAATCGTCACCGTAATGATCGTTGCGATATAAAACCATAAGGCGACGTACATATGGCGTTCGCGGCGATTGAAGAGCGTCATGAAGAAATTGGTGCCAAAGAAGCCAAGCCACACGACAGCGATGGCAATGTCGATAGGCCATTCCAATTCGGCATACTCTTTACTTTGCGTCATACCTATCGGCAAAGTTATCGCGGCGGCAACAATGATGGCTTGCCAACCCCAGAAATGAAGCCAACCAAACGTGTCGCTCCACATCCGGGCTTTGCAGAGACGTTGTGTGCTGTAGTAAATGGCGGCGAAGACAGCGTTGCCAGCAAACGCAAAGATAGCTGCGTTGGTATGAACGGGACGCAAGCGACCGAATGTCAGCAATGCACTTACATGGGATGGAAGAAAGCTAAACAAGCTTGGAAGAACCAAAAGGAGCCCTACCAGAAAACCCGCGACCGTTGCAATGAGCCCCCAAAAAATGGTCGCTCCTACGAACCAACGCACAATGGTGTCGTTGTAGCTATAAGAATCCACAGTGGATTCTATTTGGGACGCTGTTTGGTTATCTAAGGAGTTGTTGACTTTGTTTGTGGTAACGGTAAGGGTATCCGCGTTTGCCATCCTATGCTCCATCGGGCTGCCCGCGATTGGCTGGCAATCGCTTGCACTGTGAATTCGTTTAAACTTGATGGCGAGCCAGAACGCAAGCAGCGTGCCAAGAGTGTGCTTCCGCATGAACCGAACCGATTGCATCGTCATCGCACAGCCATTGGATCGTTCGCTTTCGCGACGGATTCTCTTCAAGGGCATTCCGTTGGTTGCATAGAGAGATCGGTATCGTTTCGAAGAATTGGCAGACTATTGAAGCTTCCTCGGGCCGGAAGAAAAGCGACATCCGATTCAGCTGATGATTTAGAGGAACCGAGGTTTTTGCGTTTCCTGGACACTTTTCTTTTGTGTCCAATTCCGATTACGTGTCACTTTGCCGCAGATTTCAGGCAGCATGACGGAAGTATATGTGTGACAATAGAGGGAATGAGAGTGTGTCAGATCGATGCGCATGTTGCTCGGAATGAGGATTTCATAACGAATTGTCGGTGAACTGCTTGGCTCTGCATTCATGGCATAGGCTTTGCAATCGCAGGTGAAAATCTTTCTCGTTGAGCGAAGTGTCAATGTTTTTTTGCAGGCTTGGTCGCCTGTAGGTTGAAAATAATCATGGGACAACCACTGAGGAATAATCCGATGCCTCCTCCTCTCTCGGAGCCAATCGATCTATTGCTTGTCGATGATGAGCCCGATGTCCTCGAACCAGCGGCTCGCTTCTTTCAGCGACAGGGGTATCACGTGTCGGCGGCGACGTGTGGCGAGCAGGCGCTGGCGATTCAAGCAAAACAAGCCTTCCACGTTGCGGTGCTCGATCAGAACATGCCGGAGATGGATGGTTTGCGACTGATGGAGCGGTTGATCGGGGACGATCCCGAATTGAAAATCATTATGCTCACCGGCGGAGGATCGATCTCTTCTGCCGTTGAAGCGATGAAACTGGGTGCGGTCGATTATTTGACTAAACCGTTTGGATTGAGCGATCTGGACCTACTTATTCGCAAGGCATATCGAACTCGACATTTGGAGCGAGAGAACCAGCATCTTCGAACGCAGCTCGTTCGAGGGCAGAGAAGCTCGAAGATGATTGGAAGCTCGGCGGCAATGCAAGAGATCGAACGACTGATCTCGCGCATCGCCCCCAGCGATAAGCCGGTTCTCATTCAAGGTGAGAGTGGAACAGGAAAAGAGTTAGTAGCTCGAGCGATCCACCAGGCAAGTCCATTATCCAAAGACCCGATGGTGGTCATCAACTGTGCGGCTTTGCCGGAGTCGTTGCTTGAAAGCGAACTCTTTGGACACGAAAAGGGATCGTTTACGGGCGCCCATGCTGCTAAGCCTGGACTCTTTGAGATAGCTGACGGCGGAACACTGTTCATCGACGAATTTGGCGAGCTAGCAGGCTCGCTGCAAGCAAAGCTACTACGAGTCCTTGAAGATGGTACGATGCGTCGCATTGGTTCGATTCGTGAACGCCGCGTCAGGGTTCGGTTGATTGCGGCGACGAATCGAGATCTCGCAACAGAAGTTACAGCGGGGCGATTTCGTGAAGACCTTTACTACCGCGTTAACGTTCTATCGATTGCGTTACCGCCGCTTCGGGAGCGAGCAGGCGATCTGCCGATCTTGGTACAGCATTTTCTCGGGCCTGATTGGAAGCTTGGTCCGGGCGTCATGGAGGTTTTTCAAAACTGCCAGTGGCCCGGCAACGTCAGGCAGCTCGTGAATGCCCTGGAACGGGCCAAGATCCTTGCCGACGAAAAAATCATTCGAATCGAGAATTTGCCAAACGAACTGAAGGGGGGATCGAACGCGATTTCCTCCGAAGGGGTTGCGCCAGTTTCTGCAAGCAATTTTGGAAAATTCAATCCAGAAGATGCAATCGACTTGGCTACACTTTCTAAACGGCATGTCCTTGAGGTGCTAAAAATCAACAACGGCAACAAAGCCAAAGCTGCGAGAGCACTCGGCATAGCTCGTCGCAGTTTATATCGCTTACTTGACCGATTCGAGCGACAAACTGAATAAGCTTTTGGGCTTTTTTTCTAGAGCATTTTCATGAACGACGTAG
>JANOAI010000468.1:0-6201 GCA_031411055.1 Pirellulaceae bacterium
TTTTCCAAGCCTACGTCGTTCATGAAAATGCTCTAGTGCTTTGTCACACAGAAAATCGTGGGTCCTTGAGCCTGAGGCGCTAGTCGATCCTGTCGCGGAATCGGCTAGCGCCTCAGGCTCAATAGAAAGAACGTTAAACCCTGTTTATCTAAGTGACAGAGCCCTTGTACATCCAAATTCAGATGGCTGATTCGAGCCCAGAGCGGTCGATGGGAAGCGGCCGGCGTTCTGAATACGATTCGCGAGGATATCGCCACGAAGAAACATCACGATCTCCCATCTTCCAGCAGTAGTACGCGGCTTCTCTGTTCATCACCATCGGGAAATCGACGATCCCGTCGTAGGCGGATCTGAGAATCACACCCAACCCCTCCAGCTCAGAAATGAGCTCTTCAAGTTGCTCGGTTTCAACTCGAAGATCGGTTCGCGTTTCCTCTACCTCATCATCGTAGAATTGTGCCTTCGCACCCATTTTACCCTCACGACGCCGAACCATACGATGGAATTGGAGTTTGCGCTCGGCGAGTTCTCGATGTGCCAAACTGATGTCGGCGACGATCAAACGCAACAACGGGAGCATGGCATTCGCTTGTTCGAGCGAAAAAAGGATTTCAGCGGTTGAAGATCGCTTTACCATGGTCACTTTCGAACCTAATTTCTAGGCCGTTTCTCGTTTCACCACTTCTGCTGACTATCTATCTGGATACCATGCATTCAGGTCAACGTCACTTTTTAATAAAGCCTGAATTCTTGGCTAGGGGGATTGACGAATTCCTTGTTTGCATGAGTTTTATCAATTTTGCTTCATATAACGACGTTTTCCAGCAAATTCGGGCCGCTTTAGGTCGTTTTTGAACCGAAGCGGTGATTTTGCTCATCACAATCGTTTCTACGAATCGGACGCCTTATCGGCTCAATAGTTCCCTAGAACTGGCTTGCGGATAAATTGCCAGTTCCTGATGAACATCTTCCACAATGTCGCTCGTGATCTTCGCTGCTCGTTGGGCGGAGCCCGCCACCAAGCACAAGTCAGCGATTCTACGAATACGACCTGGCAAACCATCGCTCAATTCATGAATACGCGTGATAGCTTGAGCGTCGAAAATGCCAGGTTTTCCTTCGACACTCTCAAGTGCGAAATCGAAGTAATCGGCTGTTTGGCTCAGCTCCCAGGCTGGCAAATCAATGCGCAGTTCGCTGAGCCTAGCCACATCACTTGGTAATTCATAAACGCGTTCGGTATCGATGCTGACTAACACCGTGACTGGTAAATCGATACGCACTAACCGCCGTACCGTTTCCCAATTGGAATGGGAATCGACAAAGCCATCTAACATCAATACGACGCGACAGGCACCCGACTTTGCCGCAATCAAAACATCGCGAATAGTCGTCCAAGCATCGGATTCCGCCGATTGGACGGTTCCAACACGCTTCATGAGCCGCGTTTGCGAAAGTGAATCGGCGATCATCTCGACAACTTCTTCGCTATTGCGTCCTCCGGCGGAAATGGAAATGCACCGGATCGCTTTGCGGTTCTCCGTGGCGTACCGCAACGTTGGAAATCGCTGCATGAGTGTTGTCTTTCCACTCCCACTCGGACCCAACAGGATGCCCAAAGTTCGCGCAGAACTCACGAGGAACTCCATCCTCGCAATGGCTTCCTCCACGGATCCGCCAGCAAAAAATAGACTGGAGGATAACGCAAATGGATTCTGAGATAGTTTCCAAAAACCTAAAACATTCATCTTCGAGATCCTTCCATGGACTCGTTAAGCAATTCAACGACCAAATAGGTCTATCGTCATCGCATGAGCTTCTCCGCCAGAAAAAATACGAGGGCTAGAAATTGCTAGCACACAAACTACTCCGTCCGCTTCCAAGCTGAAAGTCGACGTTCCAGAATCTCCAGAGGCATACCACCATTGCGTAAAACTTCATGATGAAACTCGGCTACAGAAAACCGCTTACCAAGCCTTTGCTCGCATTCCTTACGTAGTTGTCGAATCTTCAGTTGACCGATCTTGTAACTCAAGGCTTGAGCCGGATAAGCCATGTAGCGTTCGATCTCGGCGATGGTTCCCTCTTCCGATAACGGCTCGTTCGACATCATGTATTCAATCGCTTGCTCGCGTGTCCAACCTTTCCAATGCAAGCCAACATCAACGACAAGTCGAATGGCACGATGCATTTCATCGCCTAACGCCCCCATGCGTTGCTTAGGGTCTGTATACAGTCCGAGCTCTTCGCCAATCGATTCACAATAGAGTGCCCAGCCTTCGCCGTACGCTCCATACCAAAGAAATCTAGCAAAAAGCGGTAACGCTTGGTTCTCTTGTTGGAGAGCGATCTGATAGTGATGTCCAGGAAGCGCTTCATGAAGAAACAACGATTCCATTCCACTCGTGATATTAAATTCCTTGGCGTCAGGAATAGGGACATAAAACACACCTGGACGCGAACCATCGGCAGAACCAGGCATGTATTCCGCACTGGCCGTCTTCTCGCGAAAAGCTTCGGTACGGCGAATTTCAAAGGCCGTTTCTGGTTGCTTGAGGAAACTCTCCTTGAGCTTCGGTTCGAGCTTTCCCTGGATCGAGTAGAAGAATTGAAGGACCTCCTCGGGCGTTCGAAATGGTTTGAACGACGCATCCGTCCGAAGGTATTGGAAAAAGGCTTGTAGCTCTCCCTCAAAGCCCATTTCTTTCTTAACCTGCTCCATCTCCGCCCGAATCCGAGCTACTTCGCCCTCACCAATTTTATAAATTTCGTCAGGCGTGAGTCTGGTTGTCGTCCAGTACCGTACGCAATGCTGATAGTACTCTTTGCCATTAGGCAGCGATCCAATTCCGGATGTACTTCGACCGTGGGGAAGATACTCGTCGCGTAGGAATTCACCAAGCCGACGGTAGCTCGGAAAAAGATGCTCTGTGATGGCTCTTTCAAAGTCGCGAATAAGTCGAGCCTTATCGACATCCGAGAAGGAAGCCGGCAACTTATCAATCGGATCAAAGAAAAGGCTATCTTCCGCTTTCTCAGTGACGATCGTCGGATCAAGTAGTTGCTTGATCATACGCTCGGTCAAGATCTTGGGGAGAACATAGCCTTCCTTGATTCCCTCTCGAAAACGTTCTACGGCGACGTGCGACCAGGTTGAAAACGATTCCACGCGTTTCAGCCAATCGTCGTAGTCTTTGACTGATCGAAACGGATGAACGCCCGCACCGCTCCCCATTTGCCCCATGGTAAGTGGCAGCCCTTCGAATTGATTGAACGGAATGCGTTCGGCTCGGAAAGGGATACCTGACAATCGGATATCGAGTTCATAAGCCAGAATCTCTGCCGCCAACTGTAGCTCTTCTCCGATTCGGCCGTTTGGGATTGCGGCCAATCGTTCCTTGATCGTTTCCAAAAACCGTCGCTTCTTGGCAATAAAGTCTTCGCCAATATCGATCTGAAGTTGGTCGTTGTAGCGACTGTCACCGAAACTAGTCGCTTCAATCGGGAATAGAATGAGAAACTGTTCGTGATAATCGCTGAAAAGCTGGCGCAGCGCAGCGTCGGTCACTTCATCAGCCTTCATTAAATTCGGTGTCATGTATATTACGGTTGTGAGTGCAACCGACAAGAAAAGTGATTTTGAATTCATCAGTCGATGTTTGCTAGGTTTCGTGTAATGGCTTTGTTGCCAAAGGACTCGCTTGAATTATTCCGAGTGCGTAACTTCGTTTGCGGCTTTGCAATCGACGCACTTTATCCGACGTAAGCATACTCCTCGCCAGGCGCGAGTACGATGGCTTTGGACGACGTTCGTTGATGAACGAGTTCGGCCCAACGTTTGGCATCTTGTTGAATGGCTGGCCACGTATTGTAGTGTGTAGGAAGAACGCACTTGGGTTGAATCATCTCGATGGCTCGGATTGATTCATCGATCCCCATCGTGAAAAGGTCGCCAATGGGAACAATAAGTAGATCGATCGAAGGCTTAGACCACAGAGTGAGATCGCTAAACAAGCCGGTATCGCCTGTATAGAAAAGACGCAGGCCGTCAATTTCGCAAAGAAAGCCGCCTGGGTTCCCTCCGTACGAACCATCCGGCAACTGCGATGAATGAAGGGCTGGTGTCATAAAAACACGCCCAAACGGGAGCTTGGCGGTTCCACCGATATTCATCCCAATGGTTTTGGCGACCTGATGCTTCTCGGCAAACCACGTTGCGATTTCATAATTTGCGACGAGTGTCGATTGGCAGCGATTGGCGATCGCGGCCGCATCTTGCACGTGATCGAAATGACCATGCGAAATCAAGATCGTGTCAGCATTCACGGCTTCCGGCTTCGTTGACGCCATCGGATTATCGGTCAGAAAAGGATCGATCAAGATTCGATGTTCTGAACTTTTTACTAGCCAAGTCGAATGGCCAAGCCATGTCATTGAAAGTTTCATCATGCAAACAAGACTTTTCTATTTGGAAGCATGGACGGACGTCGGTTACGAAACGAACAGGTTACCAAATTTTTGCGGGCCAAAGTTTGGCTTACCCCTCATCAGCTCGTCCGTAGCCGCCGCCACCGGGGGTTTTGAGTCCGATGCGCTCGCCAGCGTGGACTTGAATTTGACAAACCGCCGGTAGCGGAATGACGGAACCGTGATTGTCAATCCGATAATTTTCGCCCGCGGCCCCTGGCTCGCCGCCCGCTGCTCCGTAAGGTGGATTGCCTTGGCGGCGCCCCGTGACGAGCGAAACGTCGAGATCTTCTAAGAGAAGCATTTCACGATGCATCCCTTCCCCTCCGTGGTGCACGCCCTTGCCACCACTTCCTGACCGAACTTCGAAACGAGTCAATCGAACCGGATAGCGAGTCTCGAGAATCTCGGGATCCGTTAATCGCGTATTGGTCATGTGGGTATGCACGGCATCCGAACCCGAACCCGCAATCGTGGCCCCCGATCCGCCTCCAATGGTTTCGTAGTAACCAAAGCGTTGATTCCCCATCAGAAAATTGTTCATGGTGCCTTGGCTTGCTCCCGCAACCCCCAAGGCTCCAAGCAGACAATCGACAACGCGTTGACTTGTCTCAACATTGCCAGCGGCGACGGCTGGCTGTTCGCCAAGCGGTAACCCTTCCTGTTTCGGATTGAGCAAGCCGGGCGGAATGATCAGGGTGATGGGTCTCAAGGCACCACTGTTGAGCGGCAAATCATCTTCGATCATGACTCTCACGACATAGAGCACCGCCGCTTGAACGATGGCAGGGTTGGCGTTGAAATTCCCTTTGGATACTGGCCCCGTTCCCTCGAAATCGACCTCTAGTTCGTTACCCGTAAACCGAAGCTGGACACAAATCGGCGTTCCGTCATCCATACGATCCTCGAATTCTTTCACACCTGTGCCGACGCTTTGAATCCAACGACGGACTTTGGTTTCCGAAGCATGTAAAATTTGTTCGAGATACGCTTCAAGATCAATCGACGAATACTCAATCGCTAAATCCTGGAGCATGCGCTCGCCTCGACGATTGGCCGCCTGTTGTGCAGCAATGTCAGCAAGATTCTCTTTCCACGCACGCGTCGGATACTTCGCCGAAAGGAAGACTTGCGATAAATCTTCCTCGCAACTTCGACCTTCCTTGGATAAGTGCATCGGAGCCACAATCACCCCTTCCTCTTCCAAACACTGAGTCAATGGCGACATGGACCCCGGCGCGAGGCCACCGATCTCGGCATGATGAGCTCGATTGGCAGTAAAAAAAATCCGCTCGCCGACTTCAGAAAAAACGGGAGTGATGACCGTCACATCGGGCAAATGCGAACCACCTCGATACGGATCATTGGTGATAAAGCAGTCACCACGTGCCATGGCCGGAAACTCCTTCGAGATCTGCTTGACGGTCTCCCCCATGGCTCCTAGATGTACCGGAACATGCGGCGCATTGGCCAACAATTCACCATTTCGATCAAATATGGCGCAGCTAAAGTCTCGCCGCTCTTTGATGTTGACGCTCATCGCGGTTTGCTCCAGGGCCACCCCCATCGAATCCGCGATCGCGGCGAGCCGTTGAGCCAAGATATCACGCAACATCGGATCAAAACGAACCAATCCGTCCAAATACGTCGATGCCGGACGTTGGCTTGGCGATTCTTGACTCAAACCGAAGAGCCTATCCCAAAGCCGTTTTTCTCCCCCTCGCCCCGCTTCGG
>JANOAI010000469.1:0-15057 GCA_031411055.1 Pirellulaceae bacterium
TCAAGGCGTTGGCTCCCAGCAGAAGACGAGGATTTTCCAAACAACCCCAACTCAGGGGCTTGTCTTCTACTCCATAACGCAAATACTTGGCCAACCGATCACGTCAACCTTGTGCGATTGCCCTGGGTGTCCATCTTTCAAACCCAGCAACAAACTATCGTTGGCCAATCCGGCGTAATCACCCAAGAGCGACAGAACCGTGTTCCATAGCATTGATTTTCCGTTGCACCCCGAACCATAGGCGATAGGAAGTATATTCTGTCCGATATCACCGGAAATTGAATAACCTAGTAGCTGCTGCAAGTATTT
Source organism: Pirellulaceae bacterium (assembly GCA_031411055.1). Taxonomy (GTDB): domain Bacteria; phylum Planctomycetota; class Planctomycetia; order Pirellulales; family Pirellulaceae; genus JAIYDQ01. Next base: position 310 of record JANOAI010000469.1, read on the forward strand.
AATCAGGGTCGAATCACCGTCAAATATGATAGACAACGATTTAGTCCAAAGATCGCAGTCAGCTTTTGCGTCGTGTGAGACGTTGGCTATCTGCGTTAACAGATCGTCACTTGAATGTGGTTTGAGTTCTCCAGTACATAGGTCTATTGTGCCGTTCTGCACGTTGAGAAGGTTTACTTGGACGTCGAGCCGGTCAAAATGAATCAGGATTCGCGTATCAGCTTTCGCAAGATTCAAGAAGGATTTTATTCCATTGTCGCTGTTTGAGACACGACAGAATGTTCTGATTTTGTTTATCTCGTCACGCGTCAAATCTTTAGGCGCAATGGAAGCGAACGAAGTCCACATACCAGCTGAGAAGGAACGGGCTTTGCCAAGTAGAATTGTTCCATTCGGATCACGTAGCCATCGTTTACCATCCCATACGATCCAACTTCCCCACTCGATGACAAATCGCAAATCCTTTCCGTGTTGATCAATAAATCGAGTTGCTAGCTCGTTGTCAGTCCGAAAACGTTCAGATTCAATCCATTCAAATGTCGTTGCAGAGTGAGATGTATTTGCTTGGCGTACGCTCTGTGTCATAATTAATTTAATCCTTCGTGCAATGGATGTTGATTGATTTGGACGCCAGACGATTTGCCCTCGTCTGGCGTTTCCGTTTAGATGCCAGCGTCGGCGAGAGTTTTTTGGGCCTTCGCGATGGCCTTCGAAGTTCGCGTTGCGGAGCGGCTTTGCTCTTGCGTCTGGATTTCAAACCCTTGACGTATGGCAATGCGAGCGGCTGAGCTTTCGCGGAGAAATTTTTCCATAGCTTCGGGCGTGCAATGCCAAGCCCCCGAAATCTTGATCGCGTCGAGCCGTATTCCACAAACGCCGTGCAAAAGCCATCTGCACAAAGTTCCATTACCCAATTCCCGTCCGGTGATTTCTTTAAATGCCGTTCTTACTGTTCGATACATGTTTTTTCTCCGTACTGGGGTATTGCTCACCTACACTCCGCAGGCGTTCGCATAATTAGTTGCTTTTCGGTAACTGCTTTTAACGCTTTTCTTGTGGCTCAATGGATTTTTTCCCGTGTTCGGGTAATCCAAGATTGAACTCCGTAGGCGTCCGCATATCTCGAAAATGGCAGATCGCGATGATTCGACAAAATTGCGTCATCACAGAAAATGCCTTAACGTTTTACGGAATAAGGATTTAAATAATTTTTTCGGTGCACAAAGTGAGAAATGGAGATGCACGAAAACAGGTGCGAAGCGGGAACGAATAGGCTGGGTTGAGCTACGTTCTTAGGTCAGACAAATGCCCCTGATCGGCTGGTGCATCAAAAAAGAGTGATGCACGATCGTTAGAAAAATGAAAAGATTGCAGCCCTTGTAAGTAAGCTTCGGGCTAACCAAGTCGGCGGATCACCTGGATTGCTTTTTCTTTGTCAGCTTGGGCATAGATTTGCGTTGTGGCAACCTCTGCATGGCCTAAAAGTACGCTGGCGGCTTCGAGTCCGTCCGTCTTTCGAATGCGTGTTGCGAGCGCATGACGAACCTGGTTTGGTGACCAGCAATGATCGTTTTCCCATTGCCTTGCTTGATCTCGATCGAGACCCTTAGGAACGGGCCAAGCCTTCTTGCACGCATATCGAATGGCTCTCGCATAGCTTCCGCTCGTGTAGGCATCTTTTGGTATGCGTTCGGGATTCTTTTTGCGATTCGTGCCAGGCTTGTTGCCTTGGTTCAGCGGCGTGACTCGGGCTTCTTGCTTGGCGGATAGGCGTTGCTTCATGGCTTCCCTCGGGCTGAAACAATTGGCATCAGCGGATCTCAGAAGATAAGGCTTGAAAATTAGTTGTGCCTTTGGGCCGACGTAGATTACTCGTTGCTTGCCACGCCATGCAGTCTTGTGCTTGTCCAAGTGAACTTCCCAAACGTCACCCGACCTATCGACCATGGCTGGCGTTATCTTGCATAGTTCGCCAGGGCGGCAGCCGGTGAGTTGTTGAAAGCGAACCATATCGGCGACGACCTTGGGAAGATGCCGCAATGTCGCATCGACGGTTTCCGGATCAACGGGTTTAACTTTGCATCGTTCCGGGGCTGAGGTGCGACCGGCTTTGAGCGGATCGACGCACTTTAAACCTTCGTAGATCGAAGCCGGTAGAATGCCTTCAGAAGCTGCCCATCGAAAGATACGCCGAACTCGCTTCATGGTCGCATTCAAGTACCGACGGGATCTTAATTTCTTGCGTTTGCTACCGTCCTTTCGTTTGATAACGACGGGCAATTGGAGATGGCTTCGGATGGCTTTGAATTGGAGCGGTCCAAATTCGATCGCAGGTTCGCTGCCATACAAGTTTTTCAACGTCCTGATAGCAACCCGGCTCTGCAATAACTCGCTAGTCGGTCCGGTGCCGTAGTATTGCTTGGCAAACTTAACGTAGGACGCCGTGAGTTCAAAGACGGTGATTTCCGATGGCTTGACCCCAAAGGTTGGAGACTGGCCACTTGCAACGAATTCGGCTATCAGCCGGTTGTACTTCTGCTTGGACTCTTTAGAACCGTACTTACCAAGAAGATAATCCTTGCCAGCTATGGTCACGCGAGCTTGTCCGCCAGAATGGCGACGATACGACGGTAGTCTCATCGAGAGCGTTCCTTCCGAATGAATCGGGAATATTCCCGATTAGGTGTTCGAAAAAATGCGCTCTAGCGACCGTCGCTAGGTTAGTGTTTATCCAACTATTTCGCTGATAATCTAATTAATGAGAGCGGAGGGACTCGAACCCTCGACCCAAGGATTAAAAGTCCTTTGCTCTACCGACTGAGCTACGCTCTCTTAGGGGTCGTTCGCAGTTACCAAGAGATTTTTAAGGCTCGTTTGGTTCGCGTTCGGTTATTTCTCTTGTTGCCCGCAGATCGGTTTAGGGGCTTAACTGGAGGAGGAAGGGTTTTATCAGCGCAACTTGGGATCGGCAAGGCCAACCGATTCCCTGTTTTCCCCTATGTATTGAAGATCCGATCGCCTGCGTCACCAAGGCCCGGGATGATGAATTTGTGATCATTCAGTCGATCATCGACGTGGGCTACGTAAAGCGGTACATCGGGGGCTTCGGCGTGGAGCAAAGCGATCCCTTCCGGTGCGGCGATCAGGCTCAGGACCCGAATGTCTGGGACGCCCCAGCGTTTCATTGCGGCAACAGCCATGCGGATTGAACCGCCAGTGGCTAACATCGGGTCCAGAATCAAAGCCACGTCGGCGGGTTTTCCGTCGGGAAGTTTCCGATAGTATTCGACCGGTTGTGATGTAGCTTCGTCGCGGTACATGCCAAGGTGGCGTACTTCGGCCTCGGGGAGCAGTTGGAGCACCGGTGCCACCATCGATAGTCCGGCTCGCAAAATCGGTACGATCGCAACGCGGACAGCGAGCTCTTCACCCTGATGTGTCACCAGCGGCGTTTCGATCTGCTTAGGCTTGAGCATCAGATCCTCGGTTGCGTACACAGCCAGCAACATGGAAAGCCGATTGACTTGCTCCCGAAAAATCATCGATGGCGTTGACTTGTCGCGAAGTATTGTGAGGTGGTGCGAGGCTAACGGATGTTTGAGTTGGTGAATGCCATCTGCCATAACCATGCCCTTTAAACTGAGAAAAAGAACCGCGTGATATGATAAAAAATGGGGGCAGAGAAGCAAAGCATGTCGATCCGATCCAGAACGCCTGCATGCCCCAAGACTAGTGTACCGTAGTCTTGTACGCCTCGATTGCGTTTTATCGCAGACATGGTCATTCCCCCGACGAAACCAAGAAAAGCTACGGCAATGCTAATGAATGCAGCTTCGTGAACTTGATAAGGGGTTACCCAAGACAAGGCTGCTCCGCAGATACCCGCCGTGAGCGTACCTCCGATACAACCTTCCCAAGTTCTCGAACTGCTGATCTCGGGTGCAATGACATGTCGGCCGGCAATCTGACCCCAACTCCACTGAAGAACATCGGCAAGCTGAGAGATAACAATGAAAAAGAAAAGTACTCCAGCATTGCTTCCGCCTGTCCAGACAACTCCTTTCGAAGTCGTCAGCTGAAGGTCCAAAATCGCGGGGGCATAAGACAACGAGTAAACACAGATGAGCAAACCAGCCGTAATCTGTGCAGAACGTTCGAGGAATCGCTTGTGATCTCCGGCCATCGCGATACGAGCAAAGATAAACAGGGTTGCATAGACGGGAATCATAATGCTGTATAAGCCATAGAAATCGATCGTCTTTCCTGATTTCCACTGCCAATTGGTTTGTCCGAGCCAAATCAAGATGTATTGCAGTGGGGTGAAAACGACCAGACTCCAAAACAACGCGCGGTGGTCACCTCGTCGAGTCGGGGTCATCGTAATGAATTCACGGAAAGCCCAAAAAGAAATCAAGGCAAATAGAACAATGATTCCTGCTCGATGAACCACCAATCCGAACACCACGAAGAGCAACATCATCCACCAAGCCCTCAAGCGGAGGACAAATCGCTGAAGTTGGGCTTGGTTGAAGGCAGGGTTTGCTTGTCGGCTTAGGTAGCGCGCGAGCCAGGTCGCAAATGCCAGCGCTAGGACGACGCAACTGAATAAGATAAGCAGCGGCGATGTAACCCACTGCTCTAAGCTAGCGACACGGCGCACGGTCGCCACTCCCGCATCCAAGATGTCCTGAGTATCGGCGATGATCGGTGTCACCGGCATTTGAATTTGAAGAGATTCGAACACAGATCAATTTGGGTGCGAGGTGCGATTCTATTTGAGAATCGAAAAGTCGTTATAGATTACCAAAATTCCGCTTCGACGGGCGTCACAGTCGTTACAAATGTCCGAACCGGAACGACTCAAGAAACAATTCGGCAATGCGATCCCTTCGACCGATTTCGAAAACATCGAAGTTGCCTACCAATTGCGAGCGTTACTGTGGTCGACCCAGAAGTATTCTTGAAACAAGAAGTGGATTCCGCTTCTCCGGCAAAATTGCGATGGCTTCTCATTCGTAAAGCTGTAGGGTTAGCGGATGTGATTGACTACCTTTGGGGGGAAGGCAAGCACGATGAAGCTACGCAATGGTGGTTTCGGATCCGAGATATCCTTTCGGAGTTGCTGGATGGAGTAACCGACGCGAATAATCCTGCAGCGAAGCCGATCTCCGACCTCTACATTTTCTTGGTCAAGCTTGCGATGGAAATTCAGGAATCTCAAGATCGCCAGGAATTGGCCTCATTTATTGAGATTTTGAAGATTGAGCAAGAAACCTGGGATATCTACCACCGACGCGAGAGCCAGGGCGATGCTCGGCACATGCACCTCGGAATGAGCGGGCAAGCACAGTCGGTTGCTGCCAGCGCTAGCTTTTCGGAAGAATCGGGCTTCAGCTTCGAAGCCTAGCTTTTATTCACTCATTAAATTAGAAGCGTGGGGGTTGAACTGAATTTGTACGACGGACTTCCAGTCCGTCGGTGCCAACCTTTATCGGCGGACAGGAAGTCCGTCGTACAAAGGGAAAATCCAGTGTACAAGCTTACCTCAACTCTCATGTTTCATTGAAACAAAGCCCGAGCGGTCAAGATGGGACAAGGGAGGGGTTGGAAGGTGGTTTGGGGGAGGGAGTAGGCAAGGAGTGTTTTCCTTGGTGGCGAATGCACCTGGATTACCCCTCGGGCAGAGTCAAAATGGCATTGAGACTGGTCTGGCTGACGGGGACGGCTATCTGACATCGAGGACTGGGATTGGAATCGGGATTTACGCGACAGGGGGGTCTTGAGACAGGAATTTCTCCAATCGAGATTCTTTTTATTCCCGGTTTTGCCACTTTTCGGCTCCGCCTGAGAACCGCAGATTTTCACGGTATGCAAGCGATTCGTCGCTTTTGATGCCGACGATTTCTCCTCTCGAGCATCTTTCGCTATCGAAATTGGCATCGGGTTTGCTTATCCGACCGCCCATCGCCGGTTGGGCTGCCATTTCGCCCAATGTAAGTCTTTGGACTTTACGGCCCCAGCACATCCAGGAAAATTCCCCCGAACTCATACTCGGTCTTTAAATAAGGATTCTGACGTGGCAAAACAGATGGTTTTTGACGACGACGCTCGGCAGCCGCTCTTGGCTGGCGTCTCGAAGCTCGCCCGCGCTGTACGTAGTACACTTGGTCCCCGTGGACGCAACGCCGTTCTCGACAAGGGTTGGGGTTCCCCGAAGATTACGAAGGACGGTGTGACCGTTGCGGAGGAAATCGAACTCGACGACCCATTCGAAAACCTTGGAGCTCAGCTGGTCAAAGAGGCTGCCAGCAAGACGAATGACGTCGCTGGGGATGGAACCACGACCGCTACCGTTCTTGCGGAAGCAATCTTCCGCGAAGGTTTGAAAATGATCGCCGCCGGGGCGGATCCGATGGCTTTGTCGCGTGGCATTTCGAAGGCGGTCGAAGCAGTTTGTGCTGAGATCACGAAGATGGCCACGCCGGTCAACGAAAAGGACAAGAAGGAAATCAAGCAGGTCGCAACGATCGCTGGCAACAACGATTCATCGATCGGCGACGTTCTTGCAGACGCTTTTTTAAAGGTGGGCAAGGACGGAGTCATCACCGTCAACGAAGGTCGTGGCAGTGAGACAACCGTTGACGTTGTTGAGGGAATGCAATTCGATCGTGGATTCTTGTCGCCTCACTTCGTAACGAATCAGGACGAAGTCACAGTCGAGCTCGACGACGCGTATATCCTTGTCTACGAAGAAAAGATTAGCAACAACAAGAAGCTGATCCCGTTGCTAGAAGCCATCAGCAAGTCCAAGAAGCCGTTGCTCATCATTGCCGAAGACATTGATGGCGATGCCTTGGCGACTTTGGTTATCAACAAAATGCGAGGCATTTTGAGTGTTTGTGCGGTCAAGGCTCCTGGATACGGCGATCGACGCAAGGCTATCCTCGGTGATATCGCCGTTGTGACCGGCGGCAAGCCGATCTTCAAGGATCTGGGAATTGAGTTGGAGAGTGTCAAGCTTACCGACCTTGGTCGTGCGAAGAAGTTGATCATCACTAGCGAAGAAACAACGGTTATTAGCGGTGCGGGCAAGAAAGACGACATCGCTGGTCGCGTTGCTCAACTTCGCCGCGAAATTGAAGTCACCGATAGTGATTACGATCGCGAAAAGCTCCAAGAACGGCTCGCAAAGTTGTCGGGTGGCGTAGCTCAAATCAATGTCGGAGCAGCGACCGAAACGGAAATGAAAGAACGCAAGGATCTCATGGACGACGCGAAGGCTGCGACGCAAGCAGCTTTGGCTGAAGGCATTGTGCCTGGCGGTGGTGTTGCACTCATCCGAAGCGAAGGCGCGCTCAAGAAGCTTAAGCTTGAAGGCGACGAGCAAATGGGGGTGAAGATCATTGCGAATGTGCTTGAATACCCACTCCGCGCTATTGCGAATAACGCTGGTGTTGACGGTGCCGTAATCGTGAATCGCGTTCGCCAGCAAAAGGAAAAGAACGAAGGTTACGACGCCAATACGGATAAGTACTGCGACCTTGTAAAGGCTGGCATCATCGATCCAGCTAAGGTTGTGCGGACGGCCTTGAGTAACGCAGCTTCTGTCGCTTGTTTGCTTTTGACAACCGAATCTTTGATTGTCGAAATTCCAAATGAAGATGGCGGTGGCGGTGACCATGATCATCATGACCACAACGAAATGGGTGGCATGGGAGGAATGGGCGGCATGGGTGGAATGCCTGGCATGATGTAATTTGCCTGTTAGCCGACCCATCAATTCGAATTTAACTTGGTTCGAACGCGAACCAGCCTTTCATATAGAACTTTGAAACTTACTCAAAAATAGGAACCCTTTGTCATGGCAAAAGTCAATTTGCGTCCGCTTGATGATCGCGTCGTGGTCAAGCCGCTCGAAGCCGAAGAAACCACCGCTGGCGGTATCGTTCTTCCCGACTCGGCTCGCGAGAAGCCACAACGAGGCAAGGTTGTCGCCGTTGGTCCAGGCAAGCTGCTTGATAGTGGCAACCGTGGTCAACTCAGCGTTTCGGTCGGCGACGAAGTCATCTTCGGCAAGTACGGCGGAAGCGAAGTCGAAGTCGACGGCGTGGACTACAAGATTCTTCGCGAAAGCGACATCTTGGCAAAGCTTGCTTCGTAATCGAAGCGGCTCTCATTAACAAATCCCTTTTGAATTTAGCAATCCAAACAAGATAAGGAACTGTCGAGCGTGGCAAAGCAATTATTGTTCGACGATCAAGCGCGAGCCAGGATGCTTCGCGGTGTAGAAAAGCTGGCGAATGCAGTCGCTGTCACCATGGGCCCTACCGGCCGCAATGTGATTATCGATAAAAGCTTCGGCGGTCCAACGGTAACCAAAGATGGTGTCACCGTGGCGAAGGAAATCGAGCTCGAAGATCGTTTCGAGAACATGGGTGCGAAACTCGTCGTGGAAGTCGCTCAAAAGACCAGCGATCTCGCTGGTGATGGGACGACAACCGCCACGGTTCTTGCACGAGCCATTTTCAAAGAAGGGCTTCGAAATATCGTAGCTGGATGTAATCCAACGGCGATTCGACGAGGCATCGACAAGGCAGTAGAGGCTGCCGCCGAAAAGTTGCACGAGATGGCCAAGCCAGTAAGTGATCGCCGCGAAGTCGCTCAAGTTGGCGCGATTAGTGCTAACAGCGATTACAAAATCGGTGAACTTCTTGCCGAAGCGCTTGAGCGCGTTGGCAAAGATGGTGTCATCACGGTTGAAGAAGGCAAGACGGCTGATACGACGGTCGAATATGTCGACGGGATGCAATTCGATAAGGGATTCATTTCGCCTTATTTCATCAACAAACCAGCGAACATGGTATGCGAGATGGAAAACGCCTTGGTTCTGCTGTACGAAAAGAAGATCAGCAACATCCGTGATCTTGTCCCGTTGTTGGAAAAAGTTAGCAGCAGCAGCCAGCCGTTGTTGATTATCGCCGAGGACATCGATCAGGAAGCTTTAACGCTACTCGTCGTTAACCGACTCCGTGGTACGCTCAACGTTTGTGCCGTCAAGGCACCTGGCTTCGGCGATCGCCGTAAGTCCATGATGGGTGACATTGCTGTCCTTACGGGTGGCAAGTTTATCAGTGACGATCTCGGTGTTCAGCTCGAAAAAGTTTCGCTCGAAGACCTCGGTCGCGTGAAGAAGCTTACTGTCGATAAGAACAATACCACGCTTGTCGAAGGTGGCGGCGATCGCAAGGAAATCGATCGTCGTGTCGCTCAGATCCGCGCTCAGATTGAGCAAACGGATAGCGAATACGACAAGGAGAAGTTCCAAGAGCGCCTTGCCAAGTTGGCGGGTGGCGTGGCCGTGATCAGTGTCGGTGCCGAAACCGAAGCTGATATGAAGCAAAAGAAGGCTCGCGTTGAAGATGCACTTCACGCAACCCGTGCGGCTGTCGAAGAGGGTATTCTTCCTGGCGGTGGTGTGGCTTTGCTTCGTTGCCGTGAAGTCGTTGAAAAGGCTCGCGATGGCTTGAAGGGTGACGAGCGCATTGGCGCAGACATCATCTTGCGAGCACTCGAAGCTCCGATGCGTCAGATCGCCGACAACGCCGGAATCGACGGAAGCGTTGTTGCCGACGAAGTTCGTCAGAAGGCTGTCAACTTCGGTTACGATGCCAACAAGGGCGAATATGTTGACATGTTGAAGTCCGGTATCATCGACCCAGTGAAGGTCGTCCGAACCGCACTCTCGAATGCAGCTAGCATTGCAGGCTTGTTGCTTACGACTGAAGCGATGGTAACGACCTACGACAAGGACGATAAGAAGAAGCGTTCGGTCGAAGGGGCCGTAAACTAAGATTTCAGTCGAGTAAATGATTATCAGAGGTCACGTGTCGAGCCAAATCGAGACGTGACCTTTTTTGGTATAGGAAGGTCGTTGGCGTCATGGCTGGAAAACGAGATTTTTACGAAGTGCTTGGTGTTTCCAAGACGGCTTCACAGGATGAAATTGCGAAAGCGTATCGCAAGATTGCGTTGAAGTTTCATCCCGACTCGCACCCGGGTGATGAGAATGCCACCGCAAAGTTCAAAGAGGGGGCGGAAGCCTACGAAGTCCTCAGCGACGCTCAGAAACGGAGCCGATACGATCAGTACGGCCATGCCGGGGTCGATGGCAGCAGCGGTGGTTTTGGTGGATCGTCCGATATTTTTGAAGCGTTCGGCGATGTGTTCGGCGGGACGATTTTCGAAGACTTCTTCGGAGGTGGTCGCAGCCAACGCTCGCGCGTTCGTAAGGGAGCCGATCTACGTTGCGACGTAACACTGACGCTTGAAGAAGCTGCGAAAGGTGTTCGCAAAACAGTTTCGCTCACCCGTTATGTGACTTGCAAGACGTGTACCGGATCCGGCGCAGCGGCTGGATCTCAACCGGAGTCATGTCGTCGTTGTAACGGTCGTGGTCAGGTTGTTCAATCGTCGGGAATACTTCGTGTACAAACGACCTGTCCCGCCTGTCGAGGCGCCGGAAAAACCATTTCGAAGCCATGTCGCGATTGCGATGGGCAAGGTTTAGTTGCCAACGAAGTAAAGCTCGATGTAGCGATCCCAGCTGGCGTTGATGATGGAATGCGCGTTCGCTTGCCAAATGAAGGGCAACCGAGTCCTGACGGTGGCCCAAGCGGTGACGCTTATTGCTTTATTTCGATGAAGCCGCATCCGTTGTTCAGTCGCGATGAGAGCGATTTGATCCTTCAATTTCCGATCACCTATCCGCAAGCAGCCTTGGGCTGCTCCATTGAAGTGCCTACCCTTCAAGGAAACACGACCCTCAAGATTCCACCCGGAACCCAAAGCGGTACGATTTTTCAGCTCCGTGGCTTGGGTATGCCCGACCCTCACTCACGTGGCAAAGGCAATTTACTTGTTCGAACAAGTATCGAAGTGCCGAGCAAATTGACGAAGAAACAAGAAGAGTTGTTAAAACAACTTGAAACTGTCGAACACGAAAATCAATCCCCGGAACGCAAGAGCTTCATGGACCGGATTTTGTCGTATTTTCAGAGCTCGCAAACGGAAGCCGCGACCGCCTCTGTCGATAAGGAGTAATGTTCAATGAATAACCAAGAACAAAACATGAATACACCAGACGAACCGAATTTTGACCCCAATGACTCGACTACCGACGCCCTTGATGCGGCATTCGCCGATGCGACGGATGAGACGATCGAAAAGCTGGAGCAACAATTGGCTGAGGCAACGGATCGCGAACTCAAGGCGCAGGCGGAGTTAGAAAACTTCCGAAAGCGAATTTACCGAGAAACCGAGCAGACAGTAAAGTATGCTTCGCTGCCGCTCATTCGAGAATTGCTTGAAGTTCTTGATAATTTGACGCGCGCGACCGACGCCGCTTCGAATGCTCCCGAGGCAAGTGGCTTGCTGGAGGGGGTCAAAATGGTTCAACAGCAGATGATCGCCGTCTTCGCGAAGTATCACTGCAAGCCCATTCCAGGTCTGGGACACGTTTTTGATCCCAACGTACATCAGGCCATCGCTCAGTCGCCAAGTGACGAATACGAGGCTGGTCAAGTCATGTTGGAAGCCTCCAATGGCTATGTCCTTCACGACCGTGTCGTTCGACCAAGTGCCGTCATCGTGTCAACCGGTAAGGCGAGCTAAATCGGTATCACTGAGACCATTTGAGCCTGAGGCGCTAGCCGATTTTCTGCGTTCAAGAGAGATCGGCTGGCGCCTCAGGCTCATTGGTTGCGATACAATGGTTCTCTCGAACAATCCTTCATTAACAACGATTTGTAATTGCTTCATCTCGAATAAAACTGACCATGCCAACCTACGACTACGAATGCGATGCTTGCGACCACAAGTTCGAGCTGTATCAATCGATCACCTCGGATCCTGAAAAGACCTGTCCCAAATGCAAGAAGAAGAAGCTACGTCGATTGATTGGGACCGGCGGCGCGATCGTCTTTAAAGGCTCGGGGTTCTATCAAACGGATTATCGAAGCGATTCGTATAAAAAATCGGCATCGGCGGATTCAACGTCTTCGAGCGGTGGCACTTCGGAGAAATCAAGCTCCGATAGCAAAGCGTCTAGTTCCGACAGCAAATCAACGACTTCCGATTCTGCTTCGACAAGCTCCACACCCAAAACGGAATCATCCCCTTCCAAACCTAAAGGCAAGAAAGCCGAATAGCATGGCTGAAACGGCTCGAGTACATCAACTTTCGAACGGCTTGACGCTCGTTGCCGAATCGATGCCGTGGCTACGTTCGGCTGCGTTTACGATCCTGCTGCCAGCCGGAACATCTCGCGAGCCCGAGGGCTTGCAAGGGTTGTGCGGGATGACGGTCGAGCTGGCTCAACGTGGAGCGGGCGATCGCGATAGCCGCGGAATCATCGAAGCGCTTGACCATATGGGGGTTGAACGTTCTTGTGCCGCCAGCACTTTTCATACGTCCTTTAGTGTTGCGATGGTAGCAGAAGCCTTACCGGAAACACTTTCGATCTACGCCGATATTGTGCGTCGTCCTCATTTACCTGAAGACGAACTTGAAGAGAGTCGTCAAACGGCGATGCAAGAATTGATGTCGTTGGAAGACGACCCTTCGCAGAAGGTCTTCACGGAACTGAAAAAGCTGCGCTACGGTTCGATCCATGGACGTTCGCCGTACGGTGCCATGGAGGGAATTGAGAAAGTATCGCATGCGGATATTAAAAAATTCCTCAAAGCGCACTACATTCCTAATGAAGCCATTTTGGCCGTGGCAGGCAATTTTGATTGGGACAAGTTGTGTCGTGAAGTGGATCGCCTTTTCGGCGATTGGAAGCCAGGCAAGCCACTTGCCAAAGAGCCGGTCGAAGTCAAGACAATCAAACAACACATTGAGCACGAGAGTTCGCAAACCCATATCGCTCTCGCCTACAGTTGTGTTCCCTACCCACATCCCGATTATTATGAATCTCGAGGCCTGATAAGCGTATTGAGCGATGGCATGAGCTCGAGATTGTTCACAGAAGTCCGTGAAAAGCGAGGCTTGGTCTACGCTGTTTCGGCGAGCTCACAAACCATCGGTGACAAAGGGAGCGTCTTGACCTATGCCGGAACCACGGGTGGGCGTGCCCAGGAAACACTCGATGTTACGCTCGAAACCATCAAGTCGCTCAACAATGGCATTTCGGAGGGTGAGTTGGCTCGGTTGAAAGCCCGCGTCAAGAGTTCGCTGGTAATGGAACAAGAATCGAGTTCCTCACGAAGCTCTCAAGTTGCATCGGATTGGTTTTACTTAAAACGTGTTGTGCCGCGTCAAGAAGTGATTGATAAGATCGCCAGCTTATCATGCGAATCGTTGCTCAAACATCATCGCGAGTATCCGCCCTCGGGTTGGTCGTTAGTTTCAATGGGTCCCGAATCGGTGGAGTTGCCTGATGGAATTTAAGCAAGTTACGTTGGATAATGGACTGCAAGTTTGCGCTGAAGTAAATCCGCAGGCTTTCAGTCAGTCGTTGGGCTATTTTGTCAAAACGGGGGCTCGCGACGAGACGCCCGAGATGGCTGGCGTGAGCCATTTTTTGGAACACATGGTCTTCAAGGGGACCAATGGTCGCTCGGCCGAAGATGTGAATCGCGAGCTCGATGAACTTGGTTCTCAGTCGAACGCGTATACTTCCGAGGATCAGACGGTCTTTTATTTGAGCGTCATTCCCGAGTTTCAAGAGCACGCGACCGAGTTGCTGACCGATCTCATGCGACCAGCTTTGCGCGATGCCGATTTTGAGACGGAACGACAGGTCATTCTCGAAGAAATTGCTATGTACGACGACTCGCCGCCTTATGGTGCGATGGAACGTTGCATGGAAGAATTCTTCGGTAGTCATCCGTTGTCGACACGTGTGCTTGGTACGCCACACACGGTGAGTCAACTGGATACGGATCTGATGCGAGGTTATCACCACCAACGCTATGCGCCGGACAACTTATGTTTTGCCGCGGCTGGGAATGTGGATTTTAATGCGTTGGTTATGCAAATTGATAAGCTCACCAAAAGCTGGAAACCTGGCTCGTTTGCTCGGCAAAAATCCAAACCTATCTTCAAGAGTAGTGAACTGGAACTACGTCACCCCCCAGCAATTCAACAGTACACTTTCCAGATGACGCCGGGGATCGATCGATTCGATCCCAACCGACACGCGTGGCGATTGATGGCGACGGTCCTTGGGGACGACAGTGGCAGTCGCATGTTCTGGGCCCTGACGGATCCTGGCCTAGCCGAGTCCGCTGGTATGTTTGCGCAAGAATACGACGAATGCGGCATCGTGGGGCTATACCTTACGTGTGCACCGGATGAAACCCAAAACAACTGGGATTTGATGCGAGACGTGGTAGAAAATGTGCGAGCCGAACCGATTACCGAAAAAGAGCTTGAAATAGCCAAGAACAAGATCTGTTCAGGCTCGATCCTAGCTTCGGAGCGACCTGGGAATCGATTGTTCACGGTTGGGAACGGGATCTCACTGCGAGGCAAGTATGAATCGCTGGAACAGAGTCTAGAAAATTATCGCCGGGTCGATGTGGACGTAGTAAACGCGGCTTTGGTCGAGTATCTTCAGCGTCCGTCGGTGCGCGTCACCGTTGGACCCGAGCTGAATGTACTCACCGCATAGGTTGAATCACCCATGGCATTGTCGAGCAGCCCTTCGCCGTTTAGTTTTAAACGCCTCTTTGCGACCAAGCCACC
>JANOAI010000470.1:0-9063 GCA_031411055.1 Pirellulaceae bacterium
CCATCGTACCCATCCCGCCCCCCGCGGTAGGTCCCGAAAACACAGTTCCTCAAGCTGCTGTGGCTGCCAGCCAACCTGCCAATACGGCTCCATCGGTAGGTCCTGCGCCCAGCAATCTGGACGAAGACGAAAGTGGGGGAGAAAGCTTTACCCTCCTCCTGAGCAACGCGACATTTGAACTGAGCATGAATCGCGATGAACCTTCGAGTATTCAGCGTCAGCTGTCAGCCGATCGGCGATTTCAACACAACGAGAACGACGAATCCCAGGGACTGACGTTTGTCAGTAATCGAGTCGATATCGAACAAGCCCACTCGAGCATGAGTCTTGAGAGAATAGCTTTTCAGACAGTGCTAACGACAGGCATTGCGATTTGGGTCCTTCAAGGAGCCCAGATTCTCGCAACGATTCTTGCGACGACTCCAGCATGGATTCAACTTGACCCGATTGCGATCTTGCCGAAATCCAACTCGGACGAGTTGGAAGACCAAGAAGAAGAAGAAGAAGAAGCTCAAATCTTCGACGGAAAGTGAAAATTTAGAGAACGTATTCATGAATGGGCGAGGCACGATCTAACCGGAAGCGATAAGTCCGCTAAACTATGAAGATTCGGGCTTAGACAGATTGTCGAAGAGTCGTTCGGCTAAGCAAGTTCATTGAGTTTATTCGCGATGCCAAAGTGTTGTTTCGCTGGCATCCGACCTAAGGATGAATCGATTTTGAAATCCATCGCTATTCTTGAGTATGTCTGCGGTGGCGGATTTGCTTCCGAGTCGATAGATTCCGCCTCGCCTAGTTTGCTTCGCGAGGGTCGAGCGATGTTGGAGGCACTGGCGGAAGACTGGCGGCAACTTCCAGAACGCTCGGTGCACGTCGCATGGGATTGCAGAGTTGGGGAATGGCGAGTCCCCAATATTGTGGTCCATGAATGCGATTGTCAGAAATCAATGGTTGATACGTGGTTAGAAATAGCGTCTCAAGTAGATTGCGTACTGGTCATTGCGCCTGAACTGAATGATCAACTTGTCAAAACGATTACCAGACTTCGAGAGTTCGTTCCCGCGAGCATGAAAGTTCTGAATGCAGATCAGGCTTTTTGTGTAGTTGCGAGCGACAAGTGGAGCACCTCGCAGTGTTTTGCGGCAGGAAGGATTCGACATCCGGAGACAGTTCTTTTGAATCAGGTTTCATCGAAGGCCGACCTCCCCAATTCGCCGACGTTAAAATGGATCGCCAAACCACGCGATGGCGCTGGATGCGAGTCTGTTGTGCGGTTCAACTGCCTTGCCGATTTGGAAAAATCTTCGGCGCTTTACGAACGGATGTCAGGAGCTCCTCACCATTGGATCGTCCAACCGTGGCTTAAAGGCAAATCCGGTAGTGTTGCGGTATTGTGTGGTCCAAAGGCACGCCTCATTCTGCCACCGATGACTCAATCGATTGCTATGACCAACGAGGAAAATGTCGAAAACTTGAAGTACCAAGGTGGATCGGGTCCTTGGTGGCCAGTCGAACCCAAGGTCATGGAGGGATTTGTACATTTGGTTCTCGAATCGATTCCACCCGAGCCGCACGGATGGATCGGAATCGATTTTCTCGTGACCAAGACCGCAAGAAAAGAAAAAGAGCTCGTTGCGATCGAAGTCAATCCTCGCCTGACAACCTCATATCTTGGGGTGCGCACGATCGTGAAGGAGAATCTCGCTGGCTTATTGGAATCGGTTACAAATGGGGAGCAAACAGAGTATTCCGTTCGAAATTCGACGGTCCACTTTACCCCTTTTGGCGTTTCTCGCCCCCGTGAACTAGAATTTGAATAGTCCAACATGCGATACCGTTTCAAGAATCCTTGACCCCTTGAGTTTTCACCATGAGCCAGAAGCATCGATTTGATCACAAAAAATATCGAGTTACCGAAGGGATAAAACCCAAACTCTCGAAAATGTCGACTGCGGCCGGCAAAGAACTGGGCAAAGAAGGTGCCCGGAAAGCCATGGCTTCGGACCTGGAGGTGTTGCAAGCCGCTCAAGATCGATTGTTTGCGGAAGGACGACGATCCTTATTAGTCATATTGCAAGGGACGGACGCCTGCGGAAAGGACGGAACCGTGCGTCACGTTATGAGTGGAGTGAATCCGCAAGGTTGTCGTGTCCATAGTTTCCGGGCTCCGAATACAGACGAACTGCAACACCATTTCTTATGGCGCCCAATGCGATATTTGCCCGAGAAGGGAATGATCGAGATCTTCAATCGGTCTTACTACGAGGAAGTATTGGTCGTTCGCGTTCATCCGGAATTTTTGACACCACAGAAGCTGCCACCGGTAAAGAAGCTTTCCCATTTGTGGGAGCAGCGATTTGAAGAGATTCGTCAGTTCGAAAAAGTGATTATGAATCAAGGAACTGCGATTCTTAAATTCTTCATGCACGTTTCAAAAGATGAACAAAAGGCTCGGCTTCTGGAGCGATTGAAGACACCCGAAAAACGGTGGAAGTTTAACGAGCGTGACCTTGAAGAGCGAAAACTCTGGGACAAGTACGAAGGCGCGTATGAAGAAATGCTTGCAGCAACGAGCTCAAAAGAAGCCCCCTGGTATATCATCCCAGCCGACGACAAGTGGTATGCTAGGGCTGCTGTTGCCGATATCATCTCGTCCAAACTAACTCAAATGGACTTGAATTATCCCGAGGTCGACAAAGAACGCGAGAAGCTTTTTGCCGATCTCATTCAAAGGTTGGAAGCGGAGTAGCGATTTTTATGAAGTGTGTTGTCGCCGTAGTTCGACCTTATCTGCTTGACCAGATCCTCGAAAATTTGCGGTTGGCACCACTCGAGGCCTTGCAGGTTGTAGAAGTAAAAGGCTTTGGTCGACAGAAAGACTACATCGACAAATATGACAACAATGAATACGCCAACGCGTTTCTCCCGAAAGTCGAAATCACAATGTGGGTGGACGACTTTCGGGTTCAAGAAGTGGTCGATTCCGTAACGCATGCGGCGCGTAGTGGTCGAATGGGCGATGGAAAAATATTTGTAATGGACGTTGGCCATGCAGTGGATATTCGCTGATTGCTATCGCAAATTACACTTTTTCGACATCCGTTCTTTGAACTGGAGAACCGCTTCGCAAAGACCCTCTCTCCGCCGCCTTCAGTGGTTCGGAGGGGTCTTTCTGAGCATCTTCGCTGCCACCTGCGATTCCAAGGTGCAGGCGCAAGGATGGCCGAAGGATTCAACGACGCTTCAGCCAAGCAAGCCTGACAGCCTTCACCCTTGGTTGTTGGAGGTCCCAGCCCACTTGGCTCGCTTGGTAGACAAAGGAAAGGTCCGGATCGAAGTAAACGAGGCAGCTGTGCAAGCAGCACGCCGCACGGCGATCACCGAGTTTTCGTTTCAATTTCAGTATCACATGCGATACCGACCAGTATCCTCGCAGAAGTTATCTGCCACCGACTCACCTACGAAATACTCTATTCGATTCTTCGACACCGAATGGAGTTTTCAGCATAAGATCTCATTGTCCGAAAACTATCGTCCCATCAAACCATGGGTGTCAGCCTTACTGCTACATGAGTTTGATCATGTCGCGATAAGCACGGACCCGCGACTGACGGCGATTATTGAGACGTTTGACGATTCCCAATTAATCATTGAAATACAAGACACTCAAGATCGTCGGAAACTCAAAGCAGCCATCGACCAAGCCGTAGCAGAACATGTTAAGAAATTTCAAGCTCTGATCGAAAATCTCGTTAAAGACAAGTACAAAAAATTGGATGAAAAGTCGAGTAATGGCCTCATTCCGATCGGTGAGCGAGGAAGCTTCTTCCACGATCTCTATTCAATCGAAACGCTTCGCAGCGAAGCATTTCCCTATCTCGATCAAGTTTCTGAAGCCATTGCAAACGTTCGGGAAGCTTCGATCAATCAGCACTACTCAACTCAGTAGTTCGACTGCCCCAAATCCTTTAACACGAAGCGCAAGCGAGTGGTTTGACTATCGAAACCTCAAGAAAACCACTCGTTTGCGATTCGTGTTATCAATGAGATGATGCCTTCCGTAAGGATTTGGGACATTCGAAGTAGCGCTTTCCACTTTGGCCGCATCAGCATTGGAAATTGGAAATACTCAGCGCACGTTTGGCTAGCTGAACAGCGCGACTTTGAATCCAATTCCCGATGATTCGTGACGCTTTCGAAACCATTAGCCGTTTTGGCGTTAGCCACGGTTTCCAGTGTAAGAACCGCGGCCAATGCCCAATGCCATCTCCTTTAGCGGTGCGGCGCGAGCCGCCCGGTTCTTGGTTGGCTGTATAACCAAGCAAAATACGAAATACACCGGACAGCTTGCGCTGTTCCGCTACAAAAGTAGATGGCATTGGGCTAATGCCGTTCGGCTGATTCAGAGTGGCGCTATCCAGTCAGAGCTGCGTAATACTAATGGGATCCGATCCAATACGAGCCTCTCGAAGCAGGAATAAACGTGTCGCCATGTTTGGATGATATCGAAGCCTGCTTGCGATATTGATGTGCCTCGGATAGTTTCATCAACTGGGAATTGATTTGTCTGAGGTGCGTGGAAAGCAAAGGGAGAAAAACAGGATGGCAGTTTTTCGTTTGATTGAGGGTGTTCGACTCGTTGGAATCGGTCTATGCATTCTTCTACCCCGACTAACCGTCGGTCAGGACGTTTCTTCGGCAAATCTGGTATCGGGTGTGATTCGCGAGAATTTTGACCCGTCGATTTTGCCTGATCAAAATTTTTATCAACACGTAAACAATGTTTGGCTGACCAAGACGGAAATTCCCGCGGACAAAGCGCGTTACGGTGCGTTCATTATGCTGGATGAGAACGTCAAGTCGCAGGTCAAGGCAATTATTGAAGAGGCTGGCAAGGGTACAGCTTCCGTGACGGGTCCTGCTCAACAAGTCGGCGATCTTTATCGATCGTACGTGAATACGGAAGCGCGCGACGCCGTTGGATGGAAGCCCATCGATGGGTGGTTGAAGCGAATCGCCGAGGTGAATTCGAAAGAAGCTTGGTCGGCCCTTCAAAGCGAATTGGATATGTGTGGCGTTTCGGGGTTGCTTGGAGTTTACATAGATCAGGACGCCAAAAAGTCGGACCAGTATGCTGTCCATCTCACGCAAACTGGGATCTCGCTTCCAGATCGCGACTACTACTTGCAGAATGAGGGGCGTTACCAAGACGCCCGCGCCGCGCTCGCGAAGTATGTTGAAGCGATGCTTGCGCAAGCCGGATACGATAATGCGGCCGAGTTGTCTCAAAGGATCCTGGTTTTTGAAAAGGAAATCGCACACGTTCAATGGACTCAAGTGGAGCAGCGCGATCCGGTCAAGTCATACAATAAGGTGAGCATTGAGACCTTCGAAAGCGAACATCCCAATTTGGCTTGGAAAACGCACGCTGCGGTTGCGGGGTTGCCGATCTCGGGTGAAATCATCGTTGGGCAACCAAGCTTTTTCAATGGGAT
Organism: Pirellulaceae bacterium; assembly: GCA_031411055.1. GTDB lineage: Bacteria > Planctomycetota > Planctomycetia > Pirellulales > Pirellulaceae > JAIYDQ01. Next base: position 5,496 of record JANOAI010000470.1, read on the forward strand.
CGATAAGCTTATCGGTGATACGGACTTAGCCACGCTCAAAGCCTATACGGTTTTTCATCTCATCGATTCGTTCGCGGCTGTTCTCGACGCAAAAACCGAGAAACGCCACTTCGATTTCCATGCGACTGCTTTGAGTGGCATAACCGAGCAGCAGCCGCTTTGGAAAAGAGGGGTCGACACCTGTAGTGGCATGTTGGGGATGCCCGTCGGGCAACTTTACATCGCCAAACATTTTTCGCCAGAAGCCAAGCAGCGAATGCAGGTGATGGTTGAAACGCTCAAGGAAGCCTTTGCGATGCGAATCAAAAAGCTCGAATGGATGGGCCCCGGAACCAAGGCCCAGGCCTTAGAAAAGCTAAATCTTTTTAGCCACAAAATTGGCTACCCTGACAAATGGAAAGATTATTCGTCGGTTATGACTCGTCCCGATTCCATCGTTGACAACTTGTTCGCGATTCGCAAGTTTGAACATCAGTATTCGATTGCCAAGCTTGGAAAGCCGATTGATCGAACAGAATGGGGGATGCCGCCACAGATGGTCAATGCCTACTACAACCCTCAGATGAACGAGATTGTCTTTCCGGCAGCCATCCTCCAACCCCCGTTCTTCAATCTGGGCGCCGAGGATGCTGTCAATTATGGCGGGATTGGCGCAGTCATCGGCCATGAAATTAGCCATGGTTTCGACGACCAAGGGAGCCAGTACGATGGCCGGGGAAACTTGAGAAAGTGGTGGACGCCGGAAGATCGCGTTGAGTTTGAACGTCGGGCGCAACAACTGGTTAAGCAGTATTCCGCTTTCAAGCCATTTGATGACATGAACGTCAACGGCGAACTAACGCTCGGTGAAAATATAGGCGATCTCGGCGGTTTGAACGCCGCGTACAGTGCTTATCACCTATCCCTGAAGGGTAAGCCAGCACCGGAACTCGACGGCTTTTCAGGGGACCAGCGCTTCTTCATTGGTTGGGCGCAAGTTTGGCTGTTCAAGTATCGCGAAACCGAATTGCGTAAGCGTTTGCTTACAGATCCGCATTCCCCGGCTCAGTATCGAGCAAACGGGATTGTTTCGAACCTCGACCCTTTTTATGAAGCCTTTTCCATTAAGCCCGATTCGCCGATGTGGCTTGACCCGGAAAAACGAGTTCGCATTTGGTAATATTCACTTATTTGAAAGACGAATCCTGTGGCTACTCGTGATATCGAGTCCGCTCGCCCGATCCGGATGATTTTGTCGGACGTCGACGGAGTGATGACCGACGGAAGTATTGTCATCGACAACTCCGGGGTCGAGACGAAGACGTTTCATGTACGGGATGGACTTGGCGTGAAGCTTTGGCAACAAGCTGGATTTCAGTTTGGTATTCTAACCAGTCGAAATTCGCGGATTGTAAAAATTCGAGCTGCCGAGCTAGGAGTGAGTGTTGTGCGACAAGGCTTTGACGACAAGCTCGCAGCAGCGCAGGAAATTTTTGCTTCGCTTCAAATTCAACCGCACGAAATCTGCTATATCGGTGACGATTTGCCCGACATTCCGGTCCTTAACCAGGTTGGCCTGAGCGTTACGGTGAACGATGCCGTCGATGAAGTGAAAGCCGCCTCCAAGTGGGTGCTCAGCACGGCTGGTGGGCGAGGTGCATTGCGAGAATTAGTCGAGCGGCTGCTCAAAGCCAAAGGTCGTTGGGAAGACTGCATACCGCGATAAGCTCACGCTCTATCCATGCCGGTTGTTGATTGACAAAGCGGGCTCTTGAATGTGATCACACCCAAGTTCGACTGTCCCAAATCGTATAACACGACGCGCAAGTTTTGAAGTTGCACACTATACGCAGGGCCGGAGGCCCGAAACAACCTATGCCGGTGGCGAAGCCACCGGAACGTTGATTATCTCGAGCCCCAAGCCCCGGATGGGCGGTACAAGACGAGCTATTTCGCCCCTTTCGGGGCTTGGTTGACGAGCGATATCCTAACCGGGGCTTATCAGCCCCGGCAAAGGTTGTGCCGACCCTTCGGGTCTCAATCGTGCAACTTCAATACGCGCAAGCGAGTGGCTTGACGATCGAAATCCCTGGAAAGCAACTTGCTCCTGGAAAGCTGCTTGCTTGCGCGTCATGTTGAAGATGAAAACCCCTCCATCAAGCACATTGGGGGCCGTCGAACTAGGCACCGGCGGTTGATTGAGAGCGAGTTTTTTGAGTTACGTATGTACGACCGACTTGCAGTCCGTCGGTAGGCGGATCGACGGACTAGAAGTCCTTCGCACGTTCCGGCGTACGCTAAATCCAAGTTGGAACCGATTGCTATTGCACGAGTTTCGCTTCGATCCAGAGGCTAGGATCTTCGGCATAGCGAAGTTCCGGACCGAGGGCTTGGCTTTGTGTCCCTAGCTCCATATCAACAAGATCGTAAAAGATTCGAATCCGATCGAATTCCGAAGGGAGATATCCGGTAAGGCAGTTCGCCGGTATGAACGCATTGAGGCGATAACCATCTGACCGGAAGGTAGATTTTACGATTAGATCCGATGAGGCAATGAGGCTCGGTTGTTCTCGAGCTCGAGCGACTTCATCCAAGATTCCGCGTGGCGACGAAATGGGGTCCGGACTTTTTTTCGTTGCTTCGAGCCCCGGAAAAAAGTGAAAGCAATGACAAAAGCGAGTTGCGCGATGGACGTGAGGGCTATTGCGAGTATCGATCCAAACGCGAAGGCCGTCGCTAACGCCACCTTTTTCTTGGGTGAATCGCACCGGCTGTTTTTTGCCTCGGACCTCGGCTTCGAGGTAAAGCCCGGCGTCTGCCCAGGCGATAGCGACCGACCCGTTTTTGGGCTTTCCAGATAAGGCATTGAAATCGGGAATGAGGAAACGATCCCCCAGTTGCCAGTCCTTTAAAGCGGTCGGCTCTTCGCTGTTCAACGGGGTGGACGATTTTTTCTTCGGCGCGGTCTTGTTCGTTTTGGATGTTTGCTTGGAGTCAAATCGTCGAATTTCGATACAAAATTCAAAAAGAAGGGAAGGTGGGGCAAGTGGTTCGGACATGCGGTCAGCAAAGCAAAAACGGGGGCTGGGGCACTACAAATGTATTCGACGGTCTATGGTTGGGGGAGGCGGTGCGAACTTATGGCCATGTAACCGCGTCCTCGATGCAGTTGTTTTGCGACCTAGCCGCATTTGAGATTGTCGCGCCAACCTGGTTTATTCATGGCTCGTAGCTACGTTCGCCAGAACGTGATGAAACGCCTTGAGTTACAGCCACGTTCTGGTGAACGGTAGATTCAAAGAGTCCAATTCCAAGTAGGATTTAACGAATGATTCGTGTAGCCTAGGGCAAATCCCTGTTTTTCAAATACTATTGCGATGGAATCTCGAAAAACTCGACTTGCGGTTAAAGGGGAGACTTGTACACTAGGCCGCTCGTTTTCTGGACCAAACATTAAGACAAAATGCCGGTGTAGCTCAGTGGTAGAGCGGCTGATTTGTAATCAGCTGGTCGGGGGTTCAAGTCCCTTCGCCGGCTCTTTTTTTCGAACTGAAATTGTGCGTTAGATTTGGAAGGTTGCCCGAGTGGC
>JANOAI010000471.1:0-22153 GCA_031411055.1 Pirellulaceae bacterium
AAAGTAATTTGAACCCGACGATTTTATTCAATTGCGGGATGGAAATCGGTTCAATCCGAGGTGATTTGCCGATCGCGATTAGTTCGCTTTGGTGTCTACTCGAACAGCCGTTTTCGAGCCAGCGTTCAACCAATCGCGAACTTCAATCCCCTTTTTCAAGGCGGCGTTTCTCAAGCGAGGCCAGAATCGAGGTGACGTCGCCACCCATCGATGCTGTTCGGTCGGATCTGCTCCCAACCTTGCTTTGTACTCTTCATCGCCTCGCAAGAAGTTTATCCGTTTTTTTCCGGCCAGCAGACCAAGCTTCATGCACTCGGCGTTCAGCATCCACCCTGGTCGATGTTCCTGAGCATTCACGTCCATCCCGACCAGATAGATTGCAAGCTCCTCTGTTTCCCAATATCCGAAAGTCCCGGCGACATCTTTTCCATCAAGCTGTAAGGTTGCGACCAAGGCAATGTCTTTATCCCACCATTTTTCGAGAAGCGACCCTAGAAAGTTTTCGAATCCATCCGTGCCAAAACAACCATTTACGTCAACGGTCATCCATCGCGATTGGTGCAGTTCAGCAATCGTCGTTAGTTTTTCACGAGCTTCTTCCAAAGTACTGGCGACCTTCAGCACCGCTCTGCCCGGAGCCAGATAATTGTTGTCCATGTCTTTCAATATCTTGCGCATTCGCTTTGAGAGTCTCAAGAGATAGGCATCCCATCCAACATCACAATGAATAGTCCAACAGCTTGGACCTGTCTTTTTTTCCAGATGCAGGCCATCGATGGCTCCGAGCTGACGAATCAAACAAGCGGAAGTTGGGTTGGAAGGTTGGATGCCATCCAAATCAAGAAAATCCCAAACGTTCTTGCCACTGGCTTGGTCGAGAAATTCTGCGACTTCTACAGCCACCGTTTCAGCGTCATCTGGCGAAGCAATCAACCCAAGATCATCGCCGCAGGCTTTGCCACTACCAATGAGGATCAATCGACGACCGCGAAGCAGCGTCGTTTCTAGCGCGAGCGGAAGAATTCCCCGAACTTGTCCCCCCTTTCGAACCACAAGTACGTAAGGCTTGAGTTGCGAGCCAAACGCATTCCACCATGCATGAGCCCAGTCCAATGATCGCATGCGTTGGTCACCGATGAGCTGATCCCAATCAGGAGCAATCGTTGCGAGTTCATCAAGGTCGTTAATGCGTGATATTGTCCAGAGGTCCGAATTCATGATCGATTAATATGGAAGGGAATGAAACGGACTTTCGGCATCTGATCGTACAACAAACACGACGATCAGAGTTGCCATTGCAATGGAATAGTGCGAATTGAATTTCGATCGGAAGGAACAACTTTTCCGCCATGGCCAGCCTGATGCGTTCGCCGGCAAGGTTCCTTCCGCATAAGAAACCGCTACATTGAGAACCCTACGTCAAGCCGCAGAGATTGCTTTGTTTGAACGTCGATTTGCAACGCAAAATCGCTCGCATTCACCGGCACAATCGATACATTTGTTCTAACGTGGCTCGGAACGTTCGGGTTCAAAATTGCAGACACTAGGCTTTGTTTCTAAACACGTAGCCGCGTCTCTCCGAGACGCGAATCATCTGCGTCTCGGAGAGACGCAGTTACGTGAAAGCTCGTTTAGAAACAAAGCCTAGTTCGGTACGTTATTTCTAACTACTTGGGGGAAATAGGTTGTTTTAAGGAATCGAAATAACCCCTAACAGCAGGAGTAGATCGATTGTTGGTGTTTGCAAGCAATGCTTCCTGTTTTTTTATTCCAAAATCGTTGATGCTGATTTGAAACTGCGGTATGTTCAAGTTCGTTGCCGAGTACTGTGTGTGCCATGCAACAAACTTTTCTCGAAACGAGTAGTACTTCGGATGCGACTCGTAGACTAGCGTTCATATTCCGCTAGGAACATTTCTCATCAACACAATCGGATCTCGACTGGAGGCTTCTATGCTTAAGAAGTTGTCGACTCTTTGTAGCCATGCTTTCGTGGCATTGGCCTTGGTGACGTCATCATGGTCCGTCGCTGGGACATTTACGGTGGCGACGAGGGATGAGCTATTGCAAGTCACCTCGAAAATTCAGGCGTCGCAGTTTTTAACGCACGCCACGTTCGGTCCGACCGAGGCCGAGATCGATGCGCTGGCCTTACGAATGCGACAGATCGGAACGCTTTACGCCGCTTCGGAGTGGCTTGATCGGCAGTCAAATCCGACCGCCAGTGGTCATCCTGGAAAATCGTTGCACGAGGCTAAAGCCGAAGCGTTTATCGCCCAGGACCTAGCAGAGTGTCGGATTACGAACAAACTCGGAGTACCAATTACGCCGTTGTTACCACCCGCCGCGAACGGTGCTGCTTCTTATGTCCCGGAGGTTTATCGTTATCGCGACGATGCTTGGTGGCACAACGCGGTCGCAGCGCCAGATCAGTTACGACAGAAGATCGCCTGGACGCTGGCTCAAATCATGGTTGTTTCAACCGTCAATGGAGATTTTAACAATCCGGAATTAGAGGGTGCTGGCGTCGGGCCCAACGGAAGTACGCGGAAACCTCAATTCCTTGGTATCTCTAATTTCTACGATATTTTCGTGGAGAATGCGTTCGGTTCTTATCGGGACATTTTACAAAAAGTAACGTATCACGCGGTGATGGGGGACTGGCTGAGTTTTCGAGGAAATTCAAAAGCAGTTCCGTCCGAGAATCGCTATCCCGATGAGAACTATGCTCGCGAAGTGATGCAATTATTTACGATTGGATTGTACCGTCTCAATGATGACGGTACCCACGTCCAAGACAGTCAGGGTGTATCGATACCAACTTATACGAATACCGATATTCGTGAGTACGCAAAAGTTTTCACCGGACTGGGTTACAACGGCTCCGGTGGCAGTTATCTTTCGGCGGGAGACAATTCCGGATTTGCCGGAACAGCTCGCTTCACGTTTCCCATGACAATGGCGAAATCGCAGCATGAGTTGGCGGCGAAGAGCTTGCTTCATGGGACGTTGATCGCGTTGCCGTCGAATGCGACGCGTGCTCAATGCAGCGCTGATATTTCGAGCGCCTTGGATGGTCTGTTTGGGCATCAATCGTGCCCTCCATTTGTTTGCAATCTCCTTATTCAACGATTAGTCAAATCGAACCCGTCGCGAGCTTACTTGAATCGGGTCACCAGCGTCTTTAAGAATAACGGAGCAACACCGCCTGTTCGTGGTGACCTCAATGCAGTTATCCGGGCTATCCTTTTAGACCCAGAAGCTTGGTCGCCGATTCGGACACAGTACCTTCGTAATCCGAATCGCATTGTTGTGACAACGATGGGTTCGGAAGACTCGCGTTTGCAGGAACCGGTCGTGAATTTCACACGCATGCTTCGTGGACTGAAAGCCAGAGCGGTCTACGAAAGAGGGACGACTGTCCTAAATGCGGAACGAAATGGAGTTGACACAACCTACGAAACGGTCCCTCTGTCAACCGATTTTCGATTGCGGACTCGTAACTGGGAGTTTGATCAAAACCCGTATTCTGCGCCGAGTGTCTTTAATTTCTACCTTCCCACCTTTCAGCCTGCTGGCGACATTGCCAACTTCGCCCCGTCGACTCGCAATCCTATTGGGAAATTGGTCGCACCCGAGTTCCAAATCGTCAACGGGATAACGACTGCGCGGACCGCCAATTTTTTTCAGTACGTCATTGTATGGGGACCCTTGTACGAATCGGGTTTGTGGGAAGGATACTTTGATCCTGGGAGCCCTAACGCAAATCCACCGGTTCCTCCATCGGCCAAGAACAGTACGTCGCTATACCAAGGTGAAGATGTGACAACCATGTTGCATTCGACGCGTTGTCGCGTTTTCCTCGATGATTCCAACGGCTATCCATCGATAGGTACATTTGCAGCGATGGCGAGTACGATGCCTCAACAAGTTGGGGGAGCAGCAAAGCTTGTCGAACGTCTTGATCTTCTGTTTTGCCAAGGAACTCTCAACGAGTCCTACCGGCGAAAACTCGTCCAAGTGCTTGATGTACAACGCGCCGAAGCTGGTGCTACGGTAGACCAAGACGAAGCTCTCGATTTAGCCAGAGCGGCTGTGATGAGTGTTATCGACTCTCCAAGTTTCCTGGTAAGCAAATAGACGCGTTGCTTCCGTAGCCTTTTTGGTCGCGAAACCATTCTCCAATCTAAAAGTCTTTTCGAGGAATAAACACTATGGCTCGCCAATCCCCATCTTCGTCGCGTCGTCCTATATCCCGACGTGAAGTGCTTCGAGGCGGTACTTGTGGACTCATGACATCGGCAACTTTCTTGTCGACGCTCGTCAATTTAAAGCTTACGAGTTCCGCATTGGCGGCTTCGACCATACCCAATGATGGCAACTACAAAGCCCTCGTTTGCATATTCTTCAACGGGGGCATCGACGGATTTCAACTCCTAACCCCCTTCGGCACGACGGCGAATGATGCCGACTACAATGCTTACTTGGCTTCACGAACGAATATGGCCCTCAAGCGGCAGGGATTTGAAGCAGTGGATTCAGTCTATGGAAACCTCTTGCCGATCGTTGACAACGCAACCGGAAAAACCTTTGGGGTACATCCGCGACTTCCTTACTTGCGCGACCTCTTCAATCAAGGCCGAGCTACGTTCGTTGCGAATGTTGGAACACTGGTAGAGCCGATCGCCGACAAAGTTGCATTCGAAAGGTCAGATGTTCAGAAGCCGATCGGGTTGTTTAGTCATTCCGATTTTCAACGGCACTGGCATACCGCACTCCCAACTTCTCGATTGGAATCTCAGGGATGGGGCGGACGCATGGCAGATTTGCTCACCGACCCTGTCAATGACAACACGTTGAACGTATACACCGCAATTTCGCTGTCTGGCAATACGCTATGGGAGCGTGGCACTCGCACCCGACCGTACTCCGTATCGCCGCAGTATTCCAATGAATACATTGGTGGTGCCGAGCGTGTTTACTCGTTTGCTCTGCCAGGAACGCAACGCTATCAATACCTCGCTCGATACGAAAAATCGATTTCGGATGTTCGCAACGATCTTGTTAACCAAACCTACTCGGACTTGTTGGAAAAGACGATCGCACACGAGCGAAATGCGAGCTTTCGGGCGGCAGAAGACTATCAAACAGCAATCGAAGCAGTGACGCTGCCGAGTGGGCCCAATATCCTTCCATTCGACGTCAGCAATTACGGATTGGGTGGACAACTCGCTTCGGTAGCTCGGGCGATCAAGGCACGAACGGCTCTTAATCAAACACGTCAAATCTTCTTTGTCGAAGTAGGGGGGTGGGACCACCATGCAGGCTTGCTTGCGGGAATGAATGAACAACTTCCTGATGTTGATCGAGGCATAAAAGCCTTTCATGATTTTCTTCAGGCGGAAGGACTTTTGAATCGCGTGACTACTTTTACTGTGTCTGATTTCGGTCGAACGATTTCGTCGAATGGAATTGGATCGGATCACGCCTGGGGGAACAATATGTTCGTCATGGGTGGAGCGGTGAATACAGGTGGTGGACCTGCTGGTTCGAATCGGATTTGGGGTACGTATCCAGAGGTGAAACTAGGAGTTCAAAGCCCGATTGATACATCGGATCGTGGAACCTATGTGCCACGCTTGTCGAGCGATGCGTATCACGCTGAAGTATGTCGCTGGATCGGTGTCCCTAACGACGACCTGCTGAGAACGGTCCTTCCGAACATACGAAACTTCTACCCTCAAGGAAACTCAGGTCATCCGATTGGCTTCTTGCGAGCGACGTAATACGCATTTCTACAACAGATGCTTGGCTTTGGCTTCAAGATACTGATTGACGAGCGGAGAAGTGAGCTGTTCTGGAAAAGCATCGACTACCAAAACGCCTTGGCGTTGCATTCGTCGAATGACCTCGTTTCGCCAAACCAAAATTTGAGCCGCAGCGGCACTGCGATACAGGACCGTATCATCGATGTCAGGATAATCTGCATAGTCAAACATTCGATGATCGCGAAGAAGAGCTAAGACGGGCAAGTGACGTCCTGACAGATTGCCGAGATAGTTGGTGACTTGGTTGGCTGAGACTTCATCAATAACATTCGTGATCAAAACGACCATCGACCGACGACGGCAGTGACCCGAAAAATGAAGGAAGGCTGAATCAAAACGCGATTGGACCATCGTCGGAAAGCGATCAAAACTGGCGTGCAGCAAGCGATTCATGTGGCTGCGGCCACTCGCGAGGGGTACGTAGTCGTGGACGCGATCGGAGAAACAAAGCAAGCCGACCGAATCGCGCTGTTGAAGAGCGACGTAGCTCAGCATGAGCATTGAGTTGAGAGCGTAATCGACCAAGTTCAATCCTTGAAACTCGTTGGTCATCATTCGCCCACAATCGACCATGAAGACGATGCGCTGGCTGTGATCACTCTGAAACTGTTTCACTGTAATCTTTTGTCTTCGAGCCGTACTTCGCCAGTCGATATGCTTGTAATTATCGCCATCGTTGTAGTCGCGTAGCCGCTCGAAATTATTATCTTGGCCGACTTTGCGAGTGCGTCGGACGCCGATAAGACTTAAGCGATTCGTCCGAGCCAAAATAGCGTATTCGGCAAGCTGTTTCATGTCAGGATAGACGTGTAACGTTCCTGGGACCTCTTTGAAGGTGTCGCGAACCCAGAAACCGAATCGGCTGTGAAGTCGCAGGTAGGTTTTCTCGAACGAGAACTCGCCGCGTCGATGGGCGCGTATGTGATAGGTGAGAACAGCTCGTTTGGAAGCAGGGAGGGTGAGGCGTTGTTCAGCCGGTTCAGGATCGAGTCCCTCCGGTTGGTCATCGCGAATATCAATCGTCCACAATCGTGTTGATGTATTGCTTAGTTGAAGTGTTACTTCATGCGACTTAGCTAAAGACGCAACCCGCATCATCGAACGCTCAACACGAATCTGGCATCGTCCTACGACCGTCAGCAGATCGATAGTCAAGAAAAAAATGGCTACGGCGTCGACGACAACGAAGGTACCAGCAATGACGTTAAAGAGCCATTTTCCATGTTCCGCCTCTTGAAAAAGCGAGATAAGAATTCCAGCGATTAAGAGAGCGGTGATTGGAATGAGAACGAACATCCAGCGATGTGTCGGATAGGTGCGACCAAAGTAGGCCAACAAAAGCGTTGGTGATAGGATGATCGCAAAGATCAACCATGGAAGATATGCGAGCGACTGCTGGAGCCATTCCAACGAAAACATGGTGATTTAACTTCTTGGAACGTCGATGCTCTTGAGGAGTTGTTTCAGCTCGTTGTCGGTGCTGTGGCCTTCGACTTCGGCTTCGGCGGTCATGATGACACGGTGTCGTAAGGCGGGCACGGCAATCTCCACCACATCGTCGGGGACGGCATAACTTCGACCACGGAAAGCGGCCAGTGTGCGAGCGCCTTGCATCAAAGCAATACCTGCTCGTGGCGACGCTCCCAAGTGAAAGGTGGGCCAAGATCGGGTGCTACGGACAATCTTATTGATGTAGTTCAACAACTTCGGTTCGATACGAACCTTCGCGTTGCTTTGGATCGTGCCCATGATTTCTTCGGCATTTGTAATTTGTTGGATCGCGTGCTTCAGCTGAGCATTGATGTCGACTTGCTTACTATGCAATTCCAAGACGCTGGCTTCTTCGGCTTCGGTTGGATAGTCGACCATCGATTTGAACATAAAGCGGTCGAGTTGTGCTTCAGGCAACGAGTAGGTGCCTTCGCTTTCGATTGGGTTTTGGGTGGCCATGACCAAGAAAGGACGCGGAACGGTGTGACTCGTTCCATCGATCGTTACACGATACTCTTGCATGATTTCAAGCAGGGCGGCGTGGGTTTTGGCCGGTGACCGATTGATTTCGTCGGCCAACAGGAGTTGTGTAAACACGGGGCCAGGACGGAAGCGAAAATCTTGCGTCTTCATGTCGAGCATGGGAGCACCGGTGATATCGGACGGCATCAAGTCGGCCGTGAACTGGATGCGTCCAAAATGACAACCTAACACTCGACCGAGTGTCCGCACAAAAAGGGTCTTGCCAAGACCGGGAACGCTTTCGATCAGGACGTGGCCACCCGAAAAAAGGGCCGTGAGTGTCGTTAAGACTAATTCTTCTTGGCCGATGAATATCTTGCCAATTTCCGTACTGACCGCTTCAAACAGTTCACGCGTGGACCGCTTTCCACCGTCGGCTCGTGGGGCAGAATCTTCAGGTCGGACCGCAGGTTGGGCCGACTGTTCTTGAGCCGCTAGCGGTGGGTTGGGCTCAATGGATGTAACGGAAGGTGAGGGGATATCGCTCATGGTACTTTCGGAGGTTGGGAAGAAGTTGAAGGATCGACGATTTTCTCAGACCACGGACCAGTTGTATCACGCCGCACTTCACGAAAGTACTCCGCGACTCGATTCAAAGCATATTCGCGATCCCGAGATCGGTATAGAAGATCGCCGAGCGCCTCGATGTGTTTTCCAAAGTCCGTGGTTGAGGCAGCTGGTACTTTTTGGGGACGACCAAAGATTGGCCAAAGGGCCAGAATGGCAATGAATCCGACGACTAAGCCGTGCATCGAAATCAAGCTGAGTGGCCATACTCGTAACATCGCAAAACCTTCAAGCTCTTCAGGTTCACCCAACTGACGGACGACAATTGGGCCCTCATTCGACAAAAAGCCCAATCGCATTTTCGGGGGACAACTCTCTAAGAGTTTCGCGACCAGCTTTTGGTTTCCGGGTTTGGTAAGCCCTTCGTTGGCAAGGATCGAAGCGTTCGAAAAGACAATGATTTGGTTTTCCCCCCAATGGTTGAATCGCATTCGCCAAATTAATGGCTCTCCTTGTTTACTCTTAAGAAGATACTCGAGTTTGGGGCGTCCATGATCAATCGTTTCACTTTGATCCGATGGGGTCGCACTATTGGTAACAATGAGCCCGTTTTTTGAGAGCGGAACGGGTGTGCGTTTCCACGCGACAGACTTGGGCTTCAAGCTGTTCTTGAGCACCACATAGTTTGAATCGGATTCGATGATCTTGGACCAAGCTCCCTGAAACTGATCGACGATTCGACTAGGGCTCTTTGTTGCTGCCGATTCGAACCAGTCACACTCAACGGAATCAATGCCTTCATAACGCAACGTTTCAAGTTTGTTTTCCGCGAATGCGGCTCGGGTTCGGTAGGTGGCTCGATCGTTTGATGAAGAACTCGCCGCAGCTTGTTGCCAGTAGCTAGCGCTGGGCGAATAGTCGCGTCCAATAAAAATGAGCGTTCGAGGCTTGTCCGAAGTTAGCCAGTCATTGAACCACTGCAGTTCTCGTGCATTGGGCATTCGAAAATCTTTGGGAGTCCAAACCATCCAGTTGAGACGATAGGCGCGCGACGTAAGCGATGGCTGATCAAATGTCCGGCATCCTTTCTCTTCACAGAGCGATCGAAACAAGCCCAATCCACCTAGTTCCGTTCGCTCATCCTGTCCCGAACTCTCACCGTACGCCTCCATCGGTATATTACTTTTGACGTTGCAACCACTCAAACCGAAACCGAGGGCTAGGAGTAACGCCCCGACCGTACTGCGTACGGAAACGCTTGGTTCAGTCGCAATGGGGGCCGTCACATGCTCCACACTCTCGTGCTGCGCATCTTTCGCTGCATCGAGGGCTCGATTGAGGGTTGGCAAGAGATTCCAGCATCGATCGCATTGCTCTTGCTTGATCGGATATCGTCCAAAGAAAACCGCTTCAAATACTTGAATAAAGTATTGATGGTATTTCGCGATTTCAGGCACCGGCTTGAGTTCTCGCAAGTACATCCGATTCGTCTTGCCTCGCTGCAAATGGATCAGATTTCTTGCGTCGAGTTCAACCAAAATATGCCCAAAGAGATAAATGATGGATTGCGAGTATTCGCCCGCCCGACGGTAGGCTTCGGCTTGACTGAACAAATCGCCGTTTGCTGTCTGGACCGCAAAGGGCAAGTCGATGATTTTGGCCGGATCGTGAATGATCTTTTTGGTAGCCGTGTTGTTTTTTCGAAATCGCCAAGCGAGCGGATTGGCCGAGCCATTGACGATCGCTAGGACTAAAAAAGCCACCAATGCGATTAACGCGATCACCAGCAGGGCTTGCATTAAGTAGACAAAGATTTCGCCAAAGCCGGACCAAAAATCACCCATACCCGACCAGAAATTGCCAGAGCCGTTCCAGAAATTGTCCCACCAGTCCCACCAAGACGAATCCGATGAAGTCGTTGAAGATTTAGGCTGAATGACGTACTTGCTTCTCTCCTCTAGGCTCGATTCAGACGTCTTTATATCGTTGGCGGGTGGATAGACCCATTCACCCTTCGAAGCATCGAACCATGATTTGCTCGTGGCACGCTCAAGGACTTCCGATGAGATTCCGGCGCGTAATTCTTCCGCTAAGATCGTGGAAGTACAAAGTGTACCGAGTAGCATTGCGGCGACAAAAGAGAGTAAATGCGGGCGCGTATTCCTTTCAACGAAAATACGGCCTGATCGTCGAACGGCGCACGAGCACCATTGCCAAGCACAGTCTGCGACTTTCGACCAAGAATCGTAGTCAAAAGGAATCAAGAAACGCCTCCTGACAAACGAGCCGCTTCTGCTTTTAAACGGAGCTCCAGCTCCCATCCTTCAAGCCGCGTTCGACAATCGAGGTAGGAAAGTAGTCGGAAGATGCAACTCCATAATGCGATCAGCCAAACATTCAAGGGAAACAGAATCCAATCCATCCACCAACCCCAAGTCCAAGTTCCGAAGAAGATGCCTCCGATCGCGAGCTCGCTCAAGGTGAGCGAGGCTAGCAATGAGAGCATTGCAAAAGTCATCGCAAGGTAGCGACCGAAAAGTTCACCGGAAATGGCGCGGTGGAACCATCGTGATCGCGATCCGAAAGTTGTCACACCATCACCCCATTTTTTTCTCGAAAAGAGTGGCGACCGCTCCAACACGAGTAACTCGGGTGCGAATGGTCGAAAGGCCCGAATGGCTATGGCGATCCCGCCCAAAACAAACCCGAACCAAAATATTTCAATCCCTGCTTCCCACGTTTCGTCGCCGAATGCCGGAAAGATGCACAGCAGCGGTCCGACAATTCCCAAACGAAGAATTCCAAGTAACCACACGATGGCGAACCATGATCGAGAGACAACCGAACCGAACTCTTTCATCGAGGGTCGTTCAAAGAAAACCGCTTGGCCTAAGAAGTAAGTCACCCCAAGCAATGCTAAAGGTGCTTCGACCAAGATAACACTTGACATGAAAGTCAAATAGCGAACACGAAGCGAAGTCTCTTCGATAAACTGATAATTGAAGGTAATCAACCGTTCATAATCGGTCATCGAATGAAGAATCAAAATATTGACGATGGCAAATGGAATGACCCCGAGCAAGGCTTTGCTAATCAAACTTTTCCAATACACGCGCATGACGACCAAGCTCAGATCGACCAATTCAAGCAGTGACCGTTGTCGTAAAACAATCGAGGTTTTATCAAGTTCCACGATCACCTCCGCGAGGCACGCCGAGTACGACAAAGTAAAACATCATCGCCATGCTGGACGCGATCGCCCAGAAAGCCTTAAACGCGTAAGGTAACGGCGAAGGCGAGATAAAACCCTCGGTAATCGCGGCCAGAAAAAAGAGAAATACAGCCGCGAAGGCTATCGGTAGAGCTCGCAAGGCATGAGCTTTAAAGGATTCGATTCGCATCAAGCCGGCTGTAGCAACGAGCCCAAAACCCAATCGCAATCCGGCGGCAGCGGACAACGCGATCGCCGTCAACTCGAAAGGACCATGGGCGGTGACGAATTCAAAGAAGTGTTCCCCAGCGGCGACATCAGGACGAGCCATATAGCCGAACATCGTTCCAAGCAACACTGCTTGAAATCCAAGTTCAACAATGCATGGAATAATCAGAGGCCCCATTCCGAAACATCTCAAACCAATCGAAGTATTGTGGCGAATATAAAACGAAGCCATGAATACATAGTGATTGAAATTTGCAGACAAAGGTTTCTCAAACGATTTCTCAAGGTCTTCTAAGGCTTCATCACCAGCAATCTGAGTTGCAAAGGTTGCAAAGGTTGTTTCGTTGCTGCCAAGCATGGCTCCCAACGCAAACAACCCAAAGAAAACGAGCGCTGCGATGTGAACGCAGACATCAGAAAAAATTGTTCGCGGCATATCGACCGCAATGACCTTGCTCCATTTCTCCCATTCAAATCGGCGTGACTGATACAGTTGATTGTGCGCTCGCGCGACCAAGCGATGTAGGTATTCAATCGTAACGGGTGGAAGTTGATAAACTTCGGCCATGGCTAAATCGCTGCACGTACCGCGATAGAGGGAAGCCAATCTCGAAACGGTCTTTCCCGATCGAACAACACTCTTCTTCGACGCTTGAAAGGCATCACATAATTGCTCCAGTTCAGACCAATCAGCCCGTCGCTTGTCGAGTAAATCTCCAGTACGCACTATGAACTCGCCTCAAGTAAAGGCGCCTCGGAAATAAGCTCGACTTGAGTAACCATCGAATCGCTCTTCGATGGTTGATCGGCGACCAACGGTGAACCTGCATTTCGAATCGGTTGTACGTTGGCTTTATCCTTATCATTGTAAAACTCTCGGAAATAGAGGGCTGACAGGAATAAATCGGCCGACGTGTCTCGGCGAAATTCAAATTTTTCCATCAAAGGGCCAGCTAAAATCATCGCGACTTGCTGTTGGCGAGTCGCGGACATTTGCGGTCGACGTTCCATGTAGAGGGCGATTGTCTTGGCCATCGAACGGGTCATCTGGAAATTAGCCGGGATAAATTCTGCCAGCGATGCGACTCGCGCATCGGTAACTGAAACTTTTTTTGATTGCCATCCTCGTTCATCAACCACGACCATCGTTCCTGCTGCGAGATCACCCACACGCTGAAATCGACGCGTCATGAGCATGCAAATGAGCGATACTAACAACGTTGGAATCATTAAGCCGGATTCTGGAAACAAGGCTTGCAACGAAACATACGGAAAGAAATCGGCAACACGAAGAAAATTTCGGATCGTGGCTTGCGCCCCATTGATCGGTCGACCATCCACGGAAACAACGCGTAAGTTCATTGCCCGTTTACCGGGTGTTTGACCGTTCCAAACGATCTCAAAGAACAAACCATAGAACCAGCTCAGGGCGAAAATCCCTAAATTCATTCCGACAGCGAGCAGGACGCCCGAATTAGGAAATGCAGCCAGTATGCCAGTGAATAGGGCGATGATCACGACGACAATGACGATCAGCCAGCGAATGGCAATATCCAAAATCATCGCTGGCAACCGACGAAACGGACCGGCGATTTGATATTCAAAGCTGATGTTTTCCGGCGTGGTCACTGCCACAGTGAGGTCCAAGGCCGGATGACGGAAAGCCATGCTACACGGTACTTACTGACGCGATTTGGGGGTGATTTTAAGACGAAGTTCGTCTTGATCGCGCCGGACGACGATTTCCGTCTCCTGCCCGACTCGCAACGCCTCAATAGCATACGTGTAATCATAGACATTGTCGATCTTCTTGCCAGCAAGTTCGATGATCACGTCCTTGGCTTTCACCCCCGCCTCAGCCGCCGGTGCCCCAGGGGTAACTCCGGCTAACTTCACCCCTTTCAAATCGCCCTGAGTGTAGTCCGGAATCGTCCCAAGATAAGCAGCCATATTAGCTCGCGTCCCCTGATTTTCTGGGGCCTTTTGCGGCACAAACGGTGGCGGAGCCTCGGTAGTTGCCAAGCTTCGGGCGATCAATCCAAAAAGTTTCGAAGTCTCAGCTGCCCCTTCGTAATTGAGCAATTCCGGGACGTCCCGCGGAGTGTGATACTCGCTATGCTGCCCGGTAAAAGCCGACAAAATGGGGACCCCCTTCATAAAAAAAGTACTGGCATCGGTCGGTAAATAGCTGTCGTTCTGAAGGGTGAGATCCAAGCCAACCACCGCATTTCTTCGCTCGATTTCACTCGGCCAGACTGTCGACGATCCGATCCCTTGAACGACCATCTTCTCGCGCAAGCGCCCGATCATATCGAGATTTAAACAAGCAATAATCGATGGATACATCTCTTTGGGTTCGAATTTCTCGGCATAGTAACTGGATCCGATCAAACCTAGTTCTTCGCCCGACCAGGCCGCAAAGAGAACGTCATGCTTCCAGGCTAAGCCAGCCTTCTTCTGCTGCGCGAGATACTGAGCGATCTCCAGCATTCCAGCGACGCCCGAAGCATTGTCGTCCGCGCCACGATGAATCCCGTCGCGTTCATCCTCACGCGCCAGCGAATTTCCATTGGAACCTTGGCCAAGGTGATCGATGTGTGCGCCAATGATGAGAGCCGTTGGCTTAGGCTGGTCGCCGGTAACCAATCGCCCCAACACATTTTGGCCCTCGCGTTTAATTTGCTGAACGTCGATGTTCGCAGATAGTTTAACTTTCGTGAGAGGAACTCCCATCATCATCTCTCCCGAATCGAGGGCCTTTTGAATCTCGGCCATGTCTTCGCCCTCGGAAGCCAACCACGCTTTAGCAAGTTCATCGGTCACACTCAGGGCCGCGATACTACTCCCCGCCAGCGCGCCATCTGTATGCAGAGGAACAAGCTGTTGGCGAACCTGACTGGTTGGTCCGCTGACGACGATCAAGCCAACCGCCCCTCGATCGCGTGCGACCATTGCTTTGTATCTCAACGAGGCAGCTCGTGACAAATGTTGACGGCGTTCCGGCGTGACATCCATCGGCAAGTTACGGAAGACGAGGACCCACTTTCCTTCAACATCCAAATGGACATAGGAATCGTACTCGGGATGCTTTTCATCTTTGGCGGCCACCAATCCGTACCCCCCGAAGACAACTTCCTTCGCTTCGATAACGCCTGTTTTCGAAAAGACGATCGGACGCCATTGTTCGTTCGCTTTGTAGGTTTGGTCGTTCCACGTCAGAGTATTGCCAGCCCCCAATTCAATACTGGCCGTGAATGGAAAGTTTTGAAAGAAACTTTTGTTCTCTCCGGCTGGCACCAAGCCAAGATCCTCCATAAAGGCAGCCACATAGGCGGTCGCATTCTTCTCGCCCGGTGTTCCAGTGAGTCTTCCGCCGAGCTCAGGCCGACAGAGATAATCGACATGTCGACCAATATCACCCGCACTAAAATCTTGATTGGCGACTCGCAGGTTGGATTTCGCATTCTCCTGGGCATTGGGAAGAATCTCAATTCGATTGAGATTATTTACCGATAGGATGTTGGTCTGCGACGCTTCGACAAGTCCAAGTGCTTGGCGGACCGCTGCATCATTCCATTGCGCGATGAAGATTTGCGATTTTTCATTCTGCGTCCGATTGGAGGTCCAGCTCAGCGATTTTCCATCCGGTGTAAAGACTGGCAAGCCATCGAAACCTTTCGTGTGGGTAATGCGAACGGGAGACTTTGTTCCTTGGGCATCGACGGCATAAAGTTCAAAGTTATCAAAGCCAAGTAAGTTCGACGTGAATATCAAATAATCGCCGGATGGATGATAGAACGGAGCCCAGCTCATCACCCCTAACTTCGTCAAACACTGAACGTCCGAGCCATCTAGGTTGGCCGAGTAGATTTCGGCTTGGGCGCCATTCTCGGCAAATCTTCGCCAACAAATGCGATTGCCATCCGGGGAGAAAAACGGCCCACCATCGTAGCCCACCACATCCGTGATCCGTCGCACGTTGCTTCCATCCGAATTCATGACATACAAATCGAGCGCCGAAGCGGGATCGATCTTGAACAATTCTCGTTCGTGATCTGAAAGTTCGTTGGTATAGGCTCGGCGGTTGGATGAGAACGCAATCAGACTTCCGTCGGGTGAGTACGACCCTTCAGCGTCATAACCCTGCTCATGGGTGAGCTGTTTGTACGAATTGTTCGGCCGATCAAAAACCACCAGATCGTATGTCTCATCGTAATCCCACGAATACCTCTTTTTTTGACCCGAGGCTCGGAATTCTAATTCGGCTTTTTGCTTGTCGAGCGCCTGCGGATCGAACTGGGTCGATGCGAATAAGATGTTCTGACCGTTGGGATGAATCCATGCGCACGAAGTCTTGCCGTGGCCTGGTGAGACTCGAATCGTGTCACCGGATTCGCGATCCATGAGATAGATTTGATAAAACGGGTTGCCCGATTCTCGCTCGCTTTGAAAAACCATTTGCCTGCCATCGCCGCTAAAGTACCCTTCGCCGGCCCTGGCTCCTTCAAACGTCAACTGACGAACCTTTGAAAGAAAACTCGCCTCTGCCGCTTTCCAAGACTCTTCGGCTAGCGTTTTGGTTGGAGGATCTACTGCCACTCGTGGTTCTTGGGAAAACGTAGGGAACGCACGAATCGCTAGCCAATGGCAGGCACACAAGGCAATCAAAAAGTGGCGGTTGAATACACGTTGAGTGAACATTGGTTTTTTACCCGAGTTGCAAACAATCAAACACAGACCTTTTGAATTTTAGACGAAGTACGCCCTATTCAGCAGCCGTATTCAATCAAAGTGTACCGCGAAGCTCCGCTGTCGCGACTCTTTGACTAACGAACCATCACTCCGCCATCGCCGGATAACTTTTGCGATCTGGCATCAGCATGGTATCAACTCATTGAAGCCGCAATTACTACTAAAAAGGTTGCCGTATTTCGCGATTTCTGCATTCATTGGAGTGCGGCTTCTTTGGTGCGGAAATTGAGTTGTTCATTGGAGTTGGAGCTGCTTGTTGGCGATTTGTGTTTTGCGATCCGAAATACGTTTAGTAGGCGGGAACGCTTCGTTCTCGGAGAGAAGGGCGGCACTGGTGATGCTGAACAATTGAGGGTGGAGCTCATCGAGAACTAGTCGAAAAAGGGATTAGGAAACTTCATCGGTATTCATCGGAACTTGTTGGCTTCCCCTGGGTTTGTTCTCCAATCGCGGTTTGAAAAAACTCATCGATGCTTATATGATGCGGTCTCTCGCAATCTCAGGAAACTATGCAATGACTACTCTTTCTCGATTTTTTCTTTCATTCGGTTCAAATACGCTATTGTTACTGATTGCGTTCGCAAGCATCAGTCTCGCTCAAGAGGAGCGTCGCGGGCCTCCAGGTGGCGAGCGTCCAGAAGGAGGTCAGCGTCCAGAGGGTGGACCGCGTGGCTTTGAAGGGCGACCGGAAGGTGGTCCGCGTGGACCTGGTGGGCCGGGTTTTGGTGGGCCGGGTTTTGGTCGCATTAACCCGATCATGATGGCGTTGGATACAGACAAGGACGGGGTACTTTCCAAAGAGGAGATTTCCAAGGCAGCTGTGGCGTTGTTAGCGCTGGATAAGAATAAGGATGGCTCGCTCACGGAAGACGAACTTCGACCCGAAGGTGGTCCTCCTCAGGAAGGCTTTGGTCGTCGTGGAGGACCTGGAGGTGAAGGTGGAGGCCCCGGTGGGCAAGGTGGAAATCCGGAAGATATGGCCGCTCGTTTTATGCAATTCGATGCCAACAAAGACGGAAGTTTATCGAAAGATGAGCTTTCGGAACGTATGCAGGGACTGATTGGGCGGGCTGACACGAACAGCGATGGACTTGCCAGCAAAGAAGAGTTGATCGCCATGGCGAAGAAGGAAATGAGTAGCGGCAGCGGAATGGGAGGTCGCGGTGGACCAGGCGGTGAACGCGGTGGTCCTGGCGGACCTGGTGGTGAACGAGGTGGTCCAGGCGGTGAGCGCGGTGGACCTGGCGGTGCTGCTCCTGGCCCCGAAGAACGTTCAGAACGCCGCCCACAACGACCTCAGTAATCAACGGCTAACAATGAAATCAGTTTTATCGTTCTTTCAATGCGTCGCGGCTTTCTACCTATTGGTCGCGATCGCTCAAGCTGGCGATACTTATCGTTTCTATCACGAGAATGTTTTAGGGACGTCGCTTGAACTGAATTTGAATGCCGATTCGTTTGAATCCGCCGATCAAACTGAACAAGCAGTCCTTGTCGAGATTGAGCGTCTGCGTAAAGTGCTCAGCGTTTACGATGCAACCAGCGAACTTTCTCAGTGGAATACAAGTCGGTCAGGTACACTCAACGTTTCGAACGATCTCTATGCCGTATTCAAACGGTCGGATCAATTGAGCGATCAAACGGCAGGTGCATTTGATCCCAATGTTCACGTGGCAACGGAGCTTTGGAAGCGTTGTGAGTCCGAGCAACGGCTACCAGGTGAAAGCGAACTGAAAGAAGCAATTTCGACGATTGCGTCCAGGTGGTGGCAACTTACGAAGACTGAAAATCAGATCCTCAAACGGAGTTTGGATTCTGTTTGTTTCGATGCGATTGCTAAGGGCTACATCATTGATCGAGCTGGCGAACTGGCGATGGCTCGTTCCGGAATCACGGGGGGATTCATCAATATTGGAGGCGATTTACGATGCTTTGGTGATGCGAAGGTACCGGTCTCCATTCCGAATCCGTTCCAAAATGAAGATAATGCCAATCCGATTGCGAGCGTAGAATTGTACGACCGAGCGATTGCGACGAGCGGCAACTACCATCGTGGGTTTTATATCGCAGGTCAGCGATACTCGCATATCATCGACCCGCGTTCAGCCAAACCGACCAACACTGTCGTCAGTTCGTCGGTTATTGCTAAGGACGCTGTGACTGCTGACGCACTTGCTACTGCATTTAGTGTTCTCGACATTAAGGAATCGCTTCAGGTTTGTATCGATTCTCAAGAGGTCGATTGTCTGCTTGTTCTAGCGGATGGAAGTGTTGTTCAGAGTGACGGTTGGCCGAGCCCTGTCTACAAGAGTCCGATTTACGTTGCCGTAAATTCGCCGATCGCGAAGAGTGGCGAAATTTGGAAAGACAGTTCGAAACTGGTTGTTGAGCTGGAAATCAACAACGCCTCACAAGGGGGACGCTATCGTCGTCCTTACATCGCCGTTTGGATTGAGGACGAAAACGATTTTCCAGTTCGAACGCTGGCCTTGTGGTTACAAACGTCCGAACCTGGACCGCGTTGGCATCGCGATTTGCGCGTATGGTTCAAAAACGATTCGATGCGAAAGCTTGTCGACGGCAAGAATTTGATTGGAACGGTTTCCTCGGCCACGAAGGCTCCTGGCAAGTACAAAGTTGCTTGGAATGGAGAGGATGATCATGGACAACCGGTAAAGAAAGGAAAGTACACTCTCTTGGTAGAGGCCGCTCGCGAGCACGGGACATATCAAATTATTAAAAAGCCGATTGAATTGTCGGACAGTGGATTTAAAGAAGTGCTGGAAGGCAATGTCGAAATCAAGCAAGTCGCGATCGAATACCAGCTCACTGATAAGTAATGGATCGATTTGTTGCCTGAAAATATTCATCCTAGTCAAGGCTTTACGCCGCATCGACGCCGATGGAAACAAGTATCGGCCATGTTGGCCCGATGGCTCCATCTGTATGTTTCGCTTATCTCTTTCGGTGTGGTCTTCTTTTTTAGCATCACCGGATTGACCCTCAACCATCCGACGTGGTTAGGTGGCAATCAGCAGATCACGAAGGAGAGTCACGGCGAATTGAATCGAAACTGGCTTACAGCCGACGCTAGTCGACTTTCCAAACTCGAAATCGTCGAGCACATGCGGGCGGTCGAAGGCGTTCGAGGGGCTGTGAAAGAGTTTACGGCGGATGATTTTCAGGTTGTTATCGGCTTTCGAGCTCCCGGTTATTCGGCCGATGCCTTTATCGATCGGGAAACAGCCAAGTATCACTTGGTTCAGACATCGTTTGGTGTCATTGGCGTGCTGAATGATCTGCATAAGGGTCGCGATAGTGGCTCCGTTTGGTCGCTCCTCATCGATATCTCCGCGATTGTCTTAATCGTTGTTTCTCTAACCGGTTTTTGGCTATTGTTTTACATACGACGCCGACGAGTTTCGGGAGTGATCATTTCGATGATTGGCGGTCTGTTGGTCTTCGCTATTTATCTTGCATTTGTTCCACGGTAGCGACTTTCGTCGATGCTTTCGAGCTTTGTGATACTTTAGTAGTTCTTGCTTATTGGCAAAACGCCTTCTACCACTGGTCGGACAGTTCCAAATGGAGAACAATTGTTTCCCATTGTTTCATTCTCTAAACCGTGTGAAGGTAATTCGTTGACATCCGTTTCAACAAAGCTTGATGAATCGTTAGCTTCTGTTCGTTTCAGAACCGCGATGAGGCCGAAGATTGGAATCATTCTTGGAAGTGGCTTGGGCGGCTTGGCGGCTGAAGCCGAGGATTCCATTGCGATTCCGTATCACGACATCCCTCACATGCCGCATTTATCAGCGGCCGGCCACGCTGGCGAGTTAATTGTTGGCGATTTTGCCGGGCAACCGACCGTCATGATGCGTGGGCGAGCGCATCTCTACGAAGGACACGATCCGTTCACAGCCACCTATGGGGTTCGACTCATGCATGCGATGGGGGCTGAGACGCTCGTCGTTTCGAATGCTTCGGGGGGGATCAATCCGAGGTTTAGGGTTGGTGAGCTTGTTTTGATGGATAGCCATATCAACCTTATGAATCGAAGTGGGTTGAAGGCTTCGGAAGGGAATCTTCCTTTGATCACCCAAGGGGTTGTTCGTCGCGCACCTAGTGTCTACAACCCTGTGCTGATGCAATCGGCTTTGGATGCCGCCCATCAGCTAGGGTTTGGTTTGCAGCGCGGGACCTATTTGGCGACGCTTGGTCCAAACTATGAATCCCGGGCTGAGTATCGGGCTTTCCGAAGAATGGGAGCGGATATGGTCGGGATGAGCACGGTTCCTGAAACGATTTTGGCTGCGTCGCTTGGGATGCGTGTGTTGGCTTTCTCCGTGATTACGAACATTGCAGCGCCCGATTGTTTGGCGGAAACATCGCATGCCGAAGTTTTGGTTGCGGCCGAAATGGCCCAGAAACTCTTAATTGCGATTCTTAAGAATGTCATCCCGTCGAACCTTGGCTAATGAAAATTTTACCTAGACGGCAGCGCGAGACGAATGGCGTTGCGTTTTGTCGAAACTCATCAATTTGGGGGTAGTTGAGGGGTTACGTTGTTAGTAAGGTATCGCCAAACAGCCCGCAACGTTTTCGCAATTGGATGGTCACGGAGTGCACGTTCCTCCAGGGGCACGTGATTGTCAGTGTTTAGCGAAACATTTCAAACATATCCAATTTAGCCCCGTTTTATGATTTCAAAGTAGTTAAAAGGAAATTCGACCATGAGTATGATGAAAGAGTTCAAAGAATTTGCCGTGAAAGGCAATATGATCGACCTCGCCGTAGGGGTCGTCATCGGAGGTGCCTTTGGGAAGATTGTTACGTCATTGGTTAACGATATGATCATGCCCCCATTGAACCTTTTGACCGCAAAGTCTGGCGTTAACTTTAAAGAGTTGGCTTTGAAATCAAAGTTTGAAATGCCAGTTGTGGGGAAGGACGGTGTGATAGAGAAGCTGGCCGATGGTACTGCCAAGACCGAAATGAAAGACGTAATCATTTCGAACTACGGCGCATTTCTTCAAAACGTCGTCGATTTTTTGATTATCGCATTTGCCATTTTCATGATGGTCAAGTTGATTAATTCGATGAAGAAGAAGGCCGAAGCGGCTGCACCGGTTCCGGTAACACCCGAGGATGTTTTGATACTGCGTGAAATTCGCGACTCACTTGCCAAGAGCGCTCCTCGACGCGTTGAATAACCTGTAGCATTGAATCAAGGTGAACTAAAAAATTGGCTCTTCCGCAGAATCTGTGTGTTGATTCGTTTGCGAAATTCATGTTTACCCCTCAAAAAGCTCTGTTTTTGAGGATAAGTCCTACGTTTGAATCTCGATAGCAGTTTCAATTATGGAGCTCAGACGCAAACAACGGTGGATTTTCTAAGGCATGCCTCCGTGTCCAATGGTATGGCTTGGGGGAGTTTTGAAAGAGCCTCTGGCAAGCCTTGCTTGCCGGAGGCCGACCGCACCGTTGGCGCACTTCGACCGAGATATCCTTTATCATGTTGCGTCCCCGCAGCGCTTGACTCAAATGGCGTGGACTAAGGAAAAAACTTTGTAGCGGAACGGCGCAAGCCGTCCGGTTCCTCAACATTTTCTCG